>CAZXQD010000043.1:0-28585 GCA_964643405.1 uncultured Hyphomonas sp. | reverse complement strand
CCATCAGGCAGGCGCCGAACGCGCCGGACTGCACCCGCTCTGACGGGCAGCCGCAGTTTAGGTTCACCTCGTCATAGCCGAAGCCTTCGGCGATGCGGGCAGCTTCGGCAAGCTTGGCAGGATCTGACCCACCGAGCTGGAGCACGAGCGGGTGTTCCTGCGGGCTGAAGCCGAGGAGGCGTTCGCGCGGGCCATGCAGCACCGCATCTGCCGTCACCATCTCCGTCCAGAGCAGCGCGCGTTTCGTCAGCAGGCGGTGGAAGGCCCGGCAATGCCGGTCCGTCCAGTCCATCATCGGGGCGACGGAGAAGCGGTAGTCTGGGCGGGTCACAGGCGCGTCTGGTTCCTCAGGAGCAGTGCACAGCGCTTAGCCTGCGCCGTGCCGGATGGCCAGATGCCAGGGCAGGCGCGCGACCGGTCTGGCGGGGCGGGGCGCGGCAGGCTATGAGCCCGCAGATGACCGATACGACCCGCCTAGACGCTCTTGAAATCCGCATTGTCCATCAGGACGAAGTGATCGAAGACCTGAACAGGACCGTGATTGCGCAATGGAAGGAAATCGACCGGCTGTCGCAGCAGCTGGCGCGGCTAACGGCGCATGTCGCGAACCTCGCGCCGCAGGGCGGGCGCGATCCGGGCGACGAACCACCCCCGCCGCACTGGTAGGCCGGGATCAGCCCTGAGCGCCTGCCTCGCCGAGGCGTTCTTCGGAATGGAACGCGCGTTTCAGGGCTTCGCGGGCTTCGTGCAGTTCTGACCGCTTGTGGACAAGTGCCGTTTCGGCGGCGCCGAAATCTGCGATGAGCTTGCGCGCATGGCCGTTCTCTTCGGCGAGACGGTGCGCGTCAAATCCCGCCCTCACCTCGTCCATCGCCCTTAGTCCGTCGCGAAGCGCGGCGATGCCGGCTTCGATCCGCTCAACATCCAGCTGTACCGCGCGCAGGTGTTGCTCCGCGCTCTGGCGCTTTAGCGCGACGATCTTTCGGAGGACTTCGCGTTGTTTCGGCATGGCGTGTCAGGTTGTCTGGTTCTTGACGCGGTCGATGAACTGGATGGCGGCGGCGACGGCGGCAAAATGCTCCGGGCGGATTTCCTCGTCGATCTCGACGAGATTGTAGATGGAGCGGGTGGCGGGCGGGTCGCGGTAGATCGGGATGCGGTGTTCGGTGGCGATCTCGCGGATCTTAGCGGCGAGATGGTCGACGCCCTTGGCCACGACGACCGGCGCCTTCTGGCTTTCGGGATCCCATTTCAGGGCCACGGCATAATGGGTTGGGTTGACCATGATGACGGTAGCCTGCGGCACGTTCTTGAGCATCTGGGCGCCCGCAATTTTTTGCGCCTCCTGGCGGCGGGACTGCTTGAG
Source organism: uncultured Hyphomonas sp. (assembly GCA_964643405.1). GTDB lineage: Bacteria > Pseudomonadota > Alphaproteobacteria > Caulobacterales > Hyphomonadaceae > Hyphomonas. The sequence goes on along the minus strand of CAZXQD010000043.1, from coordinate 27,219 downwards.
CTCGGGATCACCTTCGCTCTGCTTCATTTCCTTCTTCATCTCCTCGCGCGACATCTTCAGCTTGTTCATGTGGAGCTGGCGCTGCAGGGGCAGGTCGATCACCGCAAGGGCAACCTGGAAGGCGAGGAAGAAGAAGATCAGGCGCAGGGTCTGATCAAAGGTGAACTCGTAGAAGTTCCCCATCTGGACTTCAGCGCTGCCATAGTAGCTCTGCACGAACTGCATGAGGAAGACCGTGCCGATGATGCCGGCGAAGATCAGCTTCACGGTGTCTTTCAGGAAGTCGAGCAGGCCACGGCTGTCATAGCGTTTCTTGAAATTCTCGGCGGGCGAGATCTTCTTAATGTCCAGTTCGATCTTCTTCAGTGAAAAGACGATTGCGCGCTGGACGACCAGGGCGATCAGCACGAAGGCCGCCAGCACGAGGAAGATCGGCAGGATGTGCAGGGTGATGGAGCCGACCCAGACCCAGATGGTGCTGCCGCCGGATTCGAAGGCATCATGGGCGAAGGCATCGCTGTGATAGAGGATCGACGAGAAGTCCTTGAACAGGTTCTCCCCAACCATGACCTTGAGGACGTAGGCCGACAGCACCATGCCGAGGACCAGCGCCATCGCGTTGGCTTCCTTGGATTGCGGGACGTTACCTTCCTCGCGCGCCTGCCGGAGGCGCTCCTCGGTGGCCTCGAATTCCTTTTCACCACTGTCGTTCTCTTCGGCCATGGCTCAGCTCACATCCATCCGATGACCTGCAGGGCGCGGTCTTTCCAGGCAATCAGAAGGCCTGCAACCGAGAGGGCGAGCAGCATGGTTCCGGCGCTGACCATGAACGGGGCGCCGACAAAGGCAACCATCAGGGATGGCAGCGCCTTGTTTATGAAGCCGAGGCAGATGTTGTAGATGAGGTTGATCGCCACGAAGGGCCAGGCCAGCAGCATGGCGAAGCTGAAGGCCGAGAAGAAGCTTTGTGCAAGCATGGGCCCACTGAGGAGCGTCAAGGCGCCGAGCGGGATATCGCCGTAAAGGCGGATCAGGGAGACAATCACCTCGACATGGAAGTTCGCCGAGAGGAGGACGGCGGCGCCGGCCATCGACAGCATGTTGGCGGTAAGGGTCTGCGCTTCGTGTTCGAGGGACGGCGCCAGGAATTGTGACAGGCCGATCGACTGCGCGATGACCGAGCCGGCGATCGTAAGCATCCAGATGGTGAGCCGCAGCATGACGCCGAGGGCGAAGCCAATGAATACTTCCGTCGCGAGGAGCCCTGCGAGGTCCACGAACTGCGTGCTGGCCGGCGCTGGGAATAGGCCCGAGGTTGTCATCGCCAGTGCAATGCCGATTAGCAGGAAAGCGCGGGCGCGCATCGGGATGACTTGCTCGCCGATTCCGGGCATGAAGAAGATGATGAAGGACAGGCGCGCCACGACTGTCATGAACAGCGCGATCCACGCCGTCAGATCTTCCGGCAACGGAAGACCGGCGCCCATTACGCAATGCCGATAATGTAGGGCTTGCTCTTGGCGCTGATTTCTTCATAGGCGACGACAGCATTGCGGATGCCCTTGCTGGCGAGAACGGTCTGCAGGAAGCGGCGGCGGCGCGACGTGGTAGCCACGGCGGCGACGATCCCCTTCTGGGCCACTTCGTTGAGGCGGGCCTGAATGGCGTTGATCAGCTCACCGAAGAGCTCCGGCGGCAGGGCGATATCGGCGCTGCCCCCTTCGCCGTTGACTTCATACTCGGCGAATTTCTGCTCCCAGTTGGCCGAAAGCTGGACCAACGGCAGGCGGCCCTGATCGTCCTGCAGACGGTCGACGATCTGGAAGGCGAGGCGCTGGCGGACGAGTTCGACGATACGTGCGATGGCGAGATTCTGGGCTTTCACCTCGGCGATGGTCTCGACGATCAGGAAGAGGTTCCGGATCGAGATACGCTCAGCCAGCAGAAGACGGAGGACCGACAGGAGGACTTCGGGCGTGACCTTGCCCGGAATGTACTCGTCGAGGAAGCGCTGGTTGGCGGCGGCGCGGTCCGTGTCGCTGATCTTGGTGAGCGCTTCCAGCGTCTCTACCATGACCATCCGGGTAAAGACGAGCGAGAAGTTCGACTGGATGACTTCCAGCATATGGGTCGCGAGGACTTCCATCGGCTCGACGGTCGGGATGCCGCTGGCGGCGAGTTCCTGCTTCTTGCTGTTGGGAAGCCAGCGGGCAGCCGCCTTGTAGACGGGCTCGCGGACTTTCTCGCCCTGCAGGTGCGGCAGCTGGTTGTCCTCGATCAGGGCGAGCACGTTGCCGGGACGAAGGAAACCGGAATCGAGACGCACGCCCTGGATGCGGATGCGGTATTCGTTCTTTTTCAGCGTCGGATTGTCCGTCATCCGGATCGGCGGCAGGACGAAGCCGTATTCCTCCGCGATGTAGCGGCGGATCTTGTCGATGCGGCTTTCGAAGCCGTTCTCGCCGACCAGCACCATGTTGACGAGGTCCGGCGCGACTTCGAGGTGGATCTCGTCAGCGTAGATGGAGTCGCCGATCCGCGCAGGTTTCGGCGGCGCGGTGAGCGCTTCTTGCGCGACTGTACTCGCCTTCTCCTTCTCGTCCTTGCGTAACAGGAAGGCGAGCGCGGCGAAGCTGCCCGACGCGACCATGAAGGGCAGGAACGGCAGGCCCGGCAGGACCGCGAACACGGCAAGGATGCCGGCGACGATGAGCAGCGGCGTTGCGTTGCCGGCCAGCTGCTTGCCGAGCGCAAGGTCGATGGCGCCTTCTTCGCGGCCCTTGGACAGGAGCAGCGCGGCAGCGACCGAGACGATGACGGCAGGGATCTGCGTGACGAGGCCGTCGCCGACGGTCAGGATCGAGTAGTTGTTGAGCGCGTCGACAAAGCTCATCTGGTGCGCGATGACGCCGAACCCGATGCCGGCGAGCAGGTTCAGGACGGTTATCAGCAGGCCGGCAATGGCGTCGCCTTTGACGAATTTCGAAGCACCGTCGAGAGAGCCGAGGAAGGCGGCTTCTTCCTGTTCGCGCTGGCGGCGGATCTTGGCTTCTTCATGCGTGATGGCCCCGACCGCGAGGTCGGAGTCGATGGCCAGCTGTTTGCCCGGCATGGCATCGAGGGCGAAGCGCGCGCCGACTTCCGCCATGCGGCCCGCACCCTTGGTGATCACCATGAAGTTCACGATCAGGATGACGGCAAAGACCACAAGACCAACGAACAGGTTTCCGCCCATGACAAACATGGCGAAGCCCTCGATGACATGACCAGCAGAATCCGTGCCCATATGCCCCTGCCCGATGATGAGCTTGGTGGACGACACGTTCAGCGCGAGGCGCAGGATAAGTGTTGCCAGGAGGATGCTGGGGAAGGACGAGAAATCCAGCGGCTTCTCGACGAAGATGACAGTCGTGAAGATCAGGATGGACAGGGCGAAAGAGATGGTCAGGCCGATATCGATGACCCATGCCGGCATCGGCAGGACCATCACGAGGATGATGACCATCAGGCCGATCGCGAGCAGCGAGGTCGGATTGGCGAGGCCGGAAGCTTTCATATTGGGCATCGGGATCTATCCGGCAATCAGCGGCAGGACCCAGTTGTTGAACAGGTCGAGCGCGACCTTGGTCATGTAACCGAGCGAGAGGAAGAAAACGATGAGGACGGCGAGGATCTTCGGGATGAAGGTCAGCGTCATCTCCTGAATGGAGGTCAGGGCCTGCAGAAGGCCGATGGCGAAGCCCACGATCAAGGTGGTGGCCAGGATCGGCAGGCCCATCATCGCAGCGCCCCACATATGGGCGCGCAGAACTTCGAAAATCTCGCCTTCAGACATGACTGCTTCGCGCCTCAGACCGGCATCCGCAGGAGTTCCTGGTAGGCTTCCACGACCTTGTCGCGGATCGTCACAACTGCATCCAGCATCAGCTCGGCATTGCTCAGCGCCTGCACCATCGCATGCGGATCAGCGCCGCTGACGGCCGTCTGCATGGCGGTCTGCTCGGCCTGCTGCAGGGCGGCGCGGAAATCACCGATACCGTTGGTGACCGCGTTGCCTGCCGCTTCGGCCTTGCCGGCGCCACCCGCAGTATCGACCGCACGGGCAGCCGTGTTCAGCTGTGTGTACGGATTGAACCCGAGGCTCGACATTCAGATCTCCCTAGCGGCGAAGGACGTCCAGCAGGGAGCGGTACATCGACCGCGCCTGCTGGAAAGAATTGAGGTTGGCTTCATAGGATCGGTTGGCCTCGCGCATGTCGGCGAGTTCGGTAACCAGCGAGACGTTGGAAAGCGTGACATAGCCGTCGGCATCCGCCATCGGATGTTCAGGGTCGAAGTTGCGGGCGCCGTCACTCTGGTCGAGCTGGACACGCGTTGCGAGGAACTGTTCGGCAGAAGTCTGCTGCGGCGCGACAAGGAGCATCTTGCGCTTGTAGCCGGGCGTGTCGACGTTCGAGATGTTTTCAGACGTGATGCCCATCCGCTTGGACTGGACTTCCATGCCCATCACGGCCTGCATCATGGTGGCTTTAAGCGGGTTCATGAAACCTCTCCCTACGGACGGCGGCCAATGGCCGTGCGGAGCAGGTCCATCGATTTGGTGTAAACGGAGAGGGCGAGGTTATGCTGGCCCATCGCCTCGGCGGAGTTGAAGACTTCCTGTTCGAGGCTGACATTGTTGCCGTTTGGCGCCATCGGTGTGTTCGAATCGGTCACCCGGAAGCCCTGCGACAAGGGGTCTGCGGCGCCGCTGGCGCTTACCCGGGCAAGGTAGGCATCAAAGGATTCGATCTGCTGGGCCTTGTAGCCCGGCTCGTTGGCCCGGGCGATGTTGGCCGCGCTGACGCTTTGCGCCTCGGCCGCATAACGGGCCATCGCGCCGTAGACCTTGAACAATTGCACATCGGAAATCATGGCAGAGTCACCGTGGTTAACCTTTTGAGAAAATGTTCGGATTAATTGAAGAATAGGTTAACAACCGAAGGGGTTTTGTTTACTTGCGCAGCAAACCGGCCTCCATGCCCACGCGGCTTTATTCCCTCTGGGGCACGGTCACGGATGTGGCCCCGGGCATGCTGAAGGTCGCTGGAATCAGCGAACTGGCGGGGGTCGGCAACGAAATCCTGATCCAGAAACCCGGCGAAACGATCCATGGCGAGATCCTGAGCGTCTCGGCGGAAAGTGTTACCGCGCTGCTTTTTTCGCCCTGCGACACGATTCGCATCGGCGACCGCGTCGAAATCGAGCAGGAAGCGCGCATCGAGCCCGGCGACCACTGGCTGGGGCATGTCATCAACTACAAGGGCGAGATTGCCGGCGGGGACCCGGCGACCGCGCCGATCCGGTCGTCCATCCGTCGGCTGAACGCCCCCGCCCTGCCCCCGCATGCCCGGCGGCGGCTGGGGCCGCGCCTGGCGACCGGCTGGATGGTGACGGACACACTGCTGCCGCTCTGCCGGGGCCAGAGGATCGGCCTGTTTGCCGGTTCCGGCATCGGGAAGTCGACCTTCCTTGGATCGCTGGCAACCGGACTTGAGGCCGACAGGGTCGTCATCGCCCTGATCGGCGAGCGCGGCCGCGAAGTGAACGAGTTCGTGCAGCACACGCTTACCCCCGAGATGCGCAAGCGCACGGTCGTGGTGACGGCGACGGCCAGCGAATCACCCGGTGCCAAGAAGCGCGCCGCGAACTGCGCCATCGCGACGGCAGAGCATTTCCGCGATCAGGGACACAATGTACTGTTCCTGTTCGACTCCATCACGCGCCTTGCCGAGGCGCACCGGGAGACGGCGCTGCTGGCGGGCGAAGTGCCTGCACTGAACGCCTTCCCGCCGTCTACCGTGCGCGTGATTGCCGAACTTGCCGAGCGCGCTGGTCCGGGCACGGACGGGAAAGGCGACATCACCGCCGTGTTCTCCGTGCTGGTCGCCGGATCGGACCTTGAAGAACCGGTGGCGGACATGATCCGCGGCATGCTGGACGGGCACATCATCCTGTCCCGGCCAATTGCCGAACGCGGACGGTTTCCGGCGATTGACGTCCTGCGCAGCGTGTCGCGATGCCTGCCCCACGCCGCGACCGCGGAAGAGAACGAACTGCTGAAAGAGTATCGGCGGATGATCGCGCTCTACGAGGAAGTGGCCCCGATGCTGAGGGCGAACCTCTACGAGTTCGGCAAGGACCAGAATTCCGACCGGGCGATTGCCCTGTTCCAGGCGCTCGATACGTTCGTTGCGACGCGGTGTCCGGAGGGAATCGAGATGTCGTTCAGCGTCTTGCGGGAATTGCTTGGGGCTGGCGCCCCGGCGCAAACAGGCGCGCCGGCAAAGGCCATAGCCACCAAAACCTGATCAGAGACCGCTGAGCAGCAGGTTGATTCCGGCCTGCCCGCCAAGGCCAACGCCGCCATTGAGCAGCGTCAACGCATTTGCGGCGGGCGAATAATTCGACGCGCCTTCCCGGACCGATTGCAGCGCGTGGAAGCGCTTGATCATCCGGTCGACCTGGTCGGGATCCGCCAGATCCTTGACATCGTTTATGCCAAGCTTCTGAAGGCCCGTCTTGAGCAGTTCGGCCTGCTTTTCGATAGGCAGCTTCCGGATGTCCGTAGGCAGATTGAGACTGGTTTCAAGGACGGTCCGTACAGGGACATCGCCGAGAATACGGTAGAGGATGGCGGTTTCGCTCGAGCCGTTGCCCATCAGCCCCTTGATGTCAGACTGATAGTTGAGCGCCAGCCGCATGGAATCGTCGACATTGCCAACCGCCGTTTCGAACGTCGCCTTGTCGAAGGCCTCTGCAATCTTGTCCAGTGCCTGCGGCGTGACCGTGATCTTTCCATTGACCGGTTTGAATGCGTTCGCAAACGCCGTGTACTTCGAGTTGTTCAACCGCGCGAGAAATGTGCTCTCGGGGTCGGCGACTTCCTTGAGAACCTTGTCGATGAAGCCGCGTTTCCACTCTTCGCCGCCCAGGTCAAAGGAAGTCAGCGCAACGCGAAGGAGCCGCTTGTCATTCAGGAAAGCTTCGGTTGTGACGGGTTCGGAGAATTTTTCGATCAGGTAGGACCGGTCTGCCTTCACCTGGGGCGAGTTCGAAAGGCTCTGCAGCTGACGGTCGTACGTCGACTGCAGGAACTTCCAACCGCTGTTCCCGGCGAGGGGGATGACCGGCTGATACACCGCCTACGCCACCTTTGCAGCGACACCCTCAGCGCCGGCACGCCGCGCAAGCAGCTGGGCTTCGATCGCGAGGATCTGGCGGAGATGGCAGAGGGCGGAATAGTGGTTGCCGCGGCTCAGCATGGAGCGCAGGGTCGGTATGAGTTCCGGGTCGATCGGCTTGAAGATATCAAGAAGCGCCGCACATTCCGCATCAATCGCCGGAACGGTTTCAGCGACTTCGAGATCGCCGGTAATGAGAAGCTGGATGGCGAAGTAAATCCGCTTCGCCGGGGTATCTACATCCTCCGGGCGAAGTGCATCCCGGCAGCGAAGGACACGGGCGCTCCCGTCGGCGATCCGGATCCGAGCTGGCTTGTCGCCGTTCTCGAGCAGGGCGCCGTTCACTATAAAGCGTTCACCGGGTGCAATCTTCAGTACTAGTCCGGACATCAGGTCCCTTCCTCTTCCACGCTGGAGGCGGACTGGCGAACCAGGCCCGCCATCACTGTTCTGTTGACGTCAATGAGATCGGCAATTCTCTCCTCGCCTTCGAAAACCTTGAGGCAGGTTTGACGAACGAACTCGGAAAGGAAAAGCAGGCTTCGCTTCAGATCATCCGGAAGGCCATTACCGGGCTGAAGCAGATCGGTCGCAATGATGGTCCACAGTTGCTGGTTCCGGCTGATCGCATCGGCCCAGTCTGAGAGGGAGCGTGTCTGAGGGTCTTTGACGCTTTCGAGCGCGTCGGTAATCTGAAGGAATAGAGCGTACTCGACTTCCTTGTCGCCTGCCGTGCGTTGGGCGATCTCGCCATACGCCTTGAACGCAAGTGCCTGCACCTATCCCTCCTGGAGCAAAGTAGGAACCCGGGGGCATCTTGCCCCCGGGCCTGGTCATTCGTTTAGCGGAACAGCGACAGAAGCGTCTGCGGCTGCTGGTTGGCAATCGAGAGTGCCTGAACGCCGAGCTGCTGCTGAACCTGCAGGGCCTGCAGTTTCGCCGAGGCAGCTTCGATGTCGGCATCGGTCAGACCGCCGATACCGGAGGTCAGCGAATCGATCAGGGTCGAGACGAATTCGCTCTGGGCGCCGAGGCGCTTCTGCGAAGAACCGAACTCGGCAGCGGCATCGATGGCAACGCCGAGCAGCGTTTCGATCGAGGTCAGTGCAGCTGCTGCGCCGGCATTGGTCGTCACGTCGATGTTGTTCAGGGCGCCGAGGCCGCCCGAGCTGGTGCCGGCCGTACCGCCCGTTGCCGAAGCAGCGGTGATCGACAGGTTGCCGCCCGAGCTGTTCGTGATCGAGATCACGTCATCGGTGCGCGACACAGAGTAGCTCGTCTCGCCCGTGGCGGCGAAGAAGTTCGAGATCTGCGAAGCGAGGTTTGCGGCGACCGAGGTAACGCTGTCGGTGGCGTTCGCAACATACTCGAACGTGCGGGCACCGAGGTCGTTTGCGGCGGCCGTATCGTTCAGCGTGATGCGGTAGCTGTTGCCGTTGGCGACAGAAGCGATCGTGATGTTCTGCGTGCCGGCGGTTGCGAGCGTTGCTGCAGTGCCAGCGGCAGTGCCACCGTTGTTGATGATCGAGGTGTTGGTCACGGCCGTGCCGCCGAAGACGGCTGCAGTCGCGGTGTTGCTCAGCGAGAGGTCCTGACGTTCCACAGTCACGTACGACGCCGTCACGCTGCCCGAAGAGTTACGGTCGAGCGAGGACAGGACGTTGACGTCGGCCGAAGACGAGCCATCGATCAGGTTCAGGCCGTTGAACTGGGCAGCGCCAACGATAGAGCTGATCTGTCCACGGAGGGCCTCGATGTCAGTCTGAATCTTGGTGCGGTCGACGTTCTCGCCCTGTGCCGACACGATCAGGTTTTTCATTTCCTGCAAGGTGGCAGTGACTTTTTCAGCTGCCGAACGGGCAACACCAACGGTCGACGAACCGAGGTTCAGCGAGTCGGAGATTTGTTTGAAGCTCGACACGTCGGTCGACATGACCGTCGAGATGGCCCAGATTGCGGCGTTGTCTTTTGCCGATGCGACCTTCTTGCCGGTCGAGATCTGGCTCTGAACGCCTTCGAGGTTGCGGTTGATGTTGCGCAGGGTCTCGAGGGCCACCATTGCGCTGTTGTTGGTCAGGATACTGGACATACTAATTTCCTTGTTGAGGATTGCCGTCGCTTGCAGCGCGGCTGAGTCTGATTTGGTTTGTCATCCTGACAGTGGGGCATATCCCCGGAACCACTCTAGGTTTCAGAGGTCTGATTACGCCCTAAGTTTAAAAGTTGAGTTAATAAGCACTATGCTTTCCTATTGAATGCACCAGTCGCGTTGGTAAACGAGATCTGACCACCATCCGGCCGATACGATCCAACGTGTGCTGAGGATGTGAGGCTTTCGAGTCGAGAGATTGCGCTACGGATCCCGTTGCGGATGGCTTCCATATGCGCTGCATTTTCTTCTGCCATCAGAATAATGGCTTCGATGCCCCGTCGAGTGCCGAGCGGCAATGCTCCGATATCGGTTGATTCCATAAGGGATTCGAAGTCCTGGAGTGCCAGCATCTTCTCTTCAATGAGATCCGCAGCTCCAGCGGCCTGGCCCGTCAGCAGGAGCTCCCGCTCTTGCTCCAGAACTTCGGCGAGCCTCCGGAGAGCGGGCTCCATCATTGCAGCGCTCATGACCCGGTCTCCTCAATGGCGCTAGAGGAAGCGCCTAGATCAACTCTTTCTGCCAGCCCCATCGGGTGTTTCTCGGCCAGATCCTTCGCAATCGATTCCACCACATAGCGGGAGAATGCCGATGCAGCCTCCCCCCCACCCTGCGTGAATGCTTTCTCGAGGCCAGCATGGCTGAGCATCTCAGACCAAAGCATCTGTTCGAAGCGTACCTTCATGTCGGAAGCTTGTTTTTCTTCCGGCGGTTTCAGTATCTCCTGCGCCGCGGGGCGCACGAGACCTGCATCAAGACTGTTCGCGTTCGAGATGGTCATTTTTGCTCCGGAGTGATGATCCGCCTACGAAGTTACCGGATTGGCGCATTCGATTAACGCATATTTTACGGCGCTTGGTTGTAGTATGGTTAATGATACGCGGACGGATGTTAAATGGCGATTGCACTTGAAGCTGACTTCACACTGCCGAAGGCCTCACGAGGCGCCGATCCGTCCGACCGCAAAGCTGAAAAGCCTGGCCCGGGCGAAACCTTTGCTGATAGTTTGTCACGTGTTCGCGAGGCACAAGGCGCCGAGAGCGACGCGGCCACGGCGCCCCTGGGCAATGCGCCTCAATCCGAGATGCCCCTGCCCTCCATCGCGCCGGAAATTTCCTTGCCAGACGGCGGCTTGCCCGCTGAGGGCTCGGCCGAACTCCCCACAAATGCCGACATCATCGCTGACACCCTGAAAAGCGAGATCGTGGTCGACCGCGAGATCAAGGCCGCAGAACTCGAGGCGCAAGCGGATCCCTCTTCGCTTGCCTTCGCCGCTACTCCGGCCGTCTCGCCGCCAGAATACATCGAATCGGCAGCGCAGGATGCGACACTGCAATCTGATCCCGGCAATGCCAACATGGTGGCAACGGCAAACCTGGCGACAGTTGCACCCATAGCCGGAAACCAAGCAGAAGCGCCCGTTCCAGTTTCTGCAACAGCTGCTCCGCAGGCAATTGCGCCGGCCTCCTTGTCCGCCCAGGCCGCGACCGGCGCCGCCATCCCTGCGCAGGCATCAGTCGCAGCAACCGCAAGCACAAACGCCCCCCCCACAACGCAGGTTCGGGCGGCCGAAACCAAAGCGGACCCTGACGCCCTCGCCAACACAGTACAGGCGGCTGATACAGCGAGGGAACTCGCATCCGATGCAAGTTCCCAAACCATCGCTCCGCTCACGGACGCTTCCGGCGCGGCAAACGCAGACACTGGAACAGGCGGCACCGCAACATCGGTTGCGTCCATCCTGGGCCAAGCCAGCCTCGCTGCACCTCAGGTAACCGCTTTGCCCCCCGCCCCTACCCTTCTGAGCACCGCACCCGCGCAGGCTGTGATCACCGCGTCACCCGCGCAGATCGTGGACATCGTTTCCGACGCGGCGGACGATGGCCAGTCGGACCGAATTGTCGTGCAGCTCGATCCGCCGGAACTCGGCCGGGTGTCGATCGATTTCAAGTTTGATGCAAACGGCCTGCAGCATGTCGTGATAACGAGCGAAACGCCTGAAGCCATGCGCCAATTGCGCCAGATGCATTTCGAACTCGTGCAAAGCCTTGAACGCCATGGCATCGGCAGCGAAAACATGAGCTTCCAGCATCAGCACCAGAGTGCGCCGCAAACGCAAACCCCGAACCCGTTTGCCCGCACCGCGCAGATTACCGAAGACAATGCGGCCGTCTTGACCGCAACAACACAGGTTCCGGGCGCCCGGACCTTGCCGGGCGGACGCCTGGACATCCGGCTTTAGGAACACGAGCATGACGGCCATCACGACGAACTACAGCGCAGCGCAAAACAACGCGGCGCAGCAAGCCTCCCAGCCTGCAATAGGCGAAGAGTTTCAGAGCTTCATCAAGCTGCTGACAGCCCAGATGCGCAACCAGGATCCCCTCGCCCCGCTCGACTCGACCCAATTCGTCGAGCAGCTTGCGACCTTCTCGGCGCTCGAACAGCAAGTGCGTTCAAATTCGAGCCTCGAGACCATTGCGACGATGATGAATGACATGACCGGCCTGTTGGCGGGTCAATGGCTTGGACAGGCAGTATCCATCGAGACACCGCGCGTTCCTTATACTGGTGACAACGTGAATTACACGGTTGTTCCGCCGTCTGGCACCGAGCGCAGTATACTGACGATCAAGGATGCCAATGGACAGGCCGTGTGGACCGAAGAACTCGATTCCGCTGCCGCCCTGCACACCTGGGATGGCAGCCTGCAATCAGGCGACAAGGCAACCAAGGATGCCGTCTACACGTTCAGCATCAGTCACTATGACAGCGACAACAAGCTGATCTCCAGCACATCACCGCATGTGAATACGACTGTCACCTCGATCGGCAGTGAAGACGGGATTCTGATCGCCAATACGTCCGCCCAGATCGCCAGCGAACTCGGCAAGGTCAAGAAAATCTAGGTTCGGGAACGTCCTGTCCGTTCCAGACGCCGGTCAGAGGTCCTGTTTCGCAAGATCGACGATCAGGACATTGTGAATGCCTGTCGCCATGACGCTCTCCAGGTTCATCATCACCATGCTGCGGATGGTTTCGTAGTTCTCGACGTCCGTCATCGACTCGAATGTCTTGCCGTCATTGCTGATGGTAATCAGTGTCGTCATGATATTGTCGCGCAGCTTGGGTTCCATCTCGAACAGCTTTTGCGACAAGCTGGCATCGGCTTCGAGGTTCAGGTTCAGGATGACGAGACTGGTGACACGGCCCTGACTGACGACAGGCACGACAAATTCGCGACTGAACTTGAAATACATGATCCCGCCGGCTTCACCGCCTTCGCCGCCGTGAGCATCACCGCCGGACTTGCCATGACCATCGGCCTTCGCTTCCTTTTTTTCGGACTTCTCGGCCTTTCCATGGTCGTCTTTCTTCTCGCCATGTCCGTCCTCGGTCTTTTCTTCACCATGACTTTCGGCCTTGGGCGCGCCACCACCCATGGAGCGGAGAAAATGCCCCCCTACTCCGCCGGCGACGATACATGCGATCGCGATAATTGCCGTGATGATGTTCTTCATGGAAGTTTCCTAGAACGGATTGTAACGGTCGAGCAGTTTCGGGATCGCTTTCATCTCAGTGTTTGCGGTCGCTTCTCCACTGCTGACATAAGCGATCTGCGCATCGGCAATCTTCTCATACGAAACCGTATTGGTCCGCGTGATGTCCTGGGCGCGGATGACGCCTGAGACCGTGAGGTAACGGACTTCATTGCTGACCTGGGTCTGTTGATAGCCACGGATCATCAGGTTGCCATTCGGCTCGATACCGACCACGCGGGCGGCTAGTGTGAATGTAACCTTTTCAGCCCGGTTCACGGCGCCCGAACCATTGAGGTTCGAGTTGCGCTCATAGTCGTATGCGGGCGAGAGCGTAGCGCCACCCGGAAGGACGCCGTTCGCCCATTCCGGCAAACCGAGGAATGAGTCGACGGTCATGTCTTCACTGGAGTCGCGGTTTCGGGTCAGCGAGCTTTGCAGGCTCGCCTGATCGTTCATCTCGACAACGACTGTGAGGAGATCGCCTACATCCTTTGCACGCCGCATGCTGAGCAGTGAATCAGACGATGTTGCCCAGAGGGATGCATTCTCAGGCTTGGCCTGTTGCGAAACATCGGTTGCCCAGGGGCCGGTATAGTTCTCGAACTGTGCGGGCGCGAGTTCGACCGTCTGGTGCGGAGAACTTGCGCAGGCTGTGACCGCGATGGCAGCGAAAGATAGCGACGAAAAGCGTTTCATTGAGCAAGTACCCATCCGTCGGCTTGAACAACGCCTTGAACCAACTGACGGGATTGCAGGTTCAGGACAGACACGGTGTCATTGAGGCCGCCTTCAGCCATGGCGCGGCCGGTCGTGGAGATTTCAAGGGGGCCATTGATGTATTTTATGGTCACGACCTGGTTGCGCATCACCAGACGCGCAGGCCGCGTATTCTCCAGCGTGATCGGTTGCCCGGCGTAGACCGTACGCTTTACTTCCCGCCCCGCGAACAGATCATACGTCTCCGGACTTTCACCGTCCGGGAGCTCAGCGTTGGCGACTGTAACGCCGTCGCCGGCACGAATGACTTCGGCTGCGACGAGCGATGAACCGCCACCGAAGGCAAGGATCGCGCCCAACCCGAGAGATGCAATCAGCGACATCGGCCTACCTCATTCTCGTCGTTGCGGCCATCATCTCGTCCGAGGCCGTTATGACCTTCGAGTTGAGCTCATACCCGCGCTGGGCTTCGATCAGGTCGGCAATCTCCTTGACGACGTCCACGCCGGAATCCTCAAGGAACCCCTGACGGATGAAGCCGACTCCTTCCGTACCCGGAACAAGCCGGTTGGCGGGGCCAGAAGCTTCCGTCTCACGGAACATGTTGTCGCCCACGGCCTCAAGGCCCTTCTCATTAACAAATCGGACCAGCGAGATCGTACCGATCGCCTGCCCTTCCGTGCCGTCCGAGAAGTACGCAACAACTTCGCCATCACGGCTGATGGAAATGCGGCGCGCGTCCTCAGGAATTACGATGCCATCTGCCAAGGGAAAGCCGTCCATGGTGACGACTTCACCTGTAGGGCTTCGGTTCAGCTTGCCATCACGCGTATAGGCAGGCTCACCCGAAGGCAGTGTCACTTCGAGGAAGCCGGCGCCGTCGATCGCAAGATCAAGTTCAGCGTCTGTCTGACGGAGCGCACCTTGCGTGATCTCCATCGAGACGGTCGAGGAGCGAACACCGGTGCCGATCTGGATGCCTGCTGGGACCACGGTCCCGACCTGAGAAGTGATCGTTCCCGGTGTCAGGTACTGCTGGTACATCAGGTCCGAAAACTCGGCGGTACGCGGACGGTATGCAGCCGTACTCATGTTTGCGATATTGTTCGAGATCACGGTGACCCGCGTCTGCTGGGCGGCCATCCCGGAGGCTGCAATCTGCAAAGACTTCATGGGCTTCTCCTCAATCCTCTTTCTGTTCTATCGCTCGCGCACGGCGCTGATGAGCTGGGTTATGCGTTCATCTTCCCGTTCGAGCATCGCCTGGCCTGCTTCGTAGGCGCGCTGAACCTCGATCATCCGGGCAACTTCAAGCACCGGCAGGACGTTCGATTGCTCCAGCGCACCCTGTACCACGGTTGCCTCGTCAAACTGGGCGTACCCCTCGGGCGCAGCAAAAAGCGTGTTTGAATCCCTTTGAAGTTCACCGTTCGCGCGTACGACACCGACGCGGTCAATCAGCTGTCCGTCTGCGGAAATGGAGCCGTCGTTGCCGATGGAAACGTTCGAGGCGTCTTCCGGAATGGTGATCGGATTGCCGCCCGCTCCAAGCACGGCGTTACCGAAACCGTCAATCAGCGTGCTTTCGGAAGACAGCTGGAAATGCCCGGCCCGCGTAAGGCGCGGTCCTTGCGGCGTCTGAAGCACAAAGAAGCCTTCGCCCTGGACGGCGAGATCAAACTGGCCGCCGGTGAACTTGAGCGAGCCCTGTTCCATCTTGAAAGCATGGCCTGCCAGGCCGCCCATCGACAGCGAGTCCTGCTGCGGACCCGTTCCGACGAGAAACTCGGCGAAGATGGCACGGTCTGTCTTGTATCCGGTGGTGCTTGAATTTGCGAGGTTGTTGGCAACGACCTGCATTTCCTGCATCAAGCCCTGCTGGCGTGCAAGCGAAGCGTATATGGCGTTCGACATCTAGGGTGCCCCTCCGGACATTTGTTCGAGCGACTGGCGTGTGCGTTCCAGCTTTGCTGGCACGCTCGACATATTTACGCGGGTTGCTGCGACTTGCGTTGCGCCAGCTTGTTTGAGGCGCAAAACACGTTCGACACGGCGCTTTTGCTCCGGATCCGTCAGCGAAGAAGCTGCCGAGTAGACCTTCCCTGACACGATCCAGTTTCCGGTTGCGGCATCCTGTTCGATTAGCGCAAGGATGGTATCTGGATCGAGTGTCAGGCGGGACTCGTAGACTGGGAGCTTTGCCGTGTCTTTCTTGTCGATCGCCGCCCGGGCCGCGATCAGTGTGATCTTCTGGTTCTCCGGGAAGCGCGCGGCGAGCGTGAACAGCTCGTCCGTTTGTTTTTGGCGATACGCCAGAACGGCGCGCTGCTCTGCGACACCCTCCCCTGCTTCGGCCTTTTCGGCAAGCGCATCGCCCAGAGAACCGAAGCCGAGGCGGACCGACAAGGCTGTCGCCGTTTCATACAGACTTGCACGGTCCGGCGCCGAATCCAGAAGCCCCGGATCCTTGATCAGGGCTTCAATCGCCGCCAGATTGCGCAGGGGGTCGTCGCTTGCCAGATCCCGCTTTAGGCTCGCGGCCAGGTGTCGCGTAAGCTCGGCGCGCGCTTCAGGCGTCTGCATGCTGGGCAGCTCTGCAAGCTTCATCATCGGAAGATACATCGACGCCTCGCTCATTTCGTCGAGAACGAAACGCAAGTCGTCGCGAACGTCAGCGTCCTGTTGCGCGAGTTCGATCCGGTTGACCATGTCGTCCACCAGGATCTCGCGCAGAGCTGAGCTCACCGGCTTCTTGTTGCGAACAAGTGCCGACAATGCGTGTTCCTGGAAACGGCCCTGGGCAAGAAAGTCGCTGACGACCTGTTCCGCCTCCGGCTCGCCTGCCCCTAGGTTAAGGACGGCTTCCAGGAACTCCAGCTGAGTCGAATTGGCGATCTCGTCTTCTGAAAAGCTTGCGAACAGCATCTGTGCCAGAGCTCGATTGCCGAAGCTTTCCAGCGCCGGGATTGCCACGGTCGCCGCCCGGTCGCGCAGCTGCAGTGGCAATTTGCGAAAGCCCGTCAGGTTTGCTTCAACCAGCGCTACGCCTTCGGCATCATTGCGCGCCAGATGCGCAATTCCGAGCCAGAGCCCCGCCGGTGCGTAGCACTGCGTCAGTTCTTCGAAATACGCGATGTTCGGGGTTCTGCTGCCTTCGAGCAGAGCCGCGAGTTGGCTCAGCGCGATGCCCTCCTGGTCACGGCTCGTCCGGACAGTCATCAAGGCCTCTGAGGCAAGGTCCAGGGAGAGATAGGCGCGTGCCAGCGTCAAGCCGGGATTGCGGCCGTCGCCCGTCTGGCCGGTGTCGGGAGACTCTTCACGGAAAGCGTAGATGTCCTCGTATTCCGACAATTCACCGAAGGCCGCAAAGTCCAGCGGATAGGGTCTGGTGCAGTCAATCGGACCCTCCTGAGCGATGGCCAACTCAGGGGCCGCTGGCCGCACTTCGGCTGCGGCGACGTCAGGCACGGGCGTGATAGGTTCCGCCGCCTTTTTTCCGACCGGATCGAGCAGCCCTTCGTCAACAGCTTGCCGCACGAACGCCCCCAGCTCGTTCGACAGCTCTGTACGGCGATCTTCCGTATCCGGACCAGGCTTGAGCGCAAGCCCCGGCGGCGCCAGGAGCAGGCTGCAGACCAGGATCCAGCCAACTCGCCTCATGCTGCCTGCTTGAGCTCCCGCAGACGCTGTTCGATTTCGTCGAAGGAGGGGCGGACGCGCGAAGGCGCGTGACGACGGGCAACTTCCACGCACATGTTGACAGGGTTCTTGTGCAGGTTCGACACCAGCACTTCGCCGATCATGGCGTAGAAGGCGTGCTCTTCCGTGCGTGTATGTTTGACGCGCGCCGCAAACGGACCGACGACGCCATAAGCGAGAAACACGCCAAGGAACGTACCGACAAGCGCGCCGCCGATCATGCCGCCCAGCACTTCCGGCGGCTTGTCAATCGAGGCCATCGTCTTGATCACGCCGAGAACGGCAGCGACGATGCCCAGGGCCGGGAGGGCATCCGCCATGCTTTGCAGCGCATGGGAGCCGTGGAGCTTGTCCTCCTGCAGGCTCTCGAGATGCTTCTGAAGCAGTTCTTCCACCTGATGAACGTTGTCATAGTTCATGATCATCGAACGGATCGTGTCGCAGATCATTTCGATGGCATCATGATCCTTCAGGATCTTCGGGTATTTGGTGAAGATGGAAGATTCGTTTGGCGCCTCGATGTGCGCTTCGATGTCGACCGGGTTCTGCTTCATCACGGTGAGCAGCTCGTGCATCAAGCACAGGAGGTCCTGATAGTCGGACTTTTTCCACTTCGGCCCCTTGAACGCGGTGATGACATCACCGCCGGTATGTTTGATCGTGGTAAAATCATTCGACGCGACAAAGGCGCCAATCGCGGCGCCGCCGATCATCATCATCTCGAAAGGCAAGGAATGGAGAATGATGTCGAGCTTGCCACCCGCCATGAGGTAGCCGCCGAAAACCATGACGATCGTGATAACAAGGCCTAACGCAGCGTTCACTTGCAGTCTCCGTATCCCAGCCCCACTGGCCGGATCGCCGTTAAAGTTTGGCCAATTCCCGCGAAAAAGGTTCAAGGATTGGCGTTTTTAGTTTCAGGGCGCGCTGATGTTTCCAGACGCCCATCTCACAATGTCCAATATCCACAGAACCGTTTACCGTTTCCGCACGCAGCGACACATTTGAGGTGTCCACTTCGGGCAGAGGCAATATCTGTCCCACTTCCAGCCGGGAGCACTCGCCGATCGTCAGTTTGATCCGGTCGAGCACGCCATCGACCATGATCGTCGAGGCGCGGACGCTCTCGCGTAATGTGCCGCGCCCTTGGGAAGAAGCGGCCTGGCGGCTGCTGGCTGCAAGCGTCTCATGCGCCGCAAGCATGGCCGTCACATAGTCGAGGCTGAAGGTTATCCATATGCGCGCGGCCTTGTCGCCCCGCGTACACGAGTAGCCCGCCATCAGGTACCTCTGGGCAGGCTCGAAGCCCCCCGCTGCCTGAGGAAGCTCAGAGAACGGAGCATGTGATCCCAGAACGGTATGGTCAGAGAAGCCGGAGGCAATCGATCGCCAAAGCGCAATTGCCGGCGCCTCAAACAGAAGCTTTTTGAACAGGGGGGAGACCCCTTCAAGACCACCGTCTTCTTGCTGGAGACGCTGGATAGCGTTCAGCTCAGCGCCCTGTTCGTCGATGCTGACAGCACAGATACCGGGCGAAAATTTTCCATT
Organism: uncultured Hyphomonas sp.; assembly: GCA_964643405.1. GTDB lineage: Bacteria > Pseudomonadota > Alphaproteobacteria > Caulobacterales > Hyphomonadaceae > Hyphomonas. The sequence goes on along the minus strand of CAZXQD010000043.1, from coordinate 8,341 downwards.
GAAACCAAAGGACAAGAGCTCGCCAAGTTGATGGTTGGCAATGTTGCCCGGGCAAACGCGGCGTGCATCCGGAATTGCTCGTGTCTCTATCCCGAATGTCTCGAAAATCCACGCAGCGACTTTTGCCTGAAGTGGGTCCCAGAACGCATGGAACTGCAGGATCGTCGGAGGGATACCCGCCCCGGCCTCGATCTTTTTGCGCAGCACTGACGACATTGGTAACTTTCCGGGCGCCCGTTGTTAACCCTCTCGTTAATTGTCGGGAATTGGTTGAAGAATGGTTATCGGCATCTCTCCAACCCCACCTGATTCGTACGCGGTAAATTGAACATGACCTGATAGTTGGACACCCTGAACCAATCAGGTGTGTTATGAAGTCCGAGCCATCAGCTGCCGTGCAGCCGATAATCATCAAGCGGAAGAAGGTCGTTAAGGGCGGCGGACACCATGGTGGTGCCTGGAAAGTCGCTTATGCCGACTTCGTGACCGCAATGATGGCGTTCTTCCTTCTGATGTGGCTCCTCAACGCCACGACCGAGGAACAACGCAAGGGTCTGGCGGACTACTTCAACCCTACTATTCCGATCAGCCGGATTTCGGGGGGCGGCTCGGACGGCCTGAACGGCTCCTCAATCTTCACCGAGGAAACACTTGCACGTATGGGTACTGGCGCCTCGCATGAGCGCAGCGTGGAATCCCCTGCCACTGCCAAGGAGATCGAGAAAGCCAAGGTCTCCGAAGCCGAACAGAAGGCCATTGCGGAAAACCTCCAGTCCCTGAAGGAATCGCTGGGAGAAGAAGGCAAGGCGCTATCCGAGCACATCTTGATCAAGATGTCGCCTGAGGGCATTGTCATCGAACTCGTCGATTCCGAGAGCACGCCTCTCTTCCCGGTGGGCCGCAGCCAACCTTCCGACCTGTTGATCGATCTGCTCGATGTCGTCTCAGAGACCTTCGTGACCTTCGAAAACGACATCAAGATCGTCGGCCACACGGACAATCGGCGTTATCGCAATGACGCCATCTATGACAACTGGAATCTGTCGGCGGACCGCGCGAACACGGCGCGCCGCCTGTTGCAGCGCAGCGGGATTGCCAGGGACCGGATCCGCGAAGTCTCTGGCAAGGCGGACACAGACCCTCTGATCAAGGATAATCCGTCTGCAGCCCAAAACCGCAGGATCTCGATCACGATCCTGACCAACTGAGTTCACAAGGACCGCTCGCTCCTGCCTCCGCGGGAAAATGCGGAAGTGTGAACGTTGGTTATCGGCTTGTTTACGAGTTCGCTCCAGTCTGTGTCACTATCTGACGCAGGAGCAACCAGATATGAGCATTTCATCATCCCTGAACGCAGGGGTAATGGGGCTGAGTGTAAACGGTACACGCCTCGCAACCATCTCCGACAACATCGCAAACTCCGGGACCTATGGCTACAAGCGCAGCCTGGTGGACTTCTCCAGCATGGTGCTGCAGCAGCGGACATCGGCCTATTCGGCTGGCGGTGTCCGCGTTGATACGTTCAAGGACATTTCGGCGACAGGCTCGCTGATCCGCACCGGCAGCGCGACCGACATCTCGGTCGCAGGCCGCGGACTTGTCCCAGTCACAGACAATAGCGGTGTTTCGGCGCTCTCGTCAGAGCGCAACCTGATGCTCACGCCCACTGGTTCGTTCTACCCCGACCAGAACGGCAACCTGCGCACCCAGAGCGGCCTGTTCCTGCTCGGCTGGCCGGCGGACTCGGCCGGCGAGATCGGCAATGTCAGTCGCAACAGCGGCATCAACCTCGAGCCGGTCAACGTCGCCACCTCGCAGTTCAACGCGACACCGACCGCCAATATGGAACTCGGGATCAACCTGCCAGCCGACGCGACCCGCTCCGGCGCCCCCGGCGATCCCTACATGCTGCCGGTCGAATACTTCGACAACCTTGGCCGCGCCCAGAACGTGACCTTCCAGTTCACACCGGTCGTGCCCGGCTCCGGCGCCAGCAACCAGTGGACGGTTCAGATCTTCGACGGCGCGGGCAATCCGGCGACCTCGATTGGCGACCTGGCGATCGAGTTCAACGACTCGACCACCGCCGGTGGCCGCATCGACACAGTCGTCGCTTCGAACGGCGCCACCTATGACCCTGCCACAGGACGCGTATCCATTGCGCTTGCGCATGGCCCGATCGAAGTCTTCATCGGCCGCCCGAGCGACAGCGCAGGCATCACGCAGCTTGCCGGCTCGTATGCCCCCACATCGGTCAAGAAGGACGGCGCGCCGATCGGCGATCTGCAGTCGCTCGAGATCGACGAGAAGGGCTTCCTGCAGGCAATCTACGACACCGGCTTCCGCCGGACGCTCTACCAGATCCCTGTTGGCGATGTGCCCAACATGAACGGCCTGCGCGCCCTCGACTCGCAATCCTATTCGATCTCGGCCTCCAGCGGAAACCTCTACCTGTGGGACGCCGCCACCGGCCCGGTTGGCGGTCTTTCCGGCTACTCGCTGATGGAATCGACGACCGACATTGCTGCGGAACTTACGGACCTCATCGAAACACAACGGGCCTATTCGTCGAACGCGAAGATCGTCCAGACCGTCGATGAGATGCTTCAGGAAACAACGAACCTGAAGCGATAGAAACCAGAACGGTAAGGCGGACTTCTGAGTGAGTCTTTCCAGCGCCATCAACGCCGCCAATTCCGGCCTGCAGGTGAGCAGCCTGAGGGCCGAGATCGTGGCGACGAACGTCGCCAATGCGACGACGCCCGGATATGTCCGCCGCTCGGTCACGGTCAGTGAAACCGTACTTGGTGGCCGCACTGTCGGCGTTACGGTCGACGGAATTGCCCGTACCGCGGATGCCCAGATCAAGGCACAACGCCGTGAGCTGACCAGCGGACTTGCTCAGGCAAGCGTGCTGTCTTCGACGTGGAAATCCATCTCTGCACGGATCGGCGACACGGCTGCCGGCGATGGTTTGTTCAAGAGCTTCTCCGATTTTGAGACAGCGCTTGCCCGTTCGGTATCTGCGCCGGAATCTTCTTCGGCCGCCGCGAGCCTTCTTGAAGCCGCCCGCGGTATCACGCGCGAACTCAACAGCCTGTCGGATATGGTCACGGTTCAGCGGGCCGAGGCCGACAGGGAAATCGCAGACGGCGTCAACGTCGTGAATGCTGCTCTGAAAACGATCCGGGAGCTGAACACCCGCCTGTCCGGAATGAACCGCACCAGCGGCGAAGCCGCAGCCCTGCTCGACGAACGCCAGCGTGTCCTCGATACGATCTCCGAATATCTCCCAATCCAGACAGTCGATCGGGACAGTGGAACGATTGATGTACTGACCCGGGAGGGCGTGTTCCTGGTTGCCGGACAGGCACGCGAAATCCAGTTCACCCCCTCTGCCGCTTTCGGGCCTGACATTTCGCTCGCAGATGGCGAGCTTTCCGGATTGTCCGTTGACGGTATTGATCTGACACCCGGCGCCGCGTCCTACGGCGCTGTTTCTGGCGGACTCTTTGGCGCACTCTTTACGCTACGCGACAACGACTTGCCCGCGCTCAGCGCGCAGCTCGACACGATCGCCGCTGACCTGATCAGCCGGATATCGGACGATGCCATCGATCCGACAAAGACGCCCGGCGATCCGGGCCTGTTCGTCGATCCGGACACCGCCGCGGGCCCAGGAGTGGCTGGAAGGATTTCGCTGAACGCGGCCATCGATCCCGCGCAGGGCGGTCTGGTGACCCGTCTGCGCGATGGCCTCGGCGCTGTCAGTGCCGGTCCGCCAGGTAACAGGACCATTCTGCAGGGCCTGTTTGATGCGTTCACGGCCGTACGAACGGTGACCTCGAACGGCTTCTCGGGCGCGTTTTCCTCGACAGAACTCGTCGCTCAGATGGCATCAATGACAGGTCAGAAGCGCATCCAGCATGATGCGGTTCTGTCCTCTACCCAGACCCAGCACAGCATCTTGCTGGAAGCCGAGCAGAATGCGACGGGCGTCGATATCGACGCACAAATGCAGGACCTCATGCTTGTCGAGCAGGCCTATGCTGCCAATGCGCGCGTGATCGAAGTTGCAAGCCAGATGATCAAACTGTTGATGGAGCTATAGGCCAATGCGCATCCCTCCCCCCAACAGCCTGATTTCCGCACAGTTCACGCAGAACATCACCGAGCTGCGCCAGAGCATCGCCCGGACGGCCGAGGAAGCAACGACCGGACGCTATTCAGATCTCGCAGCGCACCTTTCCGGCCGTGTCGGCACTGCCATGCTCAGTCAGAAAGCGCTGGACGATATTGGCTTCCAACGCGAGCAGCTCAGCCAGCGCGAAGCGCGCCTCGATGTGACTCAACGCAGCCTGACGATGATCCATGACCGCGCACTGGGCATCGATGTCAGCATGCAGCAGGCGCTCGGCACGGGAAATCTCGCCAACCAGGGGCTTGCGGCGCGTGACGCGAAAGCGGCGCTGTCAGACATCTTCTCTGCACTCAATGTGCGCTTTGGCGAGCGTTATCTCTTTGCCGGCGATGCCACGGCCACCCAGCCGCTTCCCAGCCCCGATGATCTGCTCTCGGACATTCGCCAGATCGCCGACACAGCCGCTGATCCTGCCGCCTTTGCGGCTGCACTCAACACGTACTTCAACACACCGGGTGGCGGCTGGCAGCAGGATATCTATGGTGGAACCGCCGCAGCATCCGACCCCGACGCCGTCACGGCAGGCAGCCCGGCGATTGTGCAGCTCATCTCGAACCTGTCGGTTCTGGCAATCTCCGACCCTGCCGACAGCCCACTGCTGATCGCCCAGAACCCTAGCCTGGTGAACACTGCAGCCCAAGGGCTTTCGTCCGGCCTGACCGCGTTGACAAACCTGCGGGCAGACCGCGGCGTGGTGCAGGAGCAGCTCGCCACCCAAAAAGAGTCTCTCGACATTGAAGAGACCATCTTCACGAGCGCCTTCAACGCCCTCACCGCGCGCGACCAGTACGAGGCCGCTGGCGCCCTGAAGGATCTCGAATCCTCACTGGAAGCGTCTTACCTTCTGACGTCACGCCTCGCTTCCCTCTCCCTGCTGAATTTCCTGAGGTAATCGCATGAAATGGTCCGCCTGGCTGGTTGCCGCCCTTGCGCTCTCTCCGCTGATACTGCCGATGCCGGCAGATGCGCAGACGCGAATCCGTGATGTTGTCGATGTGGAAGGCGTTCGTCAGAACGACCTTGTCGGGTACGGGATCGTGGTCGGCCTCAACGGAACCGGCGACTCGGTCCGGAATTCACCGTTCACGGAAGATTCGCTGACCCACATGCTGGAAAGGCTCGGCGTCAACGTACAGGGCGAAGAGATCAAGCCGAAGAACGTGGCGGCGGTTCTCGTTACCGCCTCCCTACCCCCGTTCGCGCGCAACGGCTCAAGCATCGACGTGTCGGTATCTTCCATTGGCGATGCAAGCAGCCTCGAAGGCGGCACACTTATACTTACGCCACTGAAGGGCGCCGACAACGAAGTCTACGCGGTCGCGCAGGGCAGTATTCTGGTAAGCGGAATTGACGTGAAGGCCCAGGCAGCCCGCGAAACGCGGGGCACCCCCACGGGCGGCTCGGTTCCGAACGGCGCGCGCATCGAGCGCGAGGTAAACTACAATTTCAACCAGCGCGACAATCTGGTCCTCGCCCTCCGCAATCCCGACTTCACGACGGCTGCCCGCATCGAGGACACGATCAACGCCTCCATGAAGGTGCCGATTGCCTCGGTGCGCGATCCCGGCACCATCGAGCTCGACCTGCGCGGCACTTCCGAGTCCCCGTCCCGCCTGCTGGCCGCGATCGAGAATCTCCCCGTGAAGGTCGCGAGCCCTGCCCGCATTGTCATCGACGAGAAATCCGGCACGATCGTGCTCGGCGAGGACGTGACGATCTCCAAGGTCGCCATCGCCCAGGGCAATATCTCCATCAAGGTGACCGAGTATCCGGTTGCTTCGCAGCCCAATCCCTTTGCGGATGGTGAGACTATTGTCCTGCCGCGGTCCGATATTCAGATCACCGAGACGGGCAGCCGAAACATCGCGATGCTGGAGCCGAACGTATCCCTGTCGCAGTTGATTGCTGGTCTCAACGCGCTGGGCGTCTCTCCGCAGGAGATGGCTGATATCATCCGTGCCATGAAGACGGCGGGCGCAATCCACGCCGACCTTGTCATCCGCTGAGACGGTTTGAGACGGGCCGGAAGCCCGAAGGCAATCCTATTGGGACTTGTCCGGGCGCACGATGGTGATGAGGCCGCGGCGCTTCAGATCCATCAGCGCTGTCAGGAACTCGCGCTGGATATTGTCCGCTGCCTCTTGCGGCATGGCTGGCGCGTCCTTGATTTCCTCGCGCAGGGAATCCGCCATGCGCGAAGAGATGTTGCCGAGCAGGTAGTCTGACACAGCCGCATAAGCGCCTTTCAGGCTCGCCAGGACCTTGATCATCACCGCATTGTCTATCTCGCGGAAAACCACCGGAACGGAGTTACGCGGCAGGATCTCCGGCAGCGACTCGATCGTGAACAGACCTTTCTGGATGATCGGCAGCTTGGCTTCGTGCTGAGTCCGCAAGAAAGAGACGAGGCTGTCCCGCTTGCTGTCGGGAATGAGGCTCAGGACTTCCCCGATAGATTCCAGGTACTCGTCGTTTGACTGTGCCGCTTCTTCCTTGTTGTTCAGGAACTCGATCTCGAGCATCCGCTCGACGGCATTGTTGATGCCCGGATCGACGCTTGTGGTGGCCACCATCTGTCCGAGTGTCAGGCTGACTTTATCATCCGGCAACATGCAGAGGATGTTGGACGCCATTCCAGGGTCCAGCTTGCGAAGAACCAGAGCGATGATGTTCGGCGGCAGGCGTCCGAGATATTCGGCAATCTGTTTCGGCTCACGCGCCTGCAGCCGCGTCCAGGCATCGCCGCCCGGATCCGGCATCGTTCCGCCCGCGTCCTGCACGCTGGTGCCATAGAGGGCATTCAGGCGCGAGGAATCAACGATGCCCGACATCACTTCGCGCGCGCGCTCGCGCCCGCCGCGCATCGAGCCGGCATTCTGGCGAAGCTGCGTGAGGAAATCGATGGCAATCTCCACCAGTTCCTCACGCGCGAGCATGGAGATGTTCTCGAGAGCCGTGATGACCTTGGCAAGCGCAGCATCATCAAGTTTCTCGACAATCGGCTTGGCCGCGCCTTCGCCAAGGAGCGCAATGATCACTGCCGCCCGTTGCGACGGTGTGATCCGCGCTGTCTTTGAAGCGCGTGCGCCGCCGGCTACGCGTGCAGGCGTTGCTGTGTCGCGTTTGGTGGGCGTATTCATCCCGAATAACCTCTGAGAACGGCTTCGGTGATCTTCAGCCAGCCATCAGCCAGTACGAAGAACCCGAGCTTGAAAGGAAGCGACACGACCGTCGGCGGCACCATCATCATGCCGACCGCCATCAGCACGGAAGCAACGACCAGGTCGATCACCATGAATGGAAGGAAGATCACGAACCCGATCTGGAAGGCATGCTTGATCTCGCTCAGCATGAAAGCAGTTGCGAGGAGGGAGAAGGATGGCGGCTGGCCTTCGACGACCGGACGGTTCACTGCCTCGCCCAACGTGGCTAGCGCTTCCGGATCTGTCCGGCGCATCATGAATTCGCGGAACGGCTCGGTCGACAGGGTCCAGGCCTGCGCTTCGGTAATGGTGCCATCCATGTAGGGCGAGATGCCGGTCTGCCAGGCCGTCATGAATACCGGTTCCATGACAAAGAACGTCAGGAAAATCGCCAGCGCCATGATCATCATGTTCGGCGGCGCCTGCTGAACGCCGATCGCCTGGCGCATGAACGAGAAGACGATGACCATAAATGGCAGGCACGTCACCATCATGGCGATGCCGGGCGCGAGGCTCAGCACCGACACAATCAGGAGCAGCTGGATGACCGAGCTGCTCAGGCGGCCATCGCCAGCCGGATTGATCAGGCCGTCGAGTGCAGGAATCTCTCCGGGTGCAGCCTGTTGCGCATGCGCGGCGTCGGCCACGAAGACCGCAAGCGCTGCCAGCAGCAGGATACGCACGAAGACGTTCAGGCTAGGCATGGTCTTCCGGGGTCCGCTCGATGATCTCGATGATCTTCACGGCAATCCCACCATCGCCGGTCTCGACGAGTTCGCCCTTGGCGATCACCTTGTTGTCGATGCAAAGGTCTACCGGGTCGTCGATGCGCGAGGTCAGCGCCACGATGGACTCCGGTTGCAGCTCAAGGATCTCGGAGACGCTGAGACGCTTGGAACCGATCGACACGGTCACCGTCACTGGCACGCTGTAGATC
>CAZXQD010000042.1:17785-28654 GCA_964643405.1 uncultured Hyphomonas sp. | reverse complement strand
AGGTTGATCCGCTCGATCTCGACGAAGTCGCCGCCGCCCTGCGCGAGGCGCACGAGGAGGTCGGCATCGCCCCGAAAGATGTCGACGTGCTGGGCAAGGGCGCGCCCTATATCACTGGCACGCGCTACCGCATCACACCCGTCGTTGGCCTGCTGCCGCATGATTTCGTGCCGGTGCCGGAGCCGGGCGAAGTTGCGGCCGTGTTCGAAACGCCGCTGGCGTTCCTGATGAACACGGCCAACCACACGACTGGCCAGGCTTTCTACAAGGGGCAGCACCGCACCTATTACGAGATGCCCCACAACGGCTACCGTATCTGGGGCGTCACGGCCGGCATTATTCGCCGCCTCTACCAGACGCTTTACGAAAGCGACTGAGCTCTGTTCGGTTCGCTGAACGCAACTTGATGCAGGGGCGCGTTACGGCCGGTGGTTATCTGCACCGCCCGCTTCGCGCCCCTGATCGTAGTCCAGATCAGAATTTGTAACCGAGGCCGACGCCCACCACGAGCGGGTTGATGTCGACGTCTGCATTGACGCGCGCACCAAGCGCCGACGTGAAGTCCACGGTCACATCGGGATTGATCCAGATTTTCTTCACGTCGGCATTCAACGCCCAGCCGCCCGGTTGGCCATCCAGGTCATAGTCGATACCTGCCTGAAACGCGGGGCCGAAGCTTGGGTCATACTCGATGCCATCTGCGACCGGGCCTTCGTCTGCATTGAAGAAGAACGTCGCATTCACGCCGGCCCCTACGTACGGCTTCAACCGTCCTTCGGTGTTGAAATGATACTGCAGTGTCAGTGTGGGAGGCAGCAGCCAGACATCGCCAAGGTCAACGCGCGCGTTGTTCAGTGCTCCCGGCACCGTCACGTTCACGGCGCTGACGTCGTGCGGTGTGACACCAAGGATAATCTCGGCGGCGATGTTGTCGGTGAAGAAGTAGCTGATATCGAGCTCGGGCACATACTGGTCACCGATGTCCACGCTTCCCGCCAGAGGGGTGCCGGACGTTGAAAGGCTGGCGCTCTCATCAGGCAGAACGCCGATAACGCGGCCGCGGATCATCCACGGATTTTCGTCAGCGTAAGCGGCAGGGGCGAATGCAACCGCTGCCGCAAATGTTCCCGCAGCAGCCAGCGGCATAGCGAAGGCCGATGTTGTCATCAGGGCGCCGCACAAAAGGGATTTCATGTAATACCTCTAGGTTTTCAACGTCGAAGAAAAAGACCAGCGCTATCGCAAGGCCTTGCTGTAAACGTCATGTTTGCCAGTGGAGCGCATGTAGTGCCGGGGACGACAGCAATAGTCGGCTTAATCAAACAGTAATCCCGAAGTAATCTTTCAGTAGTCTTCCGATAGGCCTGTATTCATGAAGGCGCTGCGTGGGTGCCCGGCGGCATGAGGAGCGCTTCGTCGGACAGTGTCGGTTTCAGGGTTTCTCAAGGCCTGCCATCCGCTTATGTAAGGACAAGGGCGGCAGTCGAACGCCCGGAACCAGAACAGGAATTTGCGACCGTGGCCGGACGCCTGCTCTTCGAAGTCTTCGTTTTCTCGCTGCCCTTCCTCGTGTTCGGCCTTTACCTGCTGGCTACGCGCTCGGCCGTTGATGCGGGCAAACGCAAATGGCCGATCCAGATGCTGTTCCTGATCGGTATTGCCCTCGCCACCATCGCCTGGTTCGTGATGATCGCGCTGGAGCCGCGCGAGCGCGGTATGTGCATCGAGCCAGAGCGCGTGGAGAATGGCGAGGTGATCCCCGCCCGCTCCTATCCGTGTGAGCACCGGCCGGAAGATGTCGGCATACCGCGTCCGCGCGAGACCGCTCCCGCCGATGCCCCGACCTGACAAGCTGAAAGCCGCCTGGATCACCGCCCCGGCGAGCCGCGCCGTGATGGGCGCGCTGAACGCGGCGCGCCCTGGCTGTGCGCGGTTCGTCGGCGGCTGCGTGCGCAATACGCTGCGCGGCGCGCCATCGGATGATATCGACATCGCCACGCAGCTCACTCCCGAAGCGGTCATCGCGGCGCTCACCCTCGCCGGCGTCCGTTCCATCCCGACCGGCATCGAGCATGGCACTGTCACCGCCGTGCATGACGGCGTGCCGGTCGAGATCACCACACTGCGCCGCGATGTCGAAACCGATGGACGCCGCGCTGTTGTCGCCTTCACAGAAGACTGGGCCGAAGACGCCGCCCGCCGCGATTTCCGACTCAACGCCATATATGCAGGCGAGGACGGCGAACTCTTCGAAGTGATTGACCAGTCGGTCGATGATGCGATCGCTGGCCGTGTCATTTTCATTGGCGACGGCGACCATCGCCTGCGCGAGGACTATTTGCGCATCCTGCGCTTTTACCGCTTCAACGCCTGGTACGGCGCCGGAATCGATGCCGAAGGGCAGGCTGCCTGCATGCGCCAGCGCGGCGGTCTCGCGAAGATTGCGTCCGAACGAATCTGGAAGGAACTGAAGCGCACCCTCGCCGCGCCGGATCCTTCCGCCGCGATGGAAGCGATGGAAGAGGCAGGCGTGCTGGAATCTGTCCTTCCGGGCGCTACAGCGGGCATCCTGCCCGCCCTTATCGCCGCTGAATCTGCCGCCGGCCTGCCCGCCGATCCGATGCGCCGGCTGATGGCGCTTATCCCACGCCGTCTCAGCGATGTGGCGGGCGCCGCTGCGCGCCTGAAATTCTCCAATGAGGAATCCGCCCGCCTGCTCGGCTGGGCAGACCCGGCCTTGCCACATGTGCTGGCGGAAAGCTCGGCCGCGCGCAGCGAAGCTCTCTACCGGTTTGGCCCCGCCGCCGTGCTGGACCGCGCCGCACTCGAGGCGGCGTCAGGCGTCTCCGGCGATCTCGCGGCGCTGGCGGCTGAGGCCTCTGGCTGGCGGCGCCCGAAATTTCCCCTCGGCGGCAATGACGCGCTCGCCGCAGGTCTGAGCGGCCCGGAGGTCGGCGCCCGCCTCGGCGCGCTGGAAGAAGAATGGATCGCCTCGGGCTTCAGCCTGCCGCGCGGCGACTTGCTGGCCCGCCTCAAGACGCGGGGTTGAGCACCAGCACCGCAATATTGAGGTAGGCCGCGAAGGTCACCCAAAGAATGTAAGGCACCTGCAAAAGCGCGGCGCGCGGCGAATGCACCGCAAAGCGCAGCATCATGGTCGCGATCAGCAGCCAAAGGGCCGCCAGCACGCCCAGCGCAATTCCCGGATCACGGAAGCCGAAGAAGAACAGGCTCCAGCAGACATTCGCGGCCAGCATCGTGAAATAAAGGCCCATCGCAGCGCTGGCGCGCTTGAAGCTGCCCGCCTCGTGCAGAACCAGAAGACCGCCCGCCAGCATCAGCAGGAACAGCAGGGGCCAGATCACCGCGAAGGCAATGTCCGGCGGGTTCAGCGGCGCCTTGCGCAGGGCGGCATACCAGGGGTCATCACTACCGGGGCTGAGCAGGCCGCCCAGCACCAGCGCGCCTAGCGTGCCGGCGGCCACGAGCGCGCCGCCCGGCCAGTCAAAGTTTCGCGATGTCGTCCCCATCCAGGCAGGATACGCAGTCCCGCGATCCGTATCAAAGCCATGCCCCGGCGAATTTCTGGCCGGAAACCCCTGCCTGCGCAGTCTTTGGGCAGGTCCCGCTCAGGCTTTCATGTGTTGCGCGCCAACCGGTGCACTGCATCACGCCGCCCGACGGCACGAACGGTCTTCGCCGAACCCTGGCCTGATCGGGCAAACGGTCACTATGCCCGTGGGGACTTTAATTGGCGGCTCTTCAGGGCCATTTCACGACAGGTGGCATCGACGAGAGGATGCTCTCGATGTTGCCGCCGGTCTTCAGGCCGAAGGTCGTGCCCCGGTCGTAGAGCAGGTTGTACTCCACGTAGCGCCCGCGCTGGATCAGTTGCTGCTCGCGCTCGGCCTCGCTCCAGGGTTCATTCATTCGTCGCGCCACCAGCGACGGGTAAATGCCCGCGAACTGCCGGCCGACTTCCTGCGTGAAGGCGAAGTCTTTCTCCCAGTCGCCGGTATTGAACCGGTCATAGAAGATGCCGCCGGTGCCGCGCGGCTCGTTGCGGTGCGGCAGGTGGAAGTAGGTTTCGCAATAATCCTTGAGGTGTTGGTAGTCGACGCCGTCATGCGTGTCGCAGGCCGCCTTCATCGCAGCGTGGAAGTCCACGGTGTCGGGATAGTCCTGGTTGCGCTGGTAGCCGAGCAGGGGGTTGAGGTCCCCGCCGCCGCCGAACCAGGTCTCGCTGGTCACCAGCATTCGCGTGTTCATGTGCGCCGCCGGCACGCGCGGATTGCGCGGATGCGCGATCAGGGACACGCCGCTCGCCCAGAACCGCCCTCCGGATTTGTCGGCGCCGGGGATCTGCGCTGCGAAAGCCTCCGAGAAGGTGCCGTGAACCTGCGAGAAGTGCACGCCGACCTTTTCGAACACCTTGCCGCGCATGAGGCCCATCCGCCCGCCGCCGAGGTCTTCGCTGCCGTCGCCGCGGGACCACTCCTTCAATTCGAATCGCCCCGCCTCGCCGCGGTAGAGGGGCGGGGTTGCGGCGGCTTCGAGCGCTTCGAATCGTGCGCAGATATCTTCCTGGAGTGCCTTGAACCAGGTGCTGGCCCGGGTCTGCCACTCCGTCAGCGGCGGGGTTTTCGTGGTCGTTGTCATGGGGTGACACTGGACCCTTCGGCGCCGGTCTCGCAAGAGGTCTGTTGTCACAATCCTCCGGGCGCGCTAACGCGCATTCCGGAAAGGGGCTACGCGCATGCAGAAATGCCGCGCCCGCGCCTACTTGCCGCAATGTGCCCGAGAGGCACCTTTAGTAAGGACAAGCGAAATTCGCCTTGCCATCAGGGAACGGAGCCGTGCGTGACCGCTGAGACCACCCATACCGAAACGGTCGATGACGACCGCCGCAACTTCATACACATCGCCACCGGCGCTGTCGCGCTGGGTGGGGCAGGCATGTTTGCCTGGGCTGCTGTCGACCAGTGGAGCCCCGCTGCCGATACCAAGGCCGCCTCGTCGCTTGATGTCGACGTGTCGAAAGTTCCGCTGGGCGGCGAGATCCGCGTGCTGATCGGCGGCAAGCCCTTCTTCATCCGCCACCGCACCGAGGGTGAAATCGCGGCCGCCGAAACGGTCAACCTCGCCGTGTTGCCGGATCCGGAAACGGATGACGCGCGCCTGCGCCCGAAGGGTGATGGCACCTTCAACAAGACGATTCTCGTGACGTCCGGTTCGTGCACCCACCTCGGCTGCGTTCCGGTTGGCCCCTCGCAGGGTAACACCGGCGACTTCGGTGGCTGGTACTGCCCGTGCCACGGTTCGCACTACGATACGTCCGGGCGCATCCGCAAAGGCCCGGCGCCGAAGAACCTTCCCGTCCCCAATTATCGCTGGGTCTCTGACTCGGTCGTCAACATCTCCCTCTGAGAAGGACACCTTTAGATGAGCGGACATGAATCCACCTACAAACCGAACTCGGCCTTCGAGCGCTGGCTGGACACGCGCCTGCCGATCATACGGTTCGCGCATGACACGGCGATCAATTTCCCGACGCCGAAAAACCTGAACTACTGGTACGTCTTCGGCGGCATCCTCGCCGTCTGCCTTGCCATCCAGATCATCACCGGCGTGATCCTCGCGATGCACTACGAAGCGAGCGTCGACGGCGCCTTCGCTTCGGTCGAGCGCATCATGCGCGATGTGCCGTTCGGCTGGCTCCTGCGCTATATCCACGCCAACGGCGCCTCGATGTTCTTCCTTGCCGTCTACATCCACATGTTCCGCGGCCTTTATTACGGGTCCTACAAGGCTCCGCGCGAAGTCCTCTGGATTCTCGGCTGCGTGATTTACCTGCTGATGATGGCAACCGCGTTCCTCGGCTACATGCTGCCCTGGGGCCAGATGTCCTATCATGGCTCGAACGTGATCACCGGCCTCTTTGGCGCCATCCCGCTGGTCGGCGAAAGCCTCCAGACCTGGCTGATGGGCGGCCCGTCGATCGGTAACCAGACGCTGCAGCGCTTCTTCTCGCTGCACTATCTCCTGCCCTTCATGATTGCGGCTGTCGTCATCCTCCACATCTGGGCGCTGCACGTTCCGGGCAATAACAACCCGACGGGCGTGGAAGTCCAGGACGTCGAGAAGGACACTGTCCCGTTCCACCCGTACTACACGGTGAAGGACGGCTTCGCGATCGCGATCTTCCTGATCCTGTTTGCCTTCTTCGTCTTCTATGCGCCGAACGTGCTCGGCCATGCCGACAACTATGTCGAGGCCAACCCGCTGGTGACGCCCGCGCACATCGTGCCGGAATGGTACCTTTTGCCGTTCTACGCCATCCTGCGCGCCATCACCTTCGACCTCGGCCCGATCGATGCGAAACTGCTCGGCGTGATCTTCATGTTCGCCGCCATCGCCGTGCTCTTTGTGCTGCCCTGGCTGGACACCTCGAAAGTCAAGTCGATGCGCTACCGTCCGGTCGCCCGTCAGTTCTTCATGGGCTTCGTGGTCGTGTGCTTCCTGCTCGGCTGGTGTGGCGCGGCCAACCCCGATGACGCTGTGATCCCGGCGCTTCAGGGTGAAGCCAGCCTCGCGGTGAACTATACCGACGCAGCAGGCGGTCTTGCGACCTCGACGTTCAAGGGAGGGGATGAGGCATTCGAAGCGGCTCAAGCCTTCATGGCCACACTGCCGGCCACCGCAGGTGCCAGCCTTGAAGTCGTCCCTGCGCCGACCTTTGCCTTCCGGCACCTGTCGCTGCTCCTGACCTTCATGTACTTCGGCTATTTCATCATGCTGTTCTTCATCGGTCTCGGTGAGAAGACCAAGCCGCTGCCGGAGTCGATCCACAAATCGGTACTGAAGGCCCACAAGCCGAAGTCCGGCACTGCCGTTCCGGCTGAATGAGCCCGGTGAGGAGAGAGACGATGAAAACCTTCCGCATCCTCGCAGCCGGTCTTGCCGGTCTGGCCTTCGCAGGGCTCGCCCACGCAGCCGGCGGCGCGAAGCATCCGCATGCCCCTGAGGGCGGCTGGCCCTTCGAAGGCGCCACCGGCCAGTATGACAAGGCCTCCGTCCAGCGCGGTTACCAGGTCTACAAGGAGGTCTGCTCCAGCTGCCACGCGATGAAGCTGCTCAGCTATCGCAACCTTGGCGAAAAGGGCGGCCCCTTCTACGATCCGGCCTATCCGAACCCGAATGACAACCCGTTCGTGAAGGCGCTTGCCGCGCAGAACGAGATTGTCAGCCCGACGCCGAACGATGCCGGCGAGTTCGATCTGCGCCCGGCGACGCCCGCAGACCGCTTTCGCTCGCCCTTTCCGAACGACGCGGCGGCCCGCGCGGCCAATGGCGGCGCCCTGCCGCCGGACCTGTCGGTCATCACCAAGGCCCGCGTCGGCGGCGCTTCTTATGTTTACAGCCTGCTCACCGGCTATCCGGACTTCTCGATGTACGAGGACCGCGTGACCGAAGAGGACGGTGAAACTGTCTACACGACGGTCATCGACATGGCGAAGTTCGAGAAGCTCGGCGAGTACAAGCCGCACCATGGCCCGGCCTACCTGATCCAGCCGGCGGGCCAGTACTACAACCCCTACATGGCCGGTGACACGAAGCCGAACTATCTGGGCGACCCGCGCCATGCGCCGCCCGGCGGCTTCCTGGCAATGGGCCCGCAGCTGACCGATGGCCGCGTCGAATACACTGACGGAACCGAAGCCACGGTTGACCAGATGGCCAAGGACGTGGCGCAATTCCTCGCCTGGGCCGGCGATCCGAAACTGCAGGCCCGCAAGGAAGTAGGCCTCGCCACGATGGTCTATCTTGGCATCCTGACGATCCTGCTCTGGTTCTCCTACAAGCGCATCTGGCGGAAAGTGGAGCACTAGGCTCTGGCTGACAGCCTGAAGACTGACAAAACCATCCGCCGGGCGACCCCGGCGGATGGTTTTCTGATTGAGGCCCTGACGCGCCGCATCTGGACTGGGCGGGTTTCGGAAGAATCAACCGTGTTCCGCGAGACGCCGGAGACCGTCGCGGCGCAGATCGCCAAAGGCGGCGGGGCGATCCTGATGCACGGCGATGAAGCCATCGGGTCCGGACGCTGGGTCGCCGTGCCGGGGCCGGGCGGGCAGGGCGAATGGATGGAAGTGAAGCGCATCGGCGTACTGCCGGCGTTCCGGAAGCAGGGGCTTGGCGCGCGGATTCTGGCGGCGCTTGAAACGGACGGTCGCGCTGCAGGCAAAGAGGGTGCGCAACTCGCCGTTCGGGTCGACCAGCCCCGCTTGATCGATTTCTACGCCGCGCTCGGTTATGCCCCCGCGGATGACGTCGAACTGACGACCACCAATCCCCGCTCGCCGCATCCGCACGGCATGCGCAAGATTTTCAAGGACTGACCCCATGAGCACCTGGACCCTCGGCATCATCGGCGGCTCGGGCCTCTATGCCATTGATGGGCTCGAAGACCGGCGCGAGCAGCGCATCGAGACGGCCTGGGGCGCCCCCTCGGACACGCTGGTGCGGGGCCGGATCGGCGAGGTCGAACTTGTCTTCCTGCCGCGCCATGGCCAGGGGCACCGTCTGACACCCACCGATGTCCCCTACCGCGCCAATATTGCCGCGCTTAAGGCGGCCGGCTGCACCGATGTGCTCTCGATCTCGGCGTGCGGTTCGCTTCAGGAGCAGTATGCCCCCGGCGATTTCGTCGCCGTCGACCAGTTCATCGACCGAACCTTCGCACGCGAGAAGACCTTCTTCGGCCCCGGCATGGTCGCGCATGTCTCGATGGCCCAGCCGGTCTGCGCACGCCTCTCCGGCCTCGCGGCAGACGCGGTCGCTGCGATCGGCGGAAAGGTCCACCGGGGCGGCACCTACCTCGCGATGGAGGGCCCGCAATTTTCCTCGCTTGCGGAATCTAAGCTTTACCGCAGCTGGGGCTGCGATGTGATCGGCATGACCAACATGCCGGAAGCCAAGCTCGCCCGCGAAGCGGAGCTGCCCTACGCGACGCTAGCGATGGTCACCGACTATGATTGCTGGCGCGCTGAAACCGAGGCCGTAACAGTGACCAACGTGCTCGAAGTGATGCACCGGAACAGCGCACTCGCCCGCCGCGCGATTGTGCGCCTCGCCGAGGCCCTTAACGACGCTCCGCGCACGCCTTCTCCCCAAGCGATTGAATCCTGTCTTGATTTTGCGCTCATCACGGCACCTGACGCGCGCGATCCTGTCCTTCTTGAAAGGCTTGGGGTCATTGCAGGGCGCGTTCTCGGCCGCTAAGACTTAACTTGAAGCGTCCCTGAACTGGCGCACACATTGCTTGCTCCGGCCGTGCATCGGGGGATCTCAGAATGAGCGAAGCGCAATTCTACACCTTCCTGACAGGTGGCCTTGGCCTCCTGACGGCGCTGATGACGCTGGTCGCCTGGCACCTCTGGCGCATGCGCGAGGATACGCGCGCGGGCCGGCAGTCGGCGCTGGAAGGCATCAGCCATGAAATGCGGATCAACCTGCAGCGCATGGTCAGCGAACTGTCGCAGGTCGCTGCCAATCCGGCCGTCGGCCCGGATGTGCTGCTGCCGATCCGCCATCCCCAACTCGACGGAGTCAACCGCGCACTGATCAATGCGAACCGCCACGGCATCGCCGTGATCGGCGTGACCTATCAGGAACTGGAAGCCCGCAAGCTGTCGCTGCGCGCGCAGCTCGCCCAGGGTAATGCGCCCGGCAATGTCCTGGACGATGCCATGGATGCGGCGATCAATGGCATTGCTGCGCTGTATTTCTGGGAAGTGCATCATGGCGCGCTGCCGGCCGAGATCGGCCGCGTACGCAGCTGGGACGTGCGGGACTGGATGAAGGGACACGGCTTCAAGGCGGATGCCTTCCCGGGCATGCACCTGCGTGACGAAGTCGTGGAGCGCCTGCGCATGTACGGCCTGGAGCTGACGCCGAAACCGCTGACCCACACCGCGTGGGAATACTACAACATGAGCTATGACCGGCACGCAGACCGGCGTGAGCGGGAGGCCCGCCGTGCCGCCGAGAAGGCGGCGCGGGAAGAGGCTGCCGGTGACGCGCCGGAGGAAGAAAAGCCGCGCGGGCTGTTCGGCATCCGCAAGAAGCCGGCCGCAGAGCCTGAACAGGCGTATGAGGTTGAGGACGTCGCCGAAGACGCGGCCGCCCCCGCGCCTGCACCGGTGCCCGCCTATGCGGCGCCTGCAGCTCAAGAAGCGGTTGTCGATCCATTGGCCGAGCCGGCCGGAACAGAGCCCAAGCCGAATTATTGACCGGCTTGTGCGCGGCGCTGACTCGCCGTCTTCTCGTGTACACGCCAAGGGGGAACAAGCGTATGGTCCGTTCCATTCTCGCCGGAGCCGGCTTCCTGCTGATCACCGCCTGCGCGACAGCGCCCGCCACTCTTTCGCCGGAGGCCGAAGCTGCGGCCATCACGGCCATGCTGAAGGCGCAGGACGCCGCCTGGAATGCCGGCGACATCGAAGGCTTCATGCGGGGCTATTGGCCGTCGGACGATCTGCGCTTTGCCTCGGGCGGTACCGTCGTGCGCGGGTATGATGCGACGCTGGCGCGCTACAAGGTGCGGTATCCCGGCCGGGAAGGGATGGGTGAGCTCACCACCAGCGACTATGAGGTCGACATCCTGTCACCGGACGCTGCCATCGCGCATGGCAGCTGGCATGTGAAGCTAAAGGACGAGGAGCTGTCTGGTCTCTACACGCTGGTGCTTCGCAAGCAGGACGGCGCCTGGGTGATCGTTTCCGACACGACGACCTCGGCGGAGTGACAAGGCGCTGATAGCACGGTTGGCAGGTGCGCTGGCACAGGGCAAACCTGCAGCCGCATGCC
>CAZXQD010000042.1:0-17775 GCA_964643405.1 uncultured Hyphomonas sp. | reverse complement strand
CAAGGGGACGTTTGAATGCCGCGCGCGACACTCGATTACGATACCAGCAACTCGGCCATCGAGGCCTTCCTTGAACGCCCGTCGATCCGCACGACGATCACCGGACTGATCATCTTCAACGCCTTGACGCTTGGCATCCTGACTTACCGCGATGCCCTGCCGGGCTACGCCGTTGGCCTGCTGGAATTCCTGGACGGGGCCGTCACTGCCGTTTTTGTCGCCGAGATTGCGGCGAAGCTCTATGTGTATCGCTGGCAATTCTTCCGGGTCGGCTGGAACGTCTTCGATTTCGTGGTCGTCGCGCTGTCGCTGATCCCTGGTGCGTCTGTGTTCACCGTGCTGCGGGCGTTGCGCGTACTCCGTGTGCTTCGGCTCCTGCGCTTCGTGCCGATGATGAAGCGGATTACGGAGGCGTTGCTCAAGTCAATCCCCGGGATGGGTGCGATCGTCGCCGTCATCATCCTGGTCATCTATGTGGGGGCCGTCATGGCCACCAACATGTATGGCAACACGGTGAACGCCGAAGTGCGCGACATGTTCGGGACGTTGCCGGATTCGGCGATGACACTGTTCCAGCTGATGACGATGGATGGCTGGTCAGACCTTCTCGAAACCGTCTCGGATGATGGTCATCCGTATGCGTGGATATTCTTCCTGATTTTCATCTTTGTTGGCAGTTTCGCGATCCTGAACCTGTTTATCGCACTTGTCGTCGATGCCCTGACCGAGGAGCAGAAGGCCGCGATCGGCGAACAGATCGAGAGCCTCGAGGCTGCGATGGAGGGCAGGGCTTCCGCAGAGGTGACCGGCGCGATCGAGGAGATCCGGGCGCGGGACGAGTCGATCGAAGAGACGCTGGTGCAGGTGGAAGAAGACCTTGAAGAAGCGGGCACCGAGCGGACGGAAATGATGACGATGCTGCGCGAGATGCGGGCCGAGATCCAGGCTCTGAAAGCCATGGTGGCCGCGCGGGGCGGATGATTTCCGGGCGCGGATATCCATTATTTAATGGATAACGGCTGATCCGGGCGCGGCCTTCACACGTCTTTGATCAGCGGGTGCTGTCCAAGCCGGGGCACAACCTGCTATAGGTGCTGTGATCATGAGCCTCTGGACGACCCTTCTGAACAGTGGCCGGCGCCTTTTCGACACCGGGCCTGAACCGCACATCGACAGCGCCGATGCTGACGGCTGCGCGCCGGATCCGAACGATGTGGGCTTCACCGCGGCTGTTGTCGGACTGGCCGCGAAGATGGCCGCCGCCGACGGGCTCGTCTCCGACAGTGAGGTCATGGCGTTCTCCCGCGTATTCCGCGCGCCGCCCGAGGAGGCGGAGAACGTACGCCGCGTCTTCATGCTCGCGCGACAGACCGTACGGGGCTACGAGGCCTATGCGCGCCGGATCGGCAAGCGCTATGGCGACCGGCCCTGCCTGCTGGAAGGCGTGCTGGACGGACTGTTCCAGATCGCCGGCGCCGACGGCGTGGTGACCGAGGCGGAACTCACCTACCTGCAGACCGTATCGGACGCTTTCGGATTCGACCGCGCCGCCTTCCGCCGCATCCGGGCGACCCATCTCGGGCCGGAGCGGGACGACCCGTACCACATTCTCGGCGTTGCCCATGATGCGGAGTTCGGCGACATCCGTTCGGCCTACCGCCGCCTGATGGCGGATCATCACCCCGACCGGATCGTGCAGAAGGGCGCGCCGCGCGAGTTCGAGGATGCTGTGCATTCGAAAGCTGCAGCGATCACGGCCGCCTATGCCCGCATTCGCGCCGAGCGCGGTCTGCTGGTGCCGCAGGACTGATTAACCCTTGTACATTGCCGATTTGTGCAGCCTTGCCGCACATCTGTGCGTTGACGCGCTGCCATCATGCCGCCATCTTGATCCCGGATCGTGAGGCTCAATGGACCAGACACTTCCCCCCAAACGCACCCAGGGCTTATTGGCTTCGCTGCGCGCCGGCCTCGGATTTGCGGCCCAGGTACTGATTGGCGCGATGCTGATTTTTGTCGCGAGCTTCGTCGCAATGATGACCGCCCTGGCTGGCCTCATGATTGCGGGCGCCGCGCTCGTGCTGCGCTACGTGACCGTGCGCCAGCCGGCCCCGGTACCCGTGCGGGTCAAGGATGCGCCGGTGACGCTGCACGCGCGCCGCACGCCGCGCGGCTGGACGGTTGAGTAACGTTCCGCTCCGGACCCGTACATTTGACGTTCCGAAAGGCTGCGACTAGCGTCAGCCGTGAAGGAGTGCCCCGTGTCCGATGAATTCGAACAGGTGATCCTCGTTGACGAGGCCGATGAGGCCCTCAGCGACGGCGACAAGTGGCGCATCCACCAGGATGGGCTGCTGCATCGTGCCTTTTCGATCTTTGTATTCAACGCCGATGGCAAATGCCTGATCCAGCAAAGGGCTGCCGGGAAGTATCATTCCGCCGGCAAATGGGCCAACACCTGCTGCGGTCACCCTCGCCCCGGCGAGCCGACCGGCGCGGCCGCCGAGCGACGGCTGCAGGAAGAAACAGGGCTTCGGCTCAAGCTGACCTTCGGCTTCAAGAGCCGTTACATCGCCTATCTCGACAACGAGATGATCGAGAACGAAATCCCGCACCTTTATTTCGGCCGGACCTCGGCGCAACCGATGCTTAACCCTGAAGAAGTTCAGGCCGTGCGCTGGGTGTCGCTCGAGCGCCTGGCCGAGGAAGTTTCGCAGTCGCCGGAACAATACGCCGCTTGGCTGCGTCATTATGTTGAAGCCCACCCGGCTGAGCTCGCGGCATGGCGAGACCGGTTATCAGGTGTGCAAAAACACTCCGGATAATACCTTGGCGTGGGTATCCGGTGAACTACCATCCAGCGTCCAGCATTTTGCGGAGGAAACAAATGCGATTTGACACCAAGCGTCTGACCCTGGCGATGGCATCAGCCCTCGCACTCACCCTTGCTGCCTGTGGCGGTTCGGGCTCTGAATCGTCTGCGCCGGCGCCGGCGGCTGCTCCCGCAGCTGAAACGGCCCCGGTTGAAGAGGCCGCCCCGGCTGAAGCACCGCCTGCCGAGACCCCGGCTCCAACTGAAGCTGCAGCCCCGGCTGCTGGCGGCACCGACTACGCGTCCTACACGGGTGACGCCGCGAAGGGCAAACGCGTGTTCGCCCAGTGCATGACCTGCCACGCTGTGCAGGAAGGCCGCAACAATGTCGGCCCGTCGCTCTACCAGATCGTCGGCCGTACGGCTGGTTCTGTAGAGGGTTTCAAGTATTCGGATGCCAACAAGAATTCCGGTATTGTTTGGACGGAAGAAGCGCTCTTCACCTACCTTGAGAATCCGCAGGCAACGATTCCGGGCACGATCATGGCCTTCCCGGGCCTTCGCAACCCGCAGGACCGCGCGGACGTAATCGCCTATCTGAAGAATCCGGCCTGATCTGACTCGCCCCACAGGCGAAAACGGAAAGCCGTCAGGGATTTTCTCTGGCGGCTTTTCTTATAGTCCATATTGACATAGGGTGGTGTCTACTTGGGTAGACACACGCGCACTGGACGCCGCTTTGGCCATTTTTCCCTTCGTTGCGATTGTCGGCCAGGATGCGCTGAAGGATGCGCTCCTGATGTCAGCGGTCGAGCCGTCCATCGGCGGTGTTCTGGCGCTTGGCGACCGGGGAACCGGCAAATCGACGGCGATCCGGGCGCTCGCGGCCCTGCTGCCGGAGATAGATACCGTCCGTGGATGCCCTTTCCGCTGCGCGCCCGGCCAGCCGGCCGCGCTATGCCCGGTCTGTAATGGAACGGATCGTCCGGCTGCAGAGAAGATCGCCGCGCCGGTGGTGGACCTCCCGCTGGGCGCTACCGAAGACCGCGTTGTCGGCGCGCTGGATCTCGAACGCGCGCTGTCGAAGGGCGAGAAGCGGTTCGAGCCAGGCCTTCTGGCGCGGGCGCATCGCGGCTTTCTCTATATCGATGAAGTGAACCTGCTGGACGACCATCTCGTCGACCTCCTGCTCGACGTTGCCGCTTCGGGCGAGAACGTCGTGGAGCGTGAGGGCCTTTCGATCCGCCATCCGGCGAAGTTCGTTCTCGTCGGCAGCGGCAACCCGGAAGAGGGGGATCTGCGCCCGCAGCTGCTCGACCGGTTCGGCCTCTGCGTGGATGTGCGCACCTCGCACGACCTGAAAGAGCGGATGGAAATTGTTCGCCGCCGCGACGCGTTCGAACAGGACCCCGCGGCCTTCATCAAGGAATGGTCCCGCAAGACGGCCGCGTTGCGCAAACGTGTCGTCGAAGCGCGTATACGTGTGCAGGCGGTGACGCTGCCTGATCCGGTACTCGCAAAGGCCGTCGAACTCTGCATGACGCTCGGCGCGGATGGTCTTCGCGGCGAGCTGACGCTGATGCGCGCCGCCCGTGCTCGCGCGGCGCTCGCCGGTGAGGCGCAGGTGTCGATGGATACGCTGAAGGCGGTCGCCCCGCTCGCGTTACGCCACCGCCTGCGCAAGGATCCCCTCGACGATACGGACGCGGGCGTACGCGTCGAACGCGCCGTCTCGGAGGTGTTCGTGCCGTGAACCCCGCCGCGGCGCCGCCCACGGACCGGCAGACAGGCCGTGAGGCCTTGGAGCGGCGCGATGCAGCTTGCTGGGGGCAGGCCGACCTGGCCGTGGCACTTCTCGCCCTGATGCCGCACCGGCTGAAGGGTGCAGTGTTTGATGGCGCGGCCCCTGAAATCGCCGGATTGTTGCAGGACCGACTCTTGCGCGCGCTCGGCGGAAACATTGCGCTGCACCGCATGCCCGTCTCCATCACCGATGACCGCCTGATGGGCGGCTTGGACCTTGCCGCCACGCTCGCCAATGGACGCCCTGTCGCGGAGACGGGCCTCCTTGCGCGCGCGCATGGCGGCGTGCTGATTGTTCCGATGGCGGAGCGATTGCCCGGACGCGCTGCGGCGCAGCTCGCCCGGGTGATTGATACCGGCGAAGCGGAGACCGAGCGAGACGGCTTGTCCCTGCGCGCACCAGCGCGGTTTGTAACGCTCGCCTTTGCCGATCCGGACGAGCCGGGCGAGCGCCTTCCATCAGGTCTGGGCGACAGGCTGGCTTTCGGATTGTCCCTGTACGGTGTATCGCCCGCGCGCCAGCGCTCGGACAACCTGACGCCGCAGGTCATTGACGCCGCGCGTGAAAAGCTTCGCTGGGTGACGGTGCCCGGAGACCTGATCGAAGCGTTGATCGATGTGGCAGCGCGCCTCGGCATCCGCTCGCTGCGCGCGCCCGGATTCTGTCTCGCCGCTGCGCGCGGCATCGCGGCACTCGCCGGGCGCGATACGGTGACGGACGCCGACGCCTCGCTGGCCGCCGAGCTTGTCTACGCCAGCCGCGCGAACATCGTGCTCGACCGCTCCGAGCCGCCTGCGCCGCCGCCAGAGCCGCCGCAATCGAAAGACGAAGGCGAGGATGCCTCCCGTCCGCAGCCTGAGCCGGACGAGTTGACCGAGCTCATGATCGAAGCGGTCCAGCTGCGTATCTCGCTTGATATTGCCGCCCGCGCGCGCACCACCCGCCAGCGCACCCGCCAGGAAGTGGCGCCGGGCAAATCCGGCGACATGGTGGATTCGCGCCGCCGCGGTAGCCGCATCGGGGCGCGCGCTGGCGATCCGCGCCGCGACGGACGCCTCGACCTGCTCGCGACACTGCGCACTGCCGCGCCTTGGCAGCGCATCCGCGAAGCGCCTGCAGGCGGCGCCGTCATCTCGGTGCGCGCCAGCGATTTCCGGGTGAAGCGTTTCCGTCATCGCAGTGAAGCGGTGGTGATCTTCGTCGTCGATGCTTCCGGCTCGTCCGCGATGAACCGGCTCGCTGAAGCGAAGGGCGCGATCGAGCTGCTGCTCAGTGGCTGCTATGCGCGCCGCGAATCGGTGGCGCTGATTGCATTCCGGAAGGAAGGTGCCGACCTGCTGCTCCCGCCGACGCGCTCGCTGACGCGGGTGAAGCGGTCGCTGTCCCGCCTTCCGGGCGGCGGCGGCACGCCGCTGGCTTCCGGCATTGCGGCGGCGGCGCAACTGGTGCGGATCGAGCGGCGCAAGCGCAAGGCGCCGCATGTCGTGTTCCTGTCGGACGGGCAGGGCAATATTGCCCTGGATGGCACCGCCGGCCGCGAACGCGCTGGCGAGGACGCCCGCGACATGGCCCGCCGCCTTAAAGCGCTGCAGGAGCCCGTCCTCTTCTTCGATATTTCCCGCCGCCCGAGCGCGCAGGCCGAAATGATCAGTACCGAGATGGGCGCCATCTACCGCCCGCTTCCGGTGGCCGATGCCGCACGCGTGTCGCAGGCTGTCCGTAGCCTGCTGCTCGAGTGAATCGTCATGGCAAAGCGGCTTGACTGGCAGTCAGACGGCAAGGACTGGCCGAACCGTGCGCTGAGCCGGTTCGTCGAGGCAGGCGGCCAACGCTGGCACGTCCAGCGCACCGGTAAGGGAGAGGCGGTTCTCCTGCTCCACGGTACGGGGGCTTCGACGCATTCCTGGTCCGGCCTGCTGCCGTTGCTGTCGAAACAGTTCGACGTGTTGGCCATGGACTTGCCCGGTCATGCCTTCACGCAGAACCTTCATCGCCTCGATGTTTCGCTGTCCGGAATGGTCCGCGCGCTGACAGGCTTGCTGGAGGCCGAACACTTCGAACCTTCGTTCATCATCGGTCACTCCGCCGGCGCCGCGATTGCTGTGAAGCTCGCACCTGAGCTTGCACCGCCGCCGAGGCAGGTGATCGCGCTCAATGGTGCCCTGAAACCCTTCGGCGGTCCTGCTGGCCTGATCGCACCGCTGATGGCGAAGGCGCTGGCGATCAATCCGTTCGCCTATCGCGCCCTTGCGCGGGGCGGACGCGATCCGGCGCGCGTGGAAAAACTGATCGAGGGTACAGGTTCGCGCCCCGGGCAGGACTATCTCAGATTCTACGGCCGCCTGTTCGGAAACCCGGCTCATGTCTCAGGTACGCTGTCGATGATGGCCTCGTGGGATGTCGTGGACATTCTCCCCCCATTTGGGCGCGCCGGTCTTGTGCTGCATCAGATCACCGGCGCCAATGACCGGGCCGTACCGCCGCAGCTCGCCGACGATCTGGCGCAGCGACACCGCTGGGCAACCGTGTCGCGCCTGCCGGGTCTCGGGCATCTCGCCCACGAAGAAGACCCCGCGCGGGTCGCCGCCGCAATTTTCGATAGGCTGGGCGCTGCCGCAATCCCGGCGCGCAGGAGCGGCACATGAGAGCTCGTGACTTCGCCGCCGTCCGCTCCATTTTCGCTGGAATGCGCGCGGGAGACAGACACGCATGCTGACACTGCCCCCTAATCACGATCAGCGTTACGGTCTCAGCAACGAGGTCCACGCCCGCCCGCCCGAGCCGCTGGACGGCGCGGTGAAGCTCTCCTGCATCGCGCTGACGACAAACTGGCCCTACTCTGATGCCGACCGCGAGATCGTCGCGGAGCTCACACGCCGCTATGGCGCAACCCCGCCGGGGCCGGGCGTCAAGCACTACAGCGTGGACCTGAAGAATTTCCGCCTGATCTGGGAACGGCATACGGAATTCACGCGGTACACGTTCATCGTGCCGCTGAAGTCCGGCACAGATCCGTTCGATACGCCCGCCATCGAGGCCGCCCCTGCCGACTGGGTTGCCAAGCTGCCGGGCGAGCTGATCGTCGCGACACATGCCGCGCTTATGCCCTTTGAAGGGGAGGGCGTTCCTTCGCACCGCGAACTCTCCGCGCAGCATTTCAGCGGAAACTCCCTGATCGGCGCCTCGATTGCAGGCGGCGCAGCTGTGTCGGTTACTGATTTCCGTCTTCATGCGGATGGTTTCTCCCGCTTCCTCGTGCTCAACCGTTCGATGACCGCCTGGCACGCGGGCCGCATCGTGCAGCGCCTGCTGGAGATCGAGACCTACCGGATCATGGCGCTGCTCGCCCTGCCGGTCGCGCAGGCATTATCGCCGAAACTCTCCGGCTGGGAGGGCGAGCTGTCGCTGGTAACCGCCGAGATGATGGCCTCAGTCGCCGATGACGAGGCGCGCCTGCTCGACCGGCTGACCGCCCTGCAGGCCGCCATCGAGAAGAGCCATACCGAAACACAGTTCCGATTCGGCGCCGCGGTGGCCTACTACGCGTTGGTTCAGCGCCGCATTTCCGAATTGCGCGAGGACCGCCTCTCGGACATGCAGATGTTCAGCGAGTTCACCGAGCGCCGCCTTGCGCCCGCGATGGATACCTGTGTTTCGGCCGCGCGCCGTCAGGCGGCCCTGTCCGAGCGCGTGGACCGCGCCGCGCAGCTCCTCTCCGCCAAGGTCGACAAGGCGTTGCAGATCCAGAACCGGCAGATCCTCGAGAGCATGAACAAGCGCGCCGAGCTGCAGCTGCGCCTGCAACAGACCGTCGAAGGGCTCTCGGTCGCCGCAATCACCTATTACGTCGTCGGCGTCGTCGGTTACTTCGCGGCCGGCCTTGCGGCGATTGGCGTGAAGGTCGATCCGAAAGTGGCGATGGGCTTTGCCGCGCCGCTGGCGCTGGCCATCGCCATCGCCGGCATCTGGCATACGCGCCGCCAGCTAGAACAGCGCGAGAAGTCGGACACATGACACAAGGCCGGAGCAGATGGACGGATTGAGTGGACTGGACCTGCGCGCAGACGGCGCGCCGCATGCCGTCGTCATCGGCGCGGGATTTGGCGGTCTCGCGGCCGCCGTGCGCCTCGGCGCCAAGGGGTACCGCGTCACCGTGGTCGAAAAGCTCGATGGCCCTGGCGGGCGCGCCTACACCTTCCGGCAGGACGGCTTCACCTTCGATGCCGGCCCGACCATCCTCACCGCGCCGCATCTATTCGAGGAACTCTGGGCCCTCTGCGGCGAGCGGTTCAGCGACCATATCGATCTGCGCGCGCTTGATCCGTTCTACCGCATCCGTTTCGATGACGGCACGGTCTTCTCCGCGTTTGCGGACGAAGACGCGACCCGCGCCGAGATCGCCCGCATCGCGCCGGAAGACCTTGCCGGATTCGACCGCTTCCTTGAGGCGAGCCAGAACATCTTCGACGCGGCATATACCAAACTCGCTGCCGAGCCTTTCCACGAGTTTCCCGCCCTGCTTGCCGCCGCGCCGGACATGATCCGTCTTGGCGGATATCGCTCCGTCTACGGAAAGGTCGCCAGCTATTTCACCAATGAGAAGCTGCGCATCGCCTTCTCTTTCCATCCGCTTTTCGTTGGCGGGAATCCTTATTCGACTTCGGCATACTATTGCCTGATCTCGCATCTTGAGCGGCTCTGGGGTGTCCACTACGCCGTGGGCGGCACGGGCGCTCTTGTTCGTGGGCTGGTCGATCTGATCGAAGGCCAGGGCAACCGCGTCCGGTTAGGCTGCGAAGTCGATGAAATCCTGGTGCAGGACGGCCGCGCAAGCGGCGTGCGCCTGGCGGGCGGCGAGACAATCACGGCAGATCTGGTCGTCTCGAATGCCGAAGTCGGCTGGACATACTCAAAACTTTTGCGCCATGCGCCAAAGCGCGTCTGGACAGAGCGCAAGGTCGATTTCGTTCGCCACTCGATGAGCCTCTTCGTCTGGTATTTCGGCACGGACCGGACTTTCCCGGACGTCGACCACCACACGATCCTGCTCGGTCCACGCTACAAAGGTCTCCTCGATGACATCTTCCGTACCAAGACCCTGGCAGAGGATTTCAGTCTATACCTGCACCGCCCAACTGCCAGCGATCCCTCTCTCGCTCCTGAAGGCTGCGATGCTTTCTACGTCCTCGCCCCGGTGCCAAACCTCGACAGCGGCGTCGACTGGAAAGCGATCGCGCCGGCGTTCCGGGAGCGCGTCGCCGCGCGGCTGGAAGAACATCTCCTTCCGGGTCTGCGCAGCCATGTCATCAGTGAGCGGTTCATGACGCCGATCGATTTCCGCGACCGGCTGCTTTCCTCGAAAGGTGCGGCTTTCGGTCCGGAGCCGCTGCTGTTCCAGAGCGCCTGGTTCCGCCCGCACAATCTGAGCCCGGATGTCAAAGGGCTTTACCTCGTTGGCGCCGGAACACACCCGGGCGCCGGCGTGCCCTCGGTGCTCTGCTCTGCCAAGGTTGTTGATGCGCTGGTGCCAGATGCGGCGTTCTGGCGCGCGGTCACGCCTTTCCGCTGAAGTCCTTTAGCAGGCGTGCCGCCGCGAGCCGGCCAGACAGCGTCGCCATTGGCACGCCCGCGCCCGGATGCGCGGATCCGCCTGCGAGATAAAGTCCGCCGATCCGGCTCGCCGCGCCCGGCCGTGCAAAGCTCCCCATCGAGGAATGGTTCGCCCGTCCGTACAACGCGCCGCCCGTGCCGGGGAAAAGCGCGTTGAAGCCTGAAGGCCCCGTCAGCGTAGCCGGACCGAGCCCGCCTTCGATGTCCAGCCCGCAGCGAGCGAGCATTTCCATCACACGCGGCGCCATTGCGGCGCCAGTCTCCTCGCCGAGGTCGCCATCCGGCGGTGCGTTGATCAGGATGAGCAGCCGCTCCGGCCCGTCCGGCGCCATGCTGCCTGTCCGGTCCTGCGCGCAGACATACACCGTGGGAGTGGCGCAGACAGTCCGTTTACGGAAGACAGAGTCGAACTCGGCTGCATAGTCATCGCCAAAGAAGACGTTGTGATAGGAAAGCGGGAAGCCCCGCGTACGCGCAAAGGCGCACCATGTCGTGGCCGAAAGCGACCGTTCAGCGCGCAGCACGGGCGGCGCCGCACGCCTCACGCCTGCGCCGAGCAACCCATCCGCCAGCGCTGCCGCGTCGCCGTTGAACACGACCGCGTCTGCTGCGATCCGCTCTCCATCGGCCAGCACCACGCCGCTTGCCCGCCCGGACGTGACAAGTATTTCCGTCACGTGCGCACCCGTCCGGAACGCTGCGCCAGCGCCCTCCGCCAGCGTGCGCACCGCGCCTGCCACGGCGCGCATCCCGCCCTCCGGAATCCAAACGCCTTCCTGCTCCACATGCGCGATCAGCATCAGTGTGGCCGGGGCGAGGAAAGGGGAGGAGCCGACATAGGTCGCATAGCGCCCGAAAAGCTGGCGCAGTCGCGGGTCAGCGAAGCGTGCTTCCAGTCTCTTCCAGTAGGTGTCGAACGGCCGTGTGCGTAACATCGCGCCAAGATCGCCGACACGCTGGACCAGTTCCACCGGGCCGGGCTTCTGCGCCGCCATGAACGTTTCTTTCAGCGTGTCATGGATGTCGCGGCATTCGGCGATGAAACGGAGGTAGGCCGCGCCATCCTTCGCGCCCGCGAAAGCGGCGATTGCGTTTGCGCTCGCATCGGCGTCCGTATGCAGGTCCAGACGGCTGCCATCTCCCCAGGCGTGGCGCGCGAGAATGTCTGCGCGCGCCATCGGCACAGCCCCCGCAAACGACTTTCCCCGGTCGGCAAACAGCGCCTCGAAAACCCAGCGCATGGTGAACACGGTCGGCCCGGCATCGACTTGCGCGCCGCCCGCCTCGACCTGGCGCATCTTGCCGCCTTCCGCGCCCGCCCGCTCCAGAACGGTCACGTCGAGCCCGGCGCCCGCGAGGTCGGCAGCGGCGGCAAGGCCGCCTGCGCCGGCCCCGATGATGACAATGCGCGGCGTCCGGCTCATGGCATTGCCTTGTGAAGTCCAGAAGGGATGACATCTTCAAGTGTAAAGCGTAGCATGCACAAATAAAGCGCCCGGCGTGCGGAAGTTTTCCGGGCGGCCGCGGGCGCCGGAACGAGGCGCGATGGAAACGAGACGCTCCCTGCAGCAGGATGACGCCGCCGAACTGGCGGCCGACCTGGCGGCCTGCGGGCGGATCATCCGCGATGGCTCGAAGAGTTTCCATGCGGCGTCGCTTCTCCTGCCGCGCGAGGTGCGCGCCGCAGCCTATGCGCTCTACGCTTTCTGCCGGGTGTCGGACGATGCCGTCGACGAGGGGGCCGAGCCCGCTGCGGCCCTCCGGGACATCCGCCGCCGCCTGCGCCTTGCCGATGCGGGACGGCCGGATCCGTCGAGCGTGGACCGCGCCTTTGCCTGGGTGCTCAGCGCATATGGCATTCCCGTCTCGGTGCCGGAGGCGCTCGTCGAAGGTTTCGAATGGGACGCCGAAGGCCGCCGCTTCGAAACGCTCGAAGACGTGAAGTCCTATGCCGCGCGCGTCGCCGCCACGGTCGGCGTGATGATGACGCTGGTCATGGGCGTGCGCAGCCGCGAGGCACTGGCACGGGCCTGCGACCTCGGCCTCGCGATGCAGCTCACCAATATTGCGCGCGATATCGGCGAGGATGCCCGCGCCGGCCGCTGCTACCTGCCGTCCGAATGGCTCCGCGAGGCGGGCCTCACCGCCCATGAGCTCGCGTCCCTGGATGAAGCAGACGACCGTGTACGGATGTTGACCGAACGGATGCTGGACGCCGCCCGCCCGCTTTACGCGGCCGGGATCAGCGGGATCGGCCTGTTGCCGGAAGCCTGCCGCCCCGCCATCCGTGCGGCCGCCGCGATCTATTCCGAGATCGGCGCCGAAATTGCGCGGGCAGGGCACGATTCGATTGCGCAGCGCGCCGTCGTGTCCAAGCGCCGCAAGATTGCACTGGCCGCGACGTCTTTCATTCCCGGGCGGCTCGATTCGTCGCGTCGTTTTGCGCCGCCGGAGCCGGCCTGTGCCTTCCTCGTGGATGCAGTGCCAGAGTCTGCCCCGAATGCGTCGTATCTCCTTGCGCCCAAAGCGGGATCGCCGTCCTGGGCCATCGACCTGTTCCTGCGCTTGGAACAGCGCGATCTTTATCCCGGCGGAGCCTGACACCCATGCACAGCTTGTTCCTGCTTGAGCTTGTGATCTTCAGCGGTTCGGCGCTGGCCTGGGGTTTCTGGGAATTGTGGAGCACCAACCGGGACATCCGTAAACGGAAGGCCGAGGAAGCTGCTGCAGCAGAAGCCGCCGAGCGCAGCAGCTCATGATTACTTCACAATCGGCCGCCGCGGCATGCGGAACGGCAGCATCAGCTTGACCAGCCCCATGCCCAGCCGGTCGCCGTCGAAGCTCTCGTGCACGCCGGCCGCAGGTATACCGAAAATGTCACTCTCGATCACCGAGCGGCTGTAAAAGGGCGTGTCCTCCAGCGTCCGTCCAAGCCGCACGGCGGCCGCACTGCCGGCGCGCGTGGTTCGCTTGATACGGAAGATCGATGTCGGCGGCAGGGTCACTTCCGGCGGAGGGGTTACGGACTGATGGCTGCCATCGGCCGCAAACATAAGCGCAAGGCTGCGCTCTGTTCCGCTGCGTTCCACTGTATTGTAGAGAACAGCCGTGCGCCCGTCAGAGGCCTGCACACGCGACCAGTCCCAATACCTGAAGGCGTCTTCAAGAGGTGCGTCACCCCGGTTGGTGTCGACATAGGCCTCGCCCCGCCAGGACAGCCCCGGCTCGGAGAAATCGACCAGCACATCGGCTGACGGCGCGATTGGCCGCCAGGTGTGCGCGCCGCCCGAGTCGATCTGGAACACCGTATGGTTCAGCGCGCGCGGACGGATACGGATCTGCCCGCGCACCGGCAGAGGCAGCGGCATCCCGTGTTCATTGATGTCGATGGTCAGGCTGGCGCCGTCCCAGTGCAGGCTGCTCGGCCCGATGGCGAGGCGTGTTTCGTCCGTATGCAGATCGCCGCGCCCGCGCTCCGTCATCGTCCACCGCGCGTCCCGCGGCCCGTAGAGCGCCAGGTTCACCGCACAGTGATTGTAAGGATCTCGCCGTCCTGACCACGCGTAGTAAGGAGAGAACACGCTGCCGACGAAGGCGATCAGCGTGAACCCGAGTTCGCCGTCCCGGCTGAGCCCATCGGCATACCACCAGGTGTAGCCGCCGGGCGGCGTCGAGATGTCGAACAGCCCGGGCGCCGTGTGAGGCAGGGGAGCCATCAGTGCTTGGGCCATCTGCGCTCCCTTTCGCGGACAGAGAACGTCAATACCGTTTGACAGTCAAGAATGACAACATAAGATGACACTCAGGAGGCGTCATGGATCTGGACAGCTTGATCGACCGGGCGCTCGAACGCTCTGTCTCTGCCAGCGAAGCGCCCGGCGCGCCGCCGCTGCTCGCCCGCGCCATTCGCCACGCCGTGTTTCCCGGCGGCGCCCGGGTTCGCCCGAAGCTTTGCCTCGCCGTCACGGCAGCCTGCGGGGAAGGGCGCGGCATCGAAGCGGCCTCCGGCGCCGGCGCTGCCCTCGAGCTGATGCACTGTGCCTCGCTGGTGCACGATGACCTGCCGGCATTCGACGGCGCCGCCATCCGCCGCGGCAAGCCTTCCGTACACGCTGCCTTCGGCGAACCGATTGCGGTTCTCGCCGGTGACGCGATGATCGTCATGGCTTTCGATACGCTGCTGCGCGAGTCGCGCAGCGCCCCCGATACGCTCGGCCCGCTGATGGCCATCCTGATCGAGGCTGTCGGCGCCCCGCGCGGCATTGTCGCCGGACAGGCTTGGGAAAGCGAACCTGTCATCGATCTCAGCGCCTACCACCGGGCCAAGACCGGCGCGCTGTTCGTCGCCGCCTCCATGTCCGGCGCCGCTGCGGCGGGGCTTGATCCCGCGCCGTGGCGTGCGCTCGGTGAGCGTCTCGGTGAAGCCTACCAGGTCGCGGATGACCTGCGCGACGTGCTGCTGGACGAGGAAGAACTCGGCAAGCCGGCCGGTCAGGATGCCTCGCACCTTCGCCCGAACGCCGTGCAGAATTTCGGTGTCGCCGGCGCCATCGCGCGCCTCAAGGGCCTTATCGCGGATGCGTCCGATGCTGTGCCGGACTGTGCCGGTGCGTCTGTGCTGCGCGAAATCGTGCACGGGCAGGCCGCCCGCCTGATGCCGCAAAGTCTTCTGCGAAACGTCGCCTGAGCGCTGCACCGGCCGGCGGGGAGGGCCATCGCCATGAGCCTCGCCGACACCATCGCAGACTGGCGTAACCGGCTGATTTCAACGCCGGAATTCCAATCCTGGGCAGTCCGGAACCCGTTCACGCGCGCCGTTGCAAAGCAAAAGGCAAGGGCGAGTTTCGATCTCGTGGCCGGCTTTGTCTATTCGCAGGTGCTTGCCGCTGTGGTCGATACCGGATTGCTGGACGCCGTGCGCGCCGGCCCGATCGATACCTCTGCCTTTGCGGCGCGCAGTGGCCTGCCGCCCGAAGGCGCCGAACGTCTGCTGCGCGCTGCGGCTGCGCTGGATCTTGTCCGTGAACGGACGGATGGCCATTACGCCCTCGGCGAGGCGGGCGCGGCGTTGCTTGGTAATCCATCTGTCTTTGCCATGGTCCGCCACCACAAGGCGTTCTACCGGGACCTCGCCGATCCTGTCGGCCTCCTTGCCGGGCGGCGGGATGATACGGAACTGGCGCGCTTCTGGGCCTACGACACGGCGGCCAGTTCCAGCGAGGCCGCCGCCTATTCGGCCCTGATGGCGGAGACCCAGGCGCTGATCGCGAAGGATGTGCTCGCCGCCTATGACTTCAGCCGCCACAGGAGACTCATGGATGTCGGCGGCGGTCTCGGTGCCTTCCTTGCGGCAGCCGGCGCTGCCCATCCTCAACTGAACCTCGTCCTGGTCGATTTGCCTCCCGTAGCGGCCCTTGCTGAGGCACGCCATGCCGGCGGCCCGCTCTCCGGCCGCCTGCGTATCGAGCCGCGAGACATGCTGGCCGATCCGCTACCAGACGGCGCAGACCTGATAACCCTCGTTCGTGTCGTTCACGACCATGATGACACCCCGGTGCGCCGCTTGCTGGCCTCGTGCCGCAAGGCGCTCGCGCCAGGCGGCAAGCTGCTGATTGCCGAGCCGATGGCCGGAATCCGCGGCAACGGTCCGATGGCGGATGCCTATTTCGGTTTCTATCTATGGGCGATGGGGCGAGGCGCCCCCCGCCGGCCGGAATCCCTTATGGCCCTGCTCCGTGAGGCGGGTTTCGGAACCATGCGGCACCTGCGAACAGCCCAGCCCTTGCTGGTCAGCGCAATCATCGCGGGCGAATGATTGATTTCCCTGCCCGTATTTCGGGCAATTATCGTAAATCCACATTGACACAATACACTGTCAAGCTAAGGTGACAGTCATGAGAACCGGCGTCATCGAGTCGCAGGGTGTAAAACCCCACTCAGCCGCGCAGGGCCCCAGGCCTTCGGCGGGCGGGGGACTCGGCCTGAATGCCGCCGCTATCGTCTTCAGCGGAAACAGCAGTGCCTCGCTCGCCTCGCTCTCTCTGATCCCTCCGCAGACGGACGATGTTGTCGTTGATGTCCTGTGGTCGGGCATCAGCACGGGCACCGAACGGCTGATGTGGTCCGGCGAGATGCCTCCATTCCCCGGCATGGGCTATCCGCTCGTGCCCGGCTACGAGGCTGTCGGCCGTATCGTGCGGGCAGACGCTGCGCCTGAGCGCGTCGGCGAACTCGTCTTTGTTCCCGGCGCTCGCTGCTTCGAAGGCGCACATGGCCTTTTCGGCGCTTCGGCCTCGCGCCTCGTTGTGCCAGGCGCAAAAGCCCACAAGGTCGAATTTTCAGAGCCGCGCGAAGGCGTGCTGCTCGCGCTCGCCGCCACGGCCTATCACGCTGTTGCAGGCGGCCGCCTACCGGATCTGATCGTCGGCTATGGTGTCCTTGGCCGCCTCACGGCACGCCTCGTCATTGCGCTCGGTGGCAATCCGGTGGTCTGGGAAATCAATGCGGCACGCCGCAACTCCGCCGACTATCCCGTCATCGCACCGGCGGATGACACCCGCCGCGACTACCAGTCGATCTGCGACATGAGCGGCGATGCGAACATTCTCGACAAGGTCCTGCCGCATGCCGCTCACGGCGCCGAAATCTGCCTTGCCGGCTTCTACTCGGCCCGCCCATCCTTCAGTTTTCCGCTGGCGTTCCGCAAGGAAATGCGCCTGCGCGTCGCCGCCGAATGGCAGCCTTCGGATCTCGAAGCGGTCATTTCCCTCGTGCGCGACAATCGCCTGCCGCTGGCCGGCCTCATCACGCACACCGCGCCGGCATCGGATGCTGCCGCAGCCTACGGCCGCGCCTTCACGGATCCGGCCTGCCTCAAAATGATCATCGATTGGGAATCTTCTGATGTCTGACGACCTCCGCCTGACACCGCGCCATGGCAGCGATGACTATACCAGCGCGCTGCGCGACGAAGCCTCGGTCGAGCCTGATCCGGTTGCGACCGGCCCGGTGAAGAAGGAAACCCAGATCATCGCCATCTATGGCAAGGGTGGCATCGGCAAGAGCTTCACGCTCGCCAACCTCTCCTGCATGATGGCGGAGCAGGGGAAGAAGGTTCTCCTGATCGGCTGCGATCCGAAATCGGACACGACCTCGCTGCTCTTCGGCGGCAAGGCCTGCCCGACGATCATCGAGACCTCGTCGAAGAAGAAACTCGCCGGCGAGGAAGTCGCCATCGGCGATGTCTGCTTCAAGCGCTATGGCGTTTTCGCCATGGAACTCGGCGGCCCCGAAGTCGGCCGCGGCTGCGGCGGGCGCGGCATCATCCACGGTTTCGAATTGCTCGAGAAGCTCGGCTTCCATGAGTGGGATTTCGACTATGTGCTGCTCGATTTCCTGGGCGACGTGGTCTGCGGCGGCTTCGGCCTGCCGATTGCTCGCGACATGTGCCAGAAGGTGATCGTCGTCGGCTCGAATGACCTGCAATCGCTCTACGTCGCGAACAATGTCTGCTCGGCGGTCGAGTATTTCCGCAAGATGGGCGGCAATG
>CAZXQD010000041.1:12148-28881 GCA_964643405.1 uncultured Hyphomonas sp. | reverse complement strand
TAGCCGATCCAGTAATAGTCGTTGCCGCGCAGGTCTTCGCGCCGGTCGGTATGGATGATCGTCTCGTCCCGGAAACCCTGACGCGTGATCTGGACGCCGCGTACGTCCTCAGGCTCCACGTCCGGGAAGTTGACGTTGATCACCACATCCTTCGGCCAGCCCATGTCGAGCAGCGGCTTCAGCGTCCGCGCCCCCCAGGCCCGCGCCGTCTCCCAGGGCAGCGAGCCGCGGTCGCGGAAATTCTGCGCCTGGCTGAGCGCGATGGACGGAATGCCCATCTGCATGCCGAACATGGCGGCGGCCACGGTGCCTGAAAAGCTCGTATCCTCGGCAATGTTCTGGCCACGGTTGACGCCAGAGAGCACAAGATCCGGCGCCTCCGGCATCAGGTCCTTCGTGGCGAGCAACACGGCGTCCGACGGCGTGCCTGCAATCGCCCAGGCCTTGGCGCCAACCTTCCGTACACGCACAGGCTGGGTCAGCGAAATCGCACGCCCCTTGCCGGATTGCTCCTCTTCGGGCGCCGCTATCCAGATGTCGTCCGAAAGCTGCCGGGCAATATCCTCAAGCACGGCGAGACCCGGTGCATTGATGCCATCATCATTGGTGAGGAGGATTCTCAACGGATCACCTCAACCCCGCCCATATAGGGTCGCAGCGCTGCCGGCACCGTGATCGAACCGTCCGCGTTCTGATAGTTCTCCAGCACCGCCACAAGCGTACGGCCTACAGCCAGACCCGAGCCGTTCAGCGTATGCACAAACTCGGTCTTCGCTTTCGGCTCCGGCCGGTAGCGCGCGTCCATGCGGCGAGCCTGGAAGTCGCCGCAGTACGAGCAGGACGAAATCTCGCGATAGGTGTTCTGCGAGGGTAGCCAGACTTCGAGGTCATACGTCTTGCGCGCCCCTGCCCCCATGTCGCCGGTGCACAGCAGCATGCGGCGGAAGGGCAGCTCAAGGCGCTTCAGCACTTCCTCGGCACAGGCGGTCATGCGCTCCAGTTCCTCAAGGCCTCCCTTCTCGCCCGCGACGATGGAGACAAGCTCGACCTTATAGAACTGATGCTGCCGGATCATGCCCTTGGTATCGCGCCCAGCACTGCCCGCTTCCGAACGGAAGCACGGCGTATGCGCAGTGAAGCGCAGCGGCAGCTGCGACGCTTCGAGGATCTGTTCACGGACAAGGTTGGTGAGTGATATCTCAGAGGTCGAGATCAGGTAGTGCCCGGTCGTCGTCTTGAACATATCTTCTTCAAATTTGGGCAGTTGCCCCGTTCCCAGGAGCGCTTCGGCCCTGACCAGGATGGGCGTGCTAGTCTCCTGGTACCCATGCTCCGTCGTCTGAATATCCAGCATGAAGTTCGCGAGCGCGCGTTCCATCCGTGCGAGCTGCCCGCGCAGCGCCACGAACCGCGCGCCGCTCATCCGCGCGGCCGCTTCGAAGTCCATCAGCGAAAAGCCGCCCGGCGTTTTCAGCGCCTCGCCAAGATCGGCATGGTCCTTCGGATTATTGATGAGTTTCGGCGCGCCCCACTTGTGCTGCTCGACATTTCCATGCTCGTCCGTGCCTTCCGGCACTTCGTCCAGCGGCAGGTTCGGCAGGCCCATCAAGAGGTCGTCGAGCGCCTTGCGCGCCTCTTCCTCTTTCTTGCCGGCTTCCTCGATGGCCGTCTTCGCGTCGGCGACCAGCGCCATCAGGCGCGCGGCCTCCGCTTCGTCCTTCTTCGCCTTGGCCTGACCGATCAGTTTCGAGTTCGCATTGCGAGCGCTTTCAGCGTCCTGCTTGGCTGTCGTCGCGGCGCGCCAGGCGCTGTCCAGCTCCAGGATTTTCGATACGGTTGAATCGCCCAGCCCGGCCTTGCGGCGGTTCCATGCCTTGATGAAAGCGTCAGGGGTCTCGCGGATCGCGCGGATATCGAACATGGGGATCAGTGCCTTGGATGGTCTGGTTTCTGGGCACAGGCTGTAATCCGCGCCGCCCCCTCCTGTCCACACTCAGGGGACTGCGCTCAGGCCGGTGACCCCAACCCCGCCGGAACGCCGGGCGCCGCCTCGTCTTCGTCGGCGGGCGCAAGGCTCTCTGCCGGCATCTCCGCCCGGATCACCTGCGGCCGGCTGCCCGGCTCACGGTAGATCACTTCGATACGGCCCTTGCCGAGCGTGTTGACCTCGATTTCAGGGTGGACCTGTTCCAGCCGCCGCATCATGGCGGCAAAGTTCTTGTGCCCGAGCCAGGGGCGGATGCCGTTTTCATAGGCCGGGGTGAATTCCGGCAGGACCGTCAGGGCGCGCACGATCTTGGTCTTGGACAGCACCTGGTCCGGCATCCGTTCTCCGAGGGCCTTCACGATGTCTGCCGCGCGCAGCAGTTCCGGCGCCTCACCGGGCTTGCCGGTCTCGCCGGTGAGCGCGGCGCGAACCCGGCCGACCAAGGGGGACTGGCGCTCGCGCTGCAGGGTGAGCGGCGCCACAGCCGGCGGCGGCGATTGCAGCTGGTACCATTTGCGCGGCGCCCGCTGGTAGGTGAAGCCCGCCTTCAGTGCCGCGATATGGATCACCGCATCGGCGTGCTGGGCGTAAAGCTCGTATGTTGGATCGGTTTCCTTGCCGGCGGTGACGACCCGCAGACCGGGACCCTGCACGCGGTTCACCACCGGCACGAAGTCCGAGTCGGTCGTGAGCAGGATTATCTCGTCGAGGTTTTTCGTCTTCTGGGCGAGTTCCACGGCGTCCATCGTGATCACGATATCGGCGGAGCTTTTGCCGGCGCTGATCTTGCGTTTGGCGAGCGCCCGGCAGTTGAATGCCTCGAAGCCCGCCCGTTCGAAATCGGCACGGTATTTGTCGAACTGCAGGTTCCAGTAGACGCGCTTGTGCAGGAAGGTGCGCCGCTTCTGGCCGGGCGACAGGGCGCCATCCTCCAGCCACAATAGCCAGTAAGACAGGCTGCTCACCACGTCTTCGCTGGTCGCGCCGTAGATGTTGTCGAAATCGACCAGCAAAACGCTTCTGACGCGCGCCACGCGGGAGGCTCCTCGCTTCTCGGGAGTCGGTTGATTACCCGCCGCCCACCTTCGACACCTGCAAGAAAAATGCAACTGCCACGCTGCACGTGCCGGGTGCAGTCTCAGCTTGCGGCTGAGGCGGCGGCGTCCTCGGCGGTGGCGCGTTTTTCAATGAGTTTCACGCAGAAGATCGAGATTTCGTAGAGCA
The DNA here is from genome assembly GCA_964643405.1 of uncultured Hyphomonas sp. Classification (GTDB taxonomy): domain Bacteria; phylum Pseudomonadota; class Alphaproteobacteria; order Caulobacterales; family Hyphomonadaceae; genus Hyphomonas. The sequence continues at coordinate 25,670 of CAZXQD010000041.1, read as the reverse complement.
GGTAAACCGGCACAGCGAGCAGGATCTGGGACATCGGGTCGGGCGGTGTGAAGACCGCCGAGAACGCGAGGATGCCGACGATGGCATACCTGCGGCCCTTGGCCAGCATGCTCGACGTGACGACGCCGATCCGGCCCAGAAGCGTCAGCACCAGCGGCAGCTGGAAGGACAGCCCGAAGGCCAGCATCAGCGCCATCACGAGGGCGAGATAGTCGCCCACGCGTGGCATCATCCGGATGGTCGTGCCAGCCGCCTGGACCTGCTCCATCGACACGGTGAAGCGCGCGAGCATCGGCAGCATGAGGTAGTAGACGAAGACGGCGCCAAGCGCGAACAGGACCGGCGCCATGACGAGGTAAGGCCAAAAGGCGCCGCGTTCGGATTTGTAGAGCCCCGGCGCAACGAAGGCGTAGACCTGCCAGGCGATAAAGGGAAACGCAACGAACAGGCCTGCGAACACGGCCAGCTTCAGCTGCGCGAAGAAGTATTCCATCGGCGCGGTGAAGATGAACTCCAGCTGCGAGCCACGGATTTCCTCGGCAACAGTCGCGAAGGGCCGCACCAGGAGGTCGTAGATGCCCTCGGCGAAGAAGAAGCAGCCGACTGTTGCGATCGACAGGGCCAGAAGGCTTTTGATCAGGCGGGAGCGAAGTTCGTTCAGGTGCTCCAGCAGCGGCGCGCGGCTGGATTCAACTTCGTCCGTGATCTCGGGCTTCTCGTCGGAAGGGGGAACATAGTTCATGCCTTGCCCTCCCCGGAGACCTGCTTCTCGGGCGGTTGGGGCTCAGGCTGCGGCGGTGTCGGCGCCTCGGACTGGCGCATTACGGCCGAGTTGATGTCGGCTTCCACGGCGGCGAGGTCCTCCTGCGCCTTCGTCATCATGTTGGAGCGTTTCAGCGCCTCGATTTCCTTCTTCAACTCGTCGAGTTCGCTCTGCCGGGCGATGTCCTCGAACGCGGATTGGAACTCCCGCGCCATCCGTCGGCCCTTGCCGATGAACTGGCCGAGCTTGCGCATGAGCGTGGGCAAGTCTTTCGGGCCGACAAAGATCAGCGCCGCAAGGCCGAGTACGAGGATTTCGGAAAACCCGATGCCGGGCAGCATGGCGATGCGCCCTCCGGTTCAGTGACTTACGAAGAGGACTTCGTCTCGTCCTTCTTCGGCGTGATGTTGACGAGATCGTCCTTGGAAGCGTCCTCGTCCTTCAGGCCCTTGCGAAAGGCGCCGATGCCCTTGGCCATGTCGCCCATGATGTTGGAAATGCGTCCACGGCCCCCGAACAGGAGGATGGCCACAACCGCGACCAACAAAATCTGCATCCAACCGGGCGCCATAACCGAAACTCCTGATGATTTGTCCAAGTATAGGCCCCCTGTCCGGCTGGAACAATGGGGCGAAGCTGTTATGAGGGGCCATGCGGATAGCGACCTGGAACGTTAACTCTATCAAGGCACGGTTGCCGACTGTGCTGGATGTGCTTGGCAGCATCGCGGCGGATGTCGTGTGCCTGCAGGAACTGAAATGCGAGACGAACGCCTTCCCCTATCTGGAGATCGAGGAGCAGGGCTGGAACTGCGCCGTTCACGGCCAGAAAACCTATAACGGGGTCGCCATCCTCTCGAAATTCCCACTAGAGGATGTCTCCAAGGAGATGAGCACACTCAAGGATGATCAGGCCCGCTATATCGAGGCCACGGTGCTCAGCCCCCGTCCGGTCCGCGTTGCAGGCGTGTATGTGCCGAACGGCAATCCCGCGCCGGGCGAGAAATACGACTACAAGCTGGAATGGTCCGAAGCGCTGGAACTCCACGCCCGCGAGATGCTGCGCAGCGAACAACCTTTCGTGATCTGCGGCGACTACAATTGCATCCCTGCGCCGGAAGACTGCTGGGACGATACGGTCTGGAATACCGATGCCCTTGGTTTGCCGGAGACCCGCGCGGCGTTTCGCCGCCTCAAGCATATCGGCCTGACCGAAGCCTTCGAGGCCTGCGACGGGCGGGCGCACCAATACACCTTCTGGGACTATCAGGCCGGGGCCTTCCAGAAGGATCACGGCATCCGCATCGACCATATCCTCGCCTGCCCCCGGATGGCGGACCGGCTGAAAGCCATCGAGATTTTCCGCAAGGCCCGCGCGCTGGAGAAACCCTCAGACCATGTGCCGGTGATCGCCACGTTCGAGGACTGAGGCGCCGGTTCGGAGTTATCTGCATTTTTGGCTTTTGAATCATTCACGGAGTATAGCTCCGTGGGCGGAGGGTGTGCGTCGGGCCAAGCGCTCGATTTCCTAGAAACCTGACGACATTAGATTTTATTGTGTGGCGGAACTTCGTTTTGTATGCACTCGCGCGGGCTTGTGCCGCGTCGGGTGTCGACATTCCGGTTCGCGCAGGTGACATCCATTCCCGGCTGCCTGCCAGAAATTATCATTTTTTGTCGATTTCCTATCGCGCGGTGCCGGTATCTTCTCGGCCTTCAACCGGGATAGGCTAGACCTGTTCAACCCACCGCGCCGGTTCGCCTTGCGTCCGGCACCTGCCAATTCCGGAGACACGGATGCCCCCGCATATAATGCCGATCGTCCTCTTGTCGATCTCGAACCTGTTCATGACGCTGGCCTGGTATGGCCACCTGAAGTTCAAGGCCGCGCCCCTGCTGCTGGTCATCTTCGTCAGCTGGGGCATCGCCTTCTTTGAATACTGCCTTGCCGTTCCGGCGAACCGCTGGGGCCATTCAGTCTATTCGGCGGCCGAGCTGAAAACGATCCAGGAAGTGATCACGCTGGTTGTTTTTGCAGGCTTCTCGGTCTGGGTCCTGAAAGAGCCGCTGGGCTGGAACCACGCCATCGGCTTTGGCCTCATCGCGCTAGGCGCGTGGTTCATCTTCCAAGGCAAGGCCTGAAATGCAAACCGGCGGGGCCCTGCTGGACCCCGCCGGCGATACATCACGAAATCCGCGCTTACTTCGTGATTTCTTCTTTCACTTCGGCAGCGGTTTCTTCGACAGCCTGGCCGCCGGCTTTCACGTCCTTGCCCATGCCTTCAATCGTGTTGCAGGCAGTAACGGCCGGGATCAGGGCGATGGCGAACAGGGCAGCTACGATCTTCTTCATGGAAACAGTCTCCCGCTGGGTTGTTGATGGGCAAAGAATGAGGCTGCGCACGCCGTCCGGCAAGCCTCAGCGCGGCTGATCTGCCACAGGGTGTGGCCGAAAAGCCTCACCTGAAAGGCGGCAAATCACGGTTTTCACGGGGCGCGACTCCCTGCTAAGGAGCGCCCCATGAAAACAGCTGTGATCGTCTTTCCGGGCTCGAACTGTGACCGCGATGCGCATGACGCGTTGCTTCAGGCGACCGGCAAGACGCCGGCGATGGTCTGGCACAAGGACGGGGTGATCCCGGCCGGCACGGACCTGGTGATGGTTCCCGGCGGCTTTTCCTACGGCGATTATCTGCGCTGCGGCGCCATGGCGGGCAATTCGCCGATCATTTCGCAGCTGAAGGCGCATGCGGAGCGCGGCGGCTATGTGCTCGGCGTGTGCAACGGCTTCCAGATCCTGACCGAGACAGGCCTTTTGCCGGGCGCGCTGGTGCGCAATGCCTCGCTGCACTTCGTCTGCCGCCAGCAAAAACTGAAAGTGGAGACGGCGAATACGGCCTTCACCAGCAGCTATACCGGCGGCAGCGAAATCATGATCCCGATCGCCCATGCCGAGGGCAACTACTATGCCGACGCGGCGACGCTCGACCGGCTTGAGGGCGATGGCCGCGTGGCTTTCCGCTATGCGCGGGGCGAGAACCCGAACGGCGCGGCGCGCGATATCGCGGGCGTGCTCTCGGAGAATGGCCGCGTGCTCGGCATGATGCCGCATCCGGAGCGCGCCATGGGCGGCGCCGAGTGTGGCAGCGACGGGGTCAGGCTGTTCGAAAGCCTCATGGCAGCCGCGTGAAACGGCAGGTCCTCTCTTACCTGATCCTCGTTGCAGCGCTCTCGCTGCCTGCCTGCTCCAGAGTTTCCGAAACGACGCCGACCGAAGCTTCCGCGCCGGCCGAAACAGCCACGACGGCTGAAGAGGTCGTGATCTCCGAACAGGACGAACTTGTCGGCCGGGGTCAGGCTATTGCTGAAACCGCTTGCGCCGGATGCCATGCGATCGGCGCATCGGATGAAAGCCCGCATCCGGACGCGCCGGCGCTGCGCCTGCTCGGCCAGACCATCGACCTCGATACGCTGGAGGCACGCTTCGCGGCGGGCACGATCAGCGATCATCCGGACATGCCGGACTGGCAGTTTGAACAAATCGACGCCGAAGGTCTCGTTGCGTACCTGAAATCCGTGCAGACGCGTGCGCCAGAGTAAGGCCGTTCTGGACGCTTCCCGGCCGTTCGGTTACGCCTTTCAACATGACCCAGACAGACCTTATTCAGCGCCTTCCGAAGGCCGAACTCCACCTTCACATCGAAGGCAGCTTCGAGCCTGAGCTGATGATGCAGCTTGCCGCGCGTAACCGGATCGACCTGCGCTTCAAGACCCTGGAAGACGCCAGGGCCGCGTACAATTTCTCGAACCTGCAGGAGTTCCTGGACCTTTATTACGAGGGCATGCAGGTGCTTCGCACCGAGGAAGACTTCCACGACCTGACCTGGGCCTATCTGCAGCGCGCGGCGGCGGACAATGTGCGCCATGTCGAGATGTTCTTTGACCCGCAGGCGCATACGGAGCGCGGCGTGCCTTTTGGTGTGGTCACCGAGGGCATCCTCGGGGCGCTGAAGCGTGGGGAGAAGGAGCTGGGCGTGACCAGCTATCTCATCATGAGCTTCCTGCGCCACCTTTCGGAGGAGGATGGCTTCGTGCTGCTGAAGGAATCCGAAGGCTGGCATGACAGGTTTGTCGGCGTCGGCCTCGACTCCTCGGAGATGGGACACCCGCCGCTGAAGTTCGAGCGGCTTTACAAGCGCTGCCGGGACATGGGCTTCAAGCTGTGCATGCATGCGGGCGAGGAAGGCCCGCCGGAATATGTGCGCGAGGCGCTGATCGAGATCGGCGTCGACCGGATCGACCATGGCAACCGCTCGATGGAAGACGCAGGCCTGATCCAGATACTCAAGGATACGCAGACGCCGCTGACGAATTGCCCGCTGTCGAACCTGTCGCTGTGCGTGATCAAGGACCTGAAAGAGAGCCCGGTGAAGGCGCAGCTTGAGGCGGGCCTGATGGTGACGGTGAACTCTGACGACCCGGCCTATTTCGGCGGCTATATCGGGCGGAATTACGAGAAGACGGCAGAGGCACTTGGGCTGTCGGATGCGCAGATCGTGACGCTCGCCCGCAACAGTTTCACCGCGAGCTTCCTGCCGGAAGCCGCGAAGGCGAAGCATCTTGCCGCTGTCGAGGCTGCCGCTCGCTGAAAAGAAAAGGCGCGGCTGCAGGATCAGAAGCAGCCGCGCCTCAGGCGACAGGATCAGGTGCCGCTGAGCGGCTCGTCTGGCGCCTGTGTTTCCGTGTCGTCGGCTGCTTCTTCTCCGGCGCCAGGATCAGCGGCAGCCTTTTTGTCCTTCGCCTCATGAACATAAGGCGGGTGGCAGGCGTCGATGAGCTGCTTCATCATCGGGTTGGTCTGGAAGGTCGTGGCACGGGTGCCCGAAACGATCTTGATCTCGCCAGCGCCGCGCGCCAGGGCGTAGTGGACCGTGCCGCCGGTTTCGGCATAGCCGAGGACGCGGCCAGGCTCTGCGGCGGGATTGGCGACGACGGCGGCATTGCTCGAAGACGTGAAGATGTCGATCCGCTCGGCCGGGGCGTTGGCGGGCGTGACGGTCTGGATTTCGAGCATCGGTGCGCCGGTTTCAGTGTTGGCGGGAAGGCAGGCCACGGAGAAGAGGTCCTCGCCTTCAGTCGAGGTAAATGTGACGCGCGGTGTGGACCCGGACGTCTGCGTCCAGGTGCCGTTGGCTTCGGTCAGCTGGACGGCGGGGGCGGCCGGGGTGGCGGCGGGCTTTGCGGCGGCCTGCTGGGCGGGCGCCGGAGGCACTTCGTTGCGAGGCGCTTCTGTGCCCCCGCAGGCCGCGAGCGCGGCAGGAAGCAGGGCGAGGACGAGTTGGCGCATGGATCAGCTCCTGTGGCGTGAACTACATGATCAGCCAACGCGGGGCCCGCCCGCACGGTTGCACCTGCCCGCAAATGACCCCTGAAATGCCCAAATTGGCTCGGGCGGCACTCTCCCCTTTCGACTCGCAGAAAGAGCGGCTAAAGCCCCCGGATGACCGACAAACAGAGCATTCTCGCCCATCTCACCGCTGAACAGGACGCTGCTTCCGGCGTTGAACACGGCATCAAGGCCGATGAGTGGGAACGCCTCGTTTCCCGGCTGGGCCGGAAACCGAACCTGGTCGAACTCGGCATCTATTCGGTGATGTGGTCGGAGCACTGCTCCTACAAATCGTCCCGCCGCCACCTCGCGAAGTTCCCGACCAAGGGACCGCGCGTGATCCAGGGGCCGGGCGAGAACGCAGGCGTCATCGACATCGGCGATGGCCAGGCGGCGATCTTCAAGATGGAGAGCCATAACCACCCCTCCTATATCGAGCCCTATCAGGGCGCGGCGACCGGTGTGGGCGGCATCCTGCGCGATGTGTTCACGATGGGCGCGCGGCCGGTGGCGCTGGTCAATGCCCTGCGTTTCGGCTCGCCTGACCATCCGAAGACCCGCCAGCTGGTCTCCGGCGTCGTGGCGGGCATCGGCGGCTATGGGAACTGCGTCGGCGTGCCGACGGTCGCGGGCGAGACGCAATTCGACGAAGGCTATAACGGCAACATCCTTGTCAATGCGATGGCCGTTGGCCTCGCTGATCAGGACAAGATTTTCTATGCGCGCGGCGCCCTGCCCGGCCTGCCGATCCTGTATGTCGGCTCCAAGACCGGGCGCGACGGCATCCATGGCGCGACCATGGCCTCGGCCGAATTCACCGAGGGCGAGGAAGATAACCGCCCGACCGTGCAGGTCGGTGATCCGTTCACGGAGAAGCTGCTGATCGAGGCCTGCCTCGAGTTGATGGCGACCGATGCGATCCAGTCCATCCAGGACATGGGCGCAGCGGGCCTGACCTCTTCCTCCGTGGAGATGGCGGACAAGGGCGGCGTCGGCATCGAGATGGACCTTGACGCCGTGCCGCAGCGCGAGACGGGCATGACGGCGTATGAGATCATGCTATCCGAAAGCCAGGAGCGCATGTTGATGATCCTGAAGCCCGGTAAGGAATCTGTGGCCAAGAAGATCTTCGACAAGTGGGACCTCGACGCCGAAGTGATTGGCGTGACGACGACGACGGGTCGCCTCGTGCTGAAACAGTTCGGCGAGGTTGTCTGCGACATTCCGGTGGCGCCGCTCGGCGAAGACGCGCCGAACTATGACCGACCGTGGACGGAACCGGTGAAGCGCCCGGTTTTTGATATCACGAAGTATCCTGAGCCGAAGAATTACGGCGAAGTACTGCTGAAACTGATGTCCACGCCCGACATGGCGTCCAAACGCTGGGTCTGGGAACAGTATGACCGGCACGTGATGGGCGATACGCTGGACTCCTCGCAGTCCGGCGGCGACGCGGCCATTGTGCGCGTGCATGGCACAAACAAGGCGCTCGCCATCTGCTCCGACTGCAATCCGCACTATGTGGCCGCAGATCCCTATGAAGGCGGCAAGCAGGTCGTGGCTGAAGCTTATCGCAACCTCAGCGCTGTCGGCGCGCTACCGATTGCGATCACCGACAATCTGAACTTCGGAAATCCCGAGAAGCCCGCCACCATGGGGCAGATCGTGAAGGCCATCGAAGGCATGACGGAGGCCTGCCGCGCGCTCGATTTCCCGGTCGTCTCCGGCAACGTGTCGCTTTATAACGAGACCGATGGCAAGGCGATTCCACCGACACCGGTCGTCGGCGGCGTGGGCCTGATCGAGGACCTCACGAGAATCGCGACGCTGCAGGGCGCGCAGGACGGCGATGCCCTGATCCTGATCGGAGAGGCACCGGGCCATCTGGGCGCTTCGCTCTATGCCCGCGTCTGGCTGGGCCTCAAGGGTGAGGCACTTGGCCCGCCTCCGCCAGTCGATCTCGAGACAGAAAGGAAGAATGGCGGCTTCGTCCGCAGCCTGATCAATGCCGGCCTCGTCAACGCCGTGCACGACGTCAGTGATGGCGGCATCGCCTGCGCCGCCGCCGAGATGGCCCTCGCCTCCGGAATCGGCGTCCGCTTCGTCGGGAACCGCGAGCCGGAAGACAAGCGCGACGAGGCCTGCCTGTTCGGCGAGGCGTCGGCGCTCTATCTAGTCGCTGTCAGCGAAGCACAACTTAAAAAATGGGATTCCAAAGGCTTCATGCCGGGCCGTCTCGGTGTATTCGGCGGCGATGCGGTTGTGCTGGAAACCGGCTGGGGTAAGGATGCACCCGAGTTTGCGGTCAAGCTCGCGGAGCTGCGCGCCGCACATGAAGGCTGGATGCCCGGCTACATGAACGCCGTGTGATGCGGCAGGCGGACGGCAGCGCGGGCGACGCCAACTATGGCGAGATCGGCCGCAATTATGCCGCCTACCGCCAGCCGGAACCGGCGATCGAGGCGATGATCCGTGCCGAGCTGGACGGTGCACAGACAGTGCTCAATGTCGGCGCGGGGGCCGGTTCGTATGAACCCCGAGACCGCTCCGTCACCGCACTCGAACCCTCTGCTTCGATGCGCGCGCAGCGCCCTCCTGATCTTCCCGAAGCCATCGACGGCGTTGCCGAGCGCCTGCCCTTCGCGGACAAATCATTCGATGCGGTGATGGCGACTTTTACGGTTCATCAGTGGCCGGATCTCGAGGCGGGCCTTGCAGAGATGCGCCGTGTGGCGCGTGGCCCGGTTGTCATACTCACGTGCAATCCGGCCGAGGTTCAGGACTTCTGGCTCAACGACTACGCGCCCGCGGTGCTGGCCGCCGAAGCCCGCCGCTACCCCTCGTTCGACCGTCTGCGCGACGGCCTCGGCACGGCGGTGAAAATCGTGCCCGTTCCGATCCCCCTGAATTGCCGCGATGGTTTCAACGAAGCCTACTACGGGCGCCCTGAAATGTTCCTTGATGACAAGGCGCGCCTCTCCTGCTCCGCGTGGAGCTTCGTTCCGCCGGATATGGCGTCCGCGAGTGTCGCGGCCCTCAAACATGCGCTGGACACGGGCACGTGGGATGCGCGGCACGCGGTGTTGCGCCAGCAGCCCACCTATACGGGCTCACTTTATCTCGTTGTTTCACACGCCTGAACGAAAAACGCCCTCTCCCGGCTTGCGGGAGAAGGCGCCTTTTCAGTCTCAAGTCCGGGTACGGATCAGAACTTGAGGCCAACACCCAGCATCACGCCGCTCGTGTCGGTGCTGTCGAACGAGTAGTAGGTGTAGTCACCCTTAAGGTAGAGGTTGTCGGTCAGGTCGTACTGCATGCCGGCGCCGAATGCCGGACCATCCGCAGAATCCTCGACATTGATGTCCAGGCCGCCGGGCGTGGCGAGCGATGCGTCAAGGTCGATATAGGCATAGCCTGCGCGTGCATAGGCACCAAGGCGTTCCGTGAGCGGAAGGTTTACCTTGCCATAGGCGCCGACGAGGTAATTCAGCCCGAGATCGCCGGAAGCGGCAATCACGTCGCCGAGATCGCCGTCATTGTTGTCGTCGAAGTTGAAGTCGTCTTCGTCAACATTGTAGTCAAACTCGCCATCGTCGATGCCGGTGGCAAGTTCCGTTTCGATGCTGAAGTTCGGGTTGAACTTCCAGCCGGCGCGGGCCGCGATACCATTGGTATCGACGCCGCTATCAGCACCGTCGGGCTTCACGTCGAGGTACTGGTAGCCGCCTTCGAGATAGAGGCCGGAGTCCTGCGCATGGGCTGTGGCTGCAAGGCTAGCGGCGGCGGTTGCGAGAAGGATGGATCGGAACATGGGTTCTCCTTTGAGGAACGCTACTGAAAATCAGTGCCTGCCGTTCGGGCGAGACAGACCAGTAACGGGAGCGCCGGGCGCGTGTTCCCTGAAAGATGCGGCAGGTCTGAACCTGTTGCAGATGAGCCACAGCGCGCGTTTACACATTACGGTTCGCGCACCGTCCATCAGGCCTCAAAATACAGAGGCGGCGGACCATCCAGCCCGCCGCCCCGGTTAACTTTCATCCGCCTGCAGATCATGACGGATAGTTCATGTCATCAGGTCAGGCTGGAACGAGGTAGTCCCGCTTGCCGATCTGCACGCCCTGTGTGCGCAGCAAGCCGTAGGCCATCGCCGCATGGAAGTGCAGGTTGGTCAGGATGAAGCTCTGCAGGTACTGTTCGCCGGTCATCGGCATCGTCGCCTGCCCCATGGGTATCTGCAGCACGGTCTTGGCGGTCGCGTCGATCTTCGCGTCGTCAATGGCGTTCACATAGTCGATCGCCTTCTGGCAGCGCGCGATCAGCTCCTGAAAGGTTTGTTCCGTGTCAGGGAAGCTCGGCATGTCGAGGCCAGCAAGACGCGCCGCGCCGCGGGCCGCCGTGTCGCACGCGATCTGGACCTGTCGCGGAAGGGCAAACATGTCCGGATACAGCCGCTGAGCGAGCATCGCGGATTCCTCGCATTTCAGCGCGCCGGCGTAAGCCTCGCCCTTTGCAAGGATGCCCTTCAGGGCGCCCAGCGTCTGGTTGGTGGAGGATTTGAGGAGGTAGGAGACCGTTGTGGTCATTCAGGCGTTCCTTCTGTTTTTGAGGGTGGGGGCGCAGGCGCGCGGCGCTGTGCGAAAATTTCCGGCAGGATGCCGTCTGCGGCGTTCACGACGTTCACGACCGTATCGGCGGCGCGGACGTAGAAATCGAGCGTCAGCGCCTCAAAATCATCCGTAGGCTGGTGATAGCCAGGATGGTCCTCGACACCGAGATAGAGGAAAGGAATGCCGGCCTGGTGAAACACGCCGTGATCGGACTGCAGGGTCCAGTCGTTCACGCCGTCCTCCGGCCGGTCATGGCCGGTCAGCAGGGTTGCAGGCGACGTCTTGGCGATCTCGCTGACAAGGTCTGCCAGCAACGGCGTGTGATAGGTACCCGCCGCATAGAGTTCGCCCGACTCTGAGCGGCCCACCATGTCGAAGTTTATGTTGATCGCCACGCGGTCCATCGGCACTTCCGGATCGAAGGCCAGGGCCCGTGCCCCCAGCAGGCCGATCTCCTCGGCGTCCAGCGCGGCGAACAGGATATCGTGATTCGGCGGGCGCCCGACGAAGTATTCCGCCACTGCCGTCAGCATCGCCGCGCCGGAGGCGTTGTCGTCCGCGCCGTTGTAGATTTCTCCGTCGCGCACACCGAGATGGTCGTAGTGCGCCGTGACAAGGATCACCGGCCCCTCTCCCGGCGTCTCGCCCGGCACCCAGCCGATGAGGTTCACGCCTGTCCCGGCGCTCGCATCCGGGGTTCTCGGGAGGATGGTGAAGGATTGTTCCCACCCGCCCGGCAGGAACGGCTCCACGCCCGTGTCTTCGAAGCGCTTGCGGATGAAGCCGCGCGCTGCGTCATTGCCGGGCGTCATGGCGGCGCGCCCCTGCAAGGCGTCGGACGACAGAACTTCCGCCAGGTGCAGCATCGGGCCGGGATCAACGAACTGGGCCTGATAGGTCACGCCCGGAATCTTTTCCGGCCCCTTCGGCCAGAAAAGCCAGACACCGGCCATCAGCGCCAGCATCCCGAACAGGCCGATGGCCATGTCCCTCTTCCAGTGTCTCCAGCGCATCCCGGTGCCTTCTTGCCTCTGCGTGCTTGACCCTTAGGCCGCGCCGCCGCATGTGCCTAGTCACCCCACCGTGAGGCCGGAGACAAGCCATGGCGATGAGCCGCGAAACGCTGCTGAAATACCTTCAGGAAGGCTTTCCGGACGCGGAAATCACCCTGACGGACCTTGCCGGGGACAATGACCATTGGCAGGCTGAAATCGTAAGCGCCCGCTTTGCCGGGCTGCCGCGCGTTCGGCAGCACCAGCTCGTGTATGACGCCCTGAAGGGACATATGGGCGGCGCGCTGCATGCGCTGGCCCTGAAAACACGGGCGCCGTAAGCCTTCCCCAGATTGACGCGAGGGACGGTTCGCTGTCTCTTGCGGCAAACCCTGGGAGGGAGAATCCATGTCCAGACTGTTGAAAACGGTCAGCGCCGCTGCGCTCGGCCTTCTGATCGCATCCTGCACGCCGCATCTGGACCGCGCCGATCCGGCCGCGATCGCTGCGGAAGAGATGGCGATTGCCGCCCGGGCCTTCCTTGGCCGCGCGGAAACCGAATTGGCTGCCATGAACAAGGAGGCTGCACTCGCCTACTGGAACCAGGCGACCAACATCACACCGGAAACGAACGCTGCCGCCGCCGAAGCCGGGGCGAAGGCGACCAAGCTGATCGTGTCGCTCGCCAACGAGTCCAAGCAGTTCGACATCACGCAGTTGCCACCGGACCTCGCCCGAAAGATGCGCATCCTGCGGGGCGGTATCACCATCCCGGCGCCTTCGCGCGAAGGCGCCGCCGAGGAACTGGCCAAGCTGACGACCGATCTCGATGCGGCCTACGGCACGGGCAAGTTTGAATACCAGGGAAAGATGATCACGCTCGACGAAGCGTCGACCATCATCGAGACCTCCCGCAACCCGGCTGTTACCCAGGCCGTCTGGGAGGGTTGGCACACGATATCGCCGCCGATGAAGGACAACTACGCCGCGATGGTCTCGCTCGCCAATGAAGGCGCGCGTGAGCTGGGCTATCCGAGCCTCGACCAGATGTGGCTGTCCGGTTACGACATGCCGCCGGAGGAGATGGAGGCCGAAGTGGCCCGCCTCTGGGGCCAGGTCGAGCCGCTTTACAAGGAGCTGCACTGCTACACCCGCGCCAAGCTCAACCAGAAGTACGGCGACGCGATCCAGCCGGCCACCGGCCCGATCCGCGCTGACCTGCTCGGCAACATGTGGGCGCAGCAATGGTCCAACATCTACGACATCGTGCAGCCGCCGACTGCGCCGCTGAAGTATGACCTGACGCAGCGCCTCGTCGAGCAGGGCTACACGCCGATCAAGATGGTGGAAACGGCGGAAGCCTTCTTCGTCTCGCTCGGCCTCGATCCGCTGCCGCAGACCTTCTGGGAACGCTCGATGATCGTGCGCCCGGAAGGACGTGAAGTGCAGTGCCACGCTTCCGCCTGGGATCTCGACGACGAGGAAGATGTGCGCATCAAGATGTGCACGGAGGTGAACTCGGAAGATTTCTACACGGTTCACCACGAGCTCGGTCACAACTACTACCAGCGCGCCTATAAGGACCAGGACTTCCTCTACAAGAACGGCGCCCATGACGGCTTCCACGAAGCCATCGGCGATTTCGTCGCCCTGTCGATCACGCCGGAATACCTGAAGCAGATCGGCCTGATCACCGACGCGGACATGCCGGGCCCGGATGCCGACACGGCGCTGCTGATGCAGACCGCGCTCGACAAGATCGCCTTCCTGCC
>CAZXQD010000041.1:0-12048 GCA_964643405.1 uncultured Hyphomonas sp. | reverse complement strand
ATGCCGACACGGCGCTGCTGATGCAGACCGCGCTCGACAAGATCGCCTTCCTGCCGTTTGCCATCACGGTGGACAGCTGGCGCTGGGGCGTCCTTTCTGGCGAGACGACGCCGGAAAACTACAACACCGCCTGGTGGGACCTGCGCCTGAAGAACCAGGGCATCGTACCGCCGGCGCCGCGCCCGGCGGACGCATTCGACCCCGGTGCCAAGTATCATATCCCCGGCAACACGCCGTACCTGCGCTACTTCCTGAGCTTCATCATGCAGTTCCAGTTCCACAAAGCCGCCTGCGAACAGGCCGGCTGGGAAGGCCCGCTGCACCGCTGCTCGATCTACGGGAACAAGGAAGTCGGCGCCCGGTTCAACGAGATGCTGAAGGCCGGCATGTCCCAGCCCTGGCCGGACACGCTGGAGAAGTTTACCGGCACAAGGGAAATGGATGGCAGCGCCATCATTGAGTATTTCGACCCGCTGATGGGATACCTGAAAGAGCAGAACGCGGGCCAGACCTGCGGATGGTAAATGCCGGCCGGGCGGCGTCGCATCCTTGACGCCGCCCGCTGCCCATCTCACATGACAGTCAAATCCGGAGACAAGCCCATGACTGACCAGGCCACCCTCGACGCCATCGACAAGGCTGTGAAAAGCAATGACGTCGTCCTGTTCATGAAGGGCACGCCCACCTTCCCGCAGTGCGGCTTCTCGTCGACCGTCGTGCAGATCCTGGACTATCTGGGCGTTGAATACGTCTCCACGAACGTGCTCGAGAACGCCGCAGTGCGCGAAGGTATCAAGCAATACACCCAGTGGCCGACCATTCCGCAGCTCTACGTGAAGGGCGAGTTCATCGGCGGCTGCGATATCGTCAAAGAAATGTTCGAAAACGGTGAGCTCAAGGAACTGCTCGCCGAAAAGGGCATCGAACTGACTGAATAGGCCGCCTGTCGGGCTGCCCGGCGCCAAAATACTTCGCTGCCCATGATCCGGTTTCCGTGAAAACTGCGCCTCTGTCTGCAAGGGCAGAGGAGTCTTCGCATGGGCCAACGCATCACCACACCCGCCAGGGGCACCTATGGCGGCAGCATCAGCGCCATCTCTGAAGCCATCGTTGGCACCGTAACGGAAGTGATCGCGCAGGGCAGCACGGGCGCCGAGCAGGTCGAATTTTCTGCCTCAAACGCCGAAATGGGCTGGATGATGCCCGTGCCGATTACCCCCGGTGGTTCGGCCAGCACCAGCGTGAAACTGACCTCCGAAGGCATGGCGACCATTTTCGCGAAGTTCACCGACAAGATGGGCAACATCATCTCGCAGGCCGAACATGCCATCCGCGTTGTTGCCGACACGTCGAAACACCCCGGCGCGCCGCCCCGCCGCTACGGCTTCGGCGGCTCGCTCAGCGGCATCACCGAGGCGATCAAGGGCACCATCACCGAAGTCTACGCCCAGGCGGGCGACGGCGTTGAGCAGGTCGAATTCTCGGCCTCCAACGCCGAGATGGGCTGGATGATGCCCGTCAACATTTCTCCCGGCGGTTCCACCAGCGCCAGCGTGACGCTGAGCCAGGAAGGCACGGCCACGATCTTTGCCAAGTTCAAGGATGCGGCAGGCAACCTCAAAGGCATGGCGGAACATATCATCCGTGTGACCGCTGCGGCACAGAACCGGCCGGCGCAAACAAGCCCGCGCCTCGGGATGGGCGGCACGCTGAGCGGCATCACGGAAGCGATCAAGGGCACCATCACGGAAGTCTACGCGCAGGGCAGCGGCGAGGCCGAACAGGTCGAATTCTCCGCCTCCAATGCCGACATGGGCTGGATGATGCCGGTCACCATCTCCCCCGGCGGCTCTACCAGCGCGAGTGTTACCCTGTCCTCGGAAGGCACCGCCACAATCTTCGCGAACTTCAAGGACAAGATGGGCAACCTCCTTGGCACCGCGCAGCATCTCATCCGTGTCCTGCCGGATACGACCAAGTCGCAAGGCCCCACCGACATGGCCAGCCTGATGAATGCCCGCGCGGCCGACATTCTGAACCGCCTCGGGCGCAAACCCTGATCGCCTGGTATCAGGCAGGCGCTTTTCTCGGCGACAGTTTCAGAGTAGCAGGGCGCGGATGACCACCACGCCCCTCGCCCCCGCCCCGATCAAGGGCGCCAAAACGCCGAAAGTCGGCATCGTCTCGCTCGGTTGCCCGAAGGCGCTGGTGGACTCCGAACGCATCATCACGCGCCTGCGCGCCGAAGGCTACCAGATCGCTCCGGACTATTCGGGGGCGGACCTTGTCCTGGTCAACACCTGCGGCTTCCTCGACTCTGCGCGCGACGAAAGCCTCTCCGCCATCGGCGAAGCAATCGAAGCCAATGGCAAGGTCATCGTAACCGGCTGCCTCGGCGCCGAGCCGGACGTGATCCAGCGTGCGCATCCCAAGGTGCTCGCCGTCACCGGACCGCACCAATACGAAGCGGTGATGGACGCGGTGCATACGCACCTGACCCCGCCGCACAATCCGCACCTTGATCTCGTGCCGGAAAGCGGCCTGCGCCTCACGCCGCGCCATTATGCCTACCTGAAGATTTCCGAAGGCTGCAACAACCGCTGCAGCTTCTGCATCATCCCGAAGCTGCGCGGCGATCTTGTCTCACGCCCGATCCATCATGTGCTGACGGAAGCGGAAAAGCTCGTCGCGGCCGGCGTTAAGGAGCTCCTCGTCATCAGCCAGGACACGTCCGCCTACGGACTTGACGTGAAATACAAGCCGGAAACCTGGCGCGGCACAGAGTATGAAACCCGCTTCCTTGATCTCGCGAAAGGTCTCGGCAGCCTCGGCGTGTGGACACGGATGCACTATGTCTATCCGTACCCGCACGTGGACAATGTCATCCCGCTGATGGCCGAAGGGCTGATCACGCCTTACCTCGACATACCGTTCCAGCATGCCTCCGCGCCGGTGCTGAAAGCGATGAAGCGTCCGGGAAATCAGGACAAGGTGCTGGCCCGCATCGCCAAATGGCGTGAGCAGGTGCCGGACCTTGCCATCCGCTCCACCTTCATCGTCGGCTTCCCCGGCGAAACGGAAGAAGACTTCCAGGTCCTGCTGGACTTCATCCGCGAAGCAAAGATCGACCGTGCAGGTTGCTTCCGCTACGAGAACGTTGCCCATGCCGAAAGTGGCAAGCTGGAGAACCACGTCCCCGAGGATGTGAAGGAAGATCGCTGGCACCGCTTCATGGCAGCGCAGGCCGAAGTCTCCGCGGCGCGCGCCGCCGCGCAGGTTGGCAAGAAGCTCGACATCATCATCGACGAGGAAGACGCGCAGTCCCCTGGCAGCTGGATCGGACGTTCAAAGGCCGATGCTCCGGAAGTCGACGCAGTGGTCTACGTCAATTCAAAGCGCCCGCTGAAACCTGGCGATATCGTCCGCACCAAGATCACAGGCGCAGACGACTACGACCTTTACGGCGACGCGACCTAGAGGCGAAGCCGCGCGCCTGCTTCCCTTGCCTCGGCGAGACGCTGCACCATCGACTTGTCCATGACCGAGGCCATGCGCGACAGCGTTTCATGGTCTGCCAGCTCCGGCCGCCCGCAGGCGTAGGGCGGCGCCGGGGCATATTCGAGGCCCAGCGTCAGGGTTTTCGCATAGGCCTCGCCCGCAATTTCCGCCAGCATCGTGAAGGCGAAGTCTATGCCCGCCGTCACGCCGCCACCGGTGAAGATATTCCCGTCACGGACGACCCGCGCGTCATCAGGAATCGCGCCAAACTCACTGAGCAGTCCGCGCCACGCCCAATGGCACGCCGCGCGCTTGCCTTCCAGCAGGCCTGCCGCACCGAGAATGAGCGAACCGGTGCAAACGGACGTGATGTATTTCGCACCGAGCGCCAGGCGGCGCACTTCGCCGACAAACGCCTCATCAAGTGCCACTTCCGTCGCCGTCATTCCGCCCGGCACGCAGATCAGATCGCAACGCTCTATGTCTGCCAGCTTCTTTGTGCGCCCGATCGCAAGGCCGCCTTCGGCCTCGATCTCTCCGCCATCGCGGCTCGCCACAATCGTGGTCGCGCCCGGAAGGCGGCAGAGCACCTGGTGCGGCCCGGTGAAATCGAGTTGGGTTAGGTTCGGATAGATCGCGAAAACAGTGGTGAAGGCTTGCTGGCTCATGGCGGGCTCCTTGCTGGCCCGACTTTTGTGCCCTAGAAGCGGGTTGGCAGAAAGGACATTGTTCCCATGGTTTCAGCCAAACGCGCGCCCCGCGAGATCGGCGTTCTCATCTTCGAAGGCTTCCAGCTGCTCGATGCCGCGGGCCCCATCGGCGTCTTCGAAATGCCGATGCGAGGCATGTCGCCGCCGCCCTACCGGCTGACTGTCTACTCGCTGGACGGCGGCCCGGTGCGGTCTTCGTGCGGCGTCTCCATGCTGACTGAGGCACTACCCCCGAAACTGAAACTCGACACGCTGATTGTCTCCGGCGGCGAAGGTACGCGTGAGGCGTATACGGACGAACGCCTCCTCGCCGCGATCCGCGATCTTTCCGACCGCACGCGCCGCACCTGTTCTGTCTGCTCGGGCGCTTTCCTCCTCGCCGCTGCGGGTTTGCTGAAGGGGCGCCGCGCAACCACACACTGGCGGCGCTCCGCCCAGTTCGAGCGCGCCTTCCCGGAAACGCGGCTGGTGGCCGACCGGATCTACACGCAGGACGGCAAGTTCTGGACCTCCGCAGGCATTTCAGCCGGCATTGATCTGGCTCTCGCGCTCGTCGAGGACGATCTTGGTGAGGATGTCTCCCGCCGCGCCGCGCGCGAACTCGTGGTCCACCAGCGCCGCGCCGGCGGCCAGTCGCAATTCTCGGTAATGCAGGACGTACGCCTTGCCTCCGGCCGTTTTGACGAACTGATCGGCTGGGTACGGACGAATCTTTCCGCACCTCTGGATGTCGATACGCTCGCCGCGCGTGCCGCGATGAGCCCGCGCAACTTCGCCCGCGTCTTCCGCAGCGAGACCGGCGCTACCCCTGCCCGCTTCGTCGAAAAGCTGCGCCTGGAAGCCGCGCGCCAGAGCGTCGAGACAACGACCCTGCCGCTCCAGCAGATCGCCATCGACTCAGGCTTCGGTGATCCTGAGCGGATGCGCGTCGCCTTCATGCGCGCCTATGGGCAGCCCCCCATGGTGTTGCGCCGTCAGAGCCGCACAAAGAGCCCTGTTTGAACGGGACTTTCCAGAATTATCGAAAAACAACGATTGACATATCGTATTTCGATAACTCATATGGGGGTATCGCTCCCGAGAGGACCCCCAAGATGAAAAGAACCCTGACCGCCCTCGCCACCGTCGCCCTGCTGGCGGCGCCTGCTGCACTCGCAGAAAGCAAGACCTTCGAAGCAAAGTCCTTCACCCGCATCGATGTCGAAGGCGCCATGTTCGTGACGTACAAGTCCGGCCCGGAAACGCGCGTCGTCGTCGAAACTCCCGCCGGCGATTTCTCGGATGCCAAGATCAGCAATGACGGGGACACGCTGATTGTCTCCCGCAAAAGCCTTGATGACAAAGGCGGCTGGTTCTCCTGGAGCCGCTCGATCGACGTCTCGGACGACGGCAAGACGATCAAGGTCAATGGCAAGAAAAAGCCGGTCTACAATGTCACCGTTACCGGCCCGGCCCTCGAAGGCGTTGAGGCCTCGCAGTCTTCGCGCTTCACCTCGCAGACGATCAACGCGGGAGACTTTGACGCCTCCGCCTCGTCCAGCAGCGAAGTTACCCTCGCCGGGACAGCATCGCGCACCTCGCTGAATGCCTCGTCGTCCGGCGAAGTGAAAGCCGCCGGTCTGAAGGCTGCCTCCGCAAACCTCAACGCCTCTTCCAGCGGTGAAATCCAAGCCCTGGTCACCGGCACAGGCAGCAGCGCTCTGAACGCCTCCTCCGCAGGAGAGATTACACTCGTGTCGCAAGGGGCGGGTTCGTTTGAAGTGAATGCCTCCTCGGGCGGCAATGTCAGTCTCTCCGGCCCCTGCACGAGCATCACCGCAGACGCTTCGTCCGGAGCGGAGATTGATGCGGTCGAGCTGCGCTGCGCTGCGGCAACCGGCCGGGCCTCCAGCGGCGGCGAAATCGACCTTTATGCCTCCGAGAGCGCGAAGGGTTCGGCGTCCAGCGGCGGTGATGTTACCTTCCGCGGCGCACCGAAAACGCAGGATGTGTCGAAGTCCAGCGGCGGTTCGGTCGAATTCAAGAGCTGACCGATCCGACAGCTTTAGCTGAAATCAAAAGACTCGGGCTTATGGCCCGGGTCTTTCCATTTGAGGTCCATGTTTTCGAGGGCGCCGCGAACGATGCGGGCAATCAGGGCGTTGCGCCTGGTGCGGCTGTCGGCGGGGACCACATACCAGGGCGAATGCCGCGTTGAGCAGCGGCGGATGGCGATTTCGTAGGCCTCCATGAATTCCGCCCACTTCGAGCGATCATCGAGGTCGCCTGGGTTGAACTTCCACAGCTTGTGCGCCTCAACCAGCCGCTCCTTCAGGCGGATGCCCTGCTCCTCGTATCCGATGTTCAGCATGAACTTCAGCACCGTGGTGCCGTTTTCGGAAAGGTGTTTTTCGAATGCGTTGATCTGCTCGTAGCGCTTTTCGACATCTTCCAGCGGCGCGAAGTTCCGCACACGGACCACCAGCACATCTTCATACTGCGACCGGTCGAAGATCCCGACATTGCCTCGGCGGGGCACGGCATTATGGACGCGCCAGAGATAGTCGCGCGCGAGTTCCTCGGTGCTGGGCGCCTTGAACGCTTTCACTTCCATGCCGAGCGGCGTGGTTTCGGAGAAGACCGACTTGATCGTGCCGGACTTGCCGGCCGTGTCCATGCCCTGGAGGATCACGAGGAGCGAGCGCCTGCCTTCGGCATAGAGCATGTCCTTCAGCTCGTTGATGACAGCGGCATCCTTCTTGAGGCTGGTCTCGGCCTCGGCCTTGTCGGCGAAGACGTCGCGTCCGCTGGTGTCGCGCTTGGACAGGTCGAACGGCTTGCCAGGCTGCGCGATGAGCGCCTTGCGGACGGCGGCGATCGAAGGAATGGCCATGGCGCTGTATCCTGAAATGAAAAGGCCGCACCAGTCTGGCGCGGCCTTCCCGAAACTTCAAGGAATTCAGATGGTTTACGAGGAGTAGAACTCGACCACCTGGGCCGGTTCCATCTTCACCGGGTACGGCACGTCGGCGAGGGCCGGAACGCGCTTGTAGGCGGCGGTCATGGCTTTCGGGTCGACTTCCACATAGTCCGGGATGTCGCGCTCGGCGCTGCCGAGGGCTTCGAGGACGAGAGCGAGGTTGCGCGACTTCTCGCGGACCTGCACGACGTCACCCGGCTTCAGGCGGGCGGAGCCGATGTTGCAGCGCTTGCCGTTCACGGTGACGTGGCCGTGGTTGACGAACTGGCGGGCGGCAAAGATCGTGGGCACGAACTTCGCGCGGTAGACGATGGCGTCGAGACGCGACTCGAGGATACCGATCAGGTTCTCGGCCGAGTTGCCTTTCATGCGGGCAGCGTCTTCGTAGATTTTCGAGAACTGCTTCTCGGTGATGTCGCCGTAGTAGGCTTTCAGCTTCTGCTTCGCCATCAGCTGCATACCAAAGTCGGAGACCTTGTTGCGGCGGTTCTGGCCATGCTGGCCCGGCTTGTAGTTGCGCTTGTTGAAGGGGGACTTCGGACGGCCCCAGATGTTTTCACCGACACGGCGGTCGATCTTGTACTTCGCGCTATGGCGACGTGACATGGTAGTACCTCAATTGTCAGCGCGGGCCGGCAAACGCATCATTGCGCCTGCGATTACAACGGCGGCTCCGCACCATCCCGTCATGAAGTCGCGGGTAAAACACCAATCTGACGCTCGCGTCAAGCGCAGGGACTGCTAGTGTATCCCCCATAAAAGGGAGGAATACATGGGACAGGTTAACGGTAAAATTGCAATAGTTACAGGCGCTTCCAGCGGAATCGGGCGGGCGGCGGCCGTCGCCCTGGCCCGTGAGGGGGCCAAGGTCATGGCGACGGATGTTGACGAGGCGGGCCTGAAAGAGACCCAGAGCCTCATTTCCAAGGCCGGGGGCACCTGCGCGATTGCCAGGCAGGATGTAACCGACGAGGCCCGCTGGGACGCCATTTTCGCCGAAACCACGAAGCTGTTCGGCACCCCCAACGTGCTGGTGAACAATGCCGGCATCGCGATCGCCGGGGCGCTGATGGACTATTCGCTGGCGGACTGGCAGCGGCAGATGGCAGTCAACACGGATTCTGTTTTCCTCGGCACACGCGCCGCGATGCGGGCGATGAAGGAGGGCGGCGGCTCGATCATCAACCTTTCCTCCGTGGCGGGCCTTCGCGGTTCGCCGGGTGTGGCGGCGTATTGCGCTTCCAAGGGAGCGGTGCGCCTGTTCACGAAGGCGGCGGCCGTGGAGTGCGGCGCGCTGGGGCTGAAGATCCGGGTGAACTCGGTCCATCCCGGCATCATCGACACGCCGATCTGGCAGAAGGAAATCACCCGCGTCACCGAGACGATGAGCGCTGAACAAAAAAGCGCCCTGACCGCGCATACCGGCGGCAATTCGCTGGACCCGAACATCGTTGCGCTGGGCGGCACACCGATGGGGCGCGCGGGCAAGCCGGAGGAAGTGGCTGAGCTGATCCTGTTCCTCGCTTCAGATGCATCGAGCTTCTCGACCGGACAGGAACATATCGTCGATGGCGGTCTGACGGCGCGGTAGCGCAGCGGGCTGCGCCTGCCCTGGCCAAACCCCTCACCTGCCCCCTGACCTCTGGCCATGGGAAGGGTGAGGGGCTGGTTTTTGCGTTTTCAGGTGTTTTCTCATTCACGGAGTATACTCCGTAGCCGGACCTGTTGCGCAAGAAACCGTGTCTCAGTTTGCAAGTCTCTGAAAGCGCAGGAATTTGTCTGTCGGAATCGTAGGCACAAGATGAGCCTTCAGCCCACGCAAACCGCTTCAGCCTGTTTCGCCCGGCGCATATGCGATGCCGGTTTTCTCTCAAGATTTCTCATTCATTCTCACTTTCTATCGATCTGCTATCGAACCTCTATCGCCCTCGACGACGCATGGCGGCCGGCGCACAGCGCACCCTACACCCATAGAACCAGGCGATCGCAAAACAGCTGACGAAGCCGATGAGCATGTTCATGGGCACGCCGATCTTCAGAAAGTCCGAGAAGCGGTAGTTGCCTGCGGCATAGACGAGCGTGTTGGTCTGGTAGCCGACGGGCGAGGCGAAGCTGGCGCTGGCGCCGAACATGACGGCGACGACGAGGGCGCGCGGGTCGATGCCGATCAGGGCAGCGAGCGAAATCACAATGGGCGTGACGACGACCGCCACGGCGGCGTTGGTGACAATCTCAGTCAGTAGCGACGTCAGCGCGTAGATCGCCACAAGCGCCCAGAAGGGCGAGAGCTGCATGAAGAAGGGCACGGCGGCGTTGACGATGAGATCTACCGCGCCGGTGGCCTGCAGGGCCGAGCCGACAATCAGCATGGCAACGATGAGGCCGAGCACGCTGGGGTCCAGAGCGCGCCAGGCGTCTTCCATTGTCAGGCAGCCGAGCACGAGCATGGCGCCGAGGCCGATGATGCCCGCCACGGGGAGCGACACGATACCGGAGGCGGCCGCTGCGATGACCGTCGCAATGATGGCCATGGCAAAACCCGCGCTTTCGCGCCGGAAGGGCTTTTCGGGAAGATCGCGCGTGATGATCAACGGCGACGTCGCCGCGAACGCATCAATCGCCGCTTCGGTGCCTTCAAGGAGGAGATGATCGCCGGCGCGCAGGCGCGTGGAGGCGAGTTCCGGGCCGGGCTGGTTTCCATGGCGCGCGATGCCGCGCAAACGGACGGGGCGCGCGGACAGATAGCTCAGCTGGTCAGCACGGCGGCCGATGTTCGGATCATTCGGCGAGAGGATCGCCTGCACACGGATCGTTGCCTCGCCATCGCCGGGCGTGCGCCGGGCGATGCCGGAGGCGAACTTGCCTTGCTCGATGACTGTCAGAAGCTCCGGCAGCGTGAGGCGCACCGAGATACGCTCGCCGGGCGCGATGAGTTCGGCGGCGTCCTTGTTTTCTGCAGGCGGGGTATCATCCGCAGCGACAGGTTTGCCCGCGCGCGTATGCGAGATCAACGAAGCACCGCGCGGCAGGGCGACGCCCGCCTCGGCAGCAGCGGGCAGCGACAGGTCCGTGAGGAACAGCAGTGGCTTTTCGGCCTTGCGGTCGGGGTCTGCGCCTTTCGGCAGCAGGAAATAGCCGAGCACGATCAGGACCGGGATGCCGGCGCCGACAACGGCGAGGCCGACGCCCATGATCTCGAAGATGGTGAAGGGCTCGAGGCCCCCGCGCGTGGCGACGCCGGCGACGATCAGGTTGGTCGAGGTGCCGATGAGGGTGAGCGTGCCGCCCATGATCGAGAGATAGGACAAGGGGATCAGCAGGCGCCGTTTGGAAATCTTCAGCGTTTCGCTGAGCGCGATCACGACCGGAATGAGGACAAGCACAACCGCCGTGTTGTTGATGAAGGCGGAGGCAAGAATGACCGTGACCGTCATCAGCAAGAGCGAGATCCAGCTGCCACTTTCCGCAGCCTTGATGACCGTATGGGCCATCGCATCGAGCACGCCAGTGCGCTGCAGCGCGGCGGTGAGCATGAAGAGGACAGCAATCGAGATCGGCGCGGAGTTGGAAAAGGCGAGCAGCGCCTCGTCCTGCGGGATCAGGCCGAAGGCGAGGCATGCCGCGGCAGCGACAACCGCCGTGGTGACGGGCGGCACGCGTTCCAGCGCGAAAGAGACGACCATGGCGGCGAGAATGGCGAGCGCGATGGCAGCATCATTCGCAGCGACCCAGCTTGCAGCAGCATCCAGCATGGCGTGCATTCCCTCTGCTCAGCGGCGGCGCTGCTTGTTTTGGCTCGATTGGTGGCTTGGCCCCGTGAGTATCAATTCCGCAGTGCGGTTTTGGTTCCGCGAGAGTTTGTGTAGATGGGATTGCAAGGGCGCTGGGGACGCGATTGGAGTGGCGGGAATTGGCCCAATTCGGTCATTGAACAACTCAATGCAGAAGGCAGACTTCTGCACATCAAGATTGGTATTGGCTCGCTTGAGAAAGTCTGAGTTGTCGGCATCGTCTTCTGGTTCGAGAAGGGGTTCGTGACAATTCGCGTCCGTACCTCGGCGTTATGGGGAGGACACTATATGAAACGATCGAGGCTACATGACCGCTTACGGACGGTTCCGGTTTGTGGAACCAAATAACTTCCATTACCACGAGATTGCGTTCCGTCATTTCGGGGCTCTGAAATGAGCAAGCGCACGCGCTCGGGCATAACGGGTATAAACCACATCACGCTAGCGGTAGCCGACGTACAGCGATCCGTGACGTTTTACCGGGACGTGCTCGGTTGTTCGGTTCGCGCCGTGTGGAATGACGGCGCCTACCTCGAGGCTGGTCCACTCTGGCTATGCCTGTCACGCGATGATCTTGTGAGAACGTCTCCGCACCCAGACTATACGCATTTCGCGTTTAGCATCCCTCACGAGGCATTCGCCGAGATAAGTGACAAACTGAAGGCCAACTGCGACTTATGGAAAGACAATCGAAGCGAGGGGGCTTCAATTTACTTCCTTGATCCGGATAGGCACAAACTCGAGATTCATGTTGGCGATCTCGAGACGAGATTGGCCCATTACCGAAGTGATCCGTCAAAAGGCGTACAGATTTTCGACGATTGATCGCGCAGAGCCTTCCAGGAAGTTTGTTTGAAATCTCTTTTGCGGGACTCCAGCATCACGCGCGAGCGCTCGAGTCTCTTTGCCAGATAGATCTTCGCCGGGTCTATGGAGCGCGTCGTCAGTCTACGGAGACGCTGAATGGCCTCGGCCCAATGTTTTTGAGTCTGCTGCTTGTGGTAACTGGCGGCGGGACCAACCGTCCACCGACATTCCAAAAGACAGCTGGCAGGAGGTTCTAAAGCAGGCTTCTGAACTTGGTGTCCAC
>CAZXQD010000040.1:0-29074 GCA_964643405.1 uncultured Hyphomonas sp. | reverse complement strand
TTGTAAAATATGGCGCACCCGAAGAGATTCGAACTCCTGACCCCCAGATTCGTAGCGCTATTTTTGGTTGTTTCATTCCGTTTCGTCCGGTTACGGAGCGTTCTCATAATACACTGCACCTATTGAATTAATCCCGATTTCGCGCTTCCTAAGGTTTCAGAGCGTTTTCTTCGAGCAACCCACAAATGGGACCCGGGGTCCCGAGATTTTTGCCCGATAACGGCTTGAAACGACTTCTTCGACTGGGGGTCCGTGGGACCCCGGGGTCCCGAAGGGAGCCCAAAGGAGTCTCGGTAAGCAAGGAAGGACTGGGGGTCAGGGACCCTGGGGTCCTAGCAAACGGAGTAAGTACAAATGCCTCAGAATCTGACAGCGCGTTTCGTGGAAACCGTCAAACCAAAGCCCGGCGAGCGCACGACCATTTCCGACTCCGTCGTTGAGGGTCTCGAACTACGGCTCGGGTCTAACGGTTCGAAGATGTGGTCGCTGCGCTATCGCACCCGCGGCGGAAAGCGAAACAGGCTTTCGCTGGGACGATATCCCGCGCTCTCCCTCGCCGAAGCCCGGGACCGCGCAATCCAGGCCCTCGCCGCCGCCGTCGGCGGCGCCGATCCGGCAGAAGAACGAAAGGCAGAAAGGATCGAGGCGATTGCCGCCGAACGAACCGTCAAAGACCTCGCTGAAGCATTCTTCGCATCGCCGGAAGCTGCTCAGCGCACGCTGCAGACCAACATCATGGAGTCCGGTGTCTGGCGCAATCATCTCGCCCCCAAACTGGCGCACCGTACATTGCAGAGCCTGAAGCGCGGTGAAGTTCGCGCCTGCATCCGAAAGGTCGCCGAAGACTCCGGCAACCGGACGGCAAACTATGCCCACGCCGTCCTTCGGCGGATCTACAATTTCGGGATCCGCGAGGAATGGGTCGAAATGAACCCCGCCCAGTTCCAGCAGCTCTACCAGCACAAGTCGCGCGACCGGGTGTTCAGCGAGGCAGAGATCCGGCTGCTCTGGGAAACATGGTCCGTCGCCAAGTTCGGGGCCAAGCTTGGCGTTTCAGAACCCGTCGCCATTGCACTCCGGCTGTGCCTCATAACGCTTCAGCGCGCCGGCGAAGTGATCGGCATGCATACGGACGAACTTGACTGGACGACCCGGTCCTGGGTCATCGCATCGGACCGTTCCAAAAACCGTCGCGCCCACCACGTGCCACTGTCAACGCTAAGCCAGGTCCTGATCCGGCGCGCCTTGGCGCTGGCCACGGCGTCGAGCGTTCCAGACAGTATCGAAGCGCCCCTGCCCCGCATCGTTGCCGAATATCGGGGTCCGGTGTTTCCGGCGATCCACGGGGAAGGATCAGTCGATCGCCATGTCGTCACCCGCGCCATGAGCCGGGTCTGCGAGAAGCTCGAGATCGTAAATGGCACCGCACACGACCTCAGGCGTACGGGCGCCAGCATGATGGCATCAGAGCGTTGCGGTGTGCGCGGAGAAGTGATTGCCCGCATCCTCAATCACACGCCGCTTGGGTCGCCGGTGACACAGATTTACAACCGGTATGACTATGCGGCCGAGAAACGCGCGGCACTTGAGCTTTGGGGGGAGACCATCGTGAAGTTGACTACTCGGCAAAGACCGGGGTCGTAAGCTGAGACGCACGAGTCTTTCAGTCCTTTCGAAGATCTTCCGTAAATCGCTTCAACCGTACTGAAATGATCTCGTCCGCTTCGGCCATTATCCGGTCGATGAGATCTCGGCAGGTCGGGATATCATGGATCAGTCCGACGACCATGCCGCAGCTCCATGCACCCGCATCCATGTCTCCGTCAATCATGACGCGCGGATACACGCCTGCGACCTCGCTGATGATATCCTCGAACTTGAGAGCCAGCCCCAGATCCCGCTCCTTGAGCACGAGGCGCTCTACGGCGGCATTGTTCAGTACCCGCTCGGTATTGCGCAGCGAACGCATGACAAGGCGGGTGTCCAGTTCACTTGCCCGAAGGATGGCATCCTTGACGTTCTGGTGGACCGGCGCCTCGACCGTTGCAATGAACCGGGTTCCCAGGTTGATGCCGTCTGCCCCGAGGGCCAGTGATGCAACAAGGCTGCGGCCATCAGCCTGCCCGCCCGAAGCAATGAACGGAATCTCTAGTTCGTCAGCGGCGCGCGGCAGGAGGATCATATTCGGCACATCATCTTCTCCCGGATGACCTCCGCACTCGAACCCGTCAACGCTTACTGCGTCACAACCAATCTCCTGCGCTTTGAGAGCGTGACGAACCGACGTACACTTGTGAATCACTCGTATCCCGTGCTCTTTGAGCACCGGAAGGACCTGAACAGGATTGTTGCCGGCCGTTTCGACGACTGTGATACCGCCATCGATGATCGACCGGACATAGCCAGGATAATCAGGACCGTTCAAGGCCGGCAAGAAACTGAGGTTCACGCCGAACGGCCGGTCTGTCATGTCACGGCAACGAGCGATCTCATTGGCGAGATCAGCCGGGGTCTTCTGCGTCAATGCGGTGATCATACCGAGCGCCCCGGAATTCGAGACAGCGGCAGCAAGTTCCGCAAAGCCGACATAGTGCATGCCGCCCTGAACGATTGGATGGGCGATCCCGAACAGTTCTGTGATGCGGGTCTTCATGGGGGTCTCCAACGAGGCAGAACGGCGCTCAGAATGCGCTGACGCCAGTCAGGTTGCGCGCTATCAGAAGGCGCTGGATATCAGAGGTGCCGTCTGGCACACTCATCACGCGGGCATCACGGAACAACCGGTTGGCCGGATATTCAGGGCTCAACCCGTTAGCGCCGAAGACTTCGAGCGCAAGGTGCGTGATACGAATACCTGCTTCAGTGGCAAACAGTTTCGCCATCGAGGTCTGGGTGTCGCAGCGAGCGCCTTTGTCAACGAGCGCAAGACCCCGGTAAACTAGGAGACGTGCCGCATCGAGATCCGTCGCCATCTCTGCAAGCTTGATCTGGATCGACTGGTGCCCGGCAATCGGCTTGCCCCACTGGAACCGCGACTTGGCATACTCGATCGCCGCTTCCAGCGCGGCCTGGGCAATACCGAGGCTGATCACACCGACGAAGCACCGAGCGCGTTCGAACAGACGGAGGGTTGCCGCCAGTCCACCTCCCTCGGGTCCCAGCAAGTGGTCTTCAGGAACTTCCGTATCGAAGAGAATCTGACCGGTCGGCCAGGTGTTGAGGCCAAGCTTTTCCAGGTTCCGGGTTTCGTATCCATGCGCGTGCCGATCAAGGAGCACCATCGACAAGGCTTCGCGCGGATTATCACTCGTCCGGCAGATGATGATCGCAAGATCCGCCACCGGCGCGTTGGATATCCATGTCTTCTCGCCTTGTAGGCGAAGCGTACCCTTGCCGGTCGATTTAGCCCGGGTCCTGATATCACGCGGGTTTGAACCAACATCGGGCTCAGTCACGCCGGTGCAGATGGTCATCTCGCCGGCAAGAAGCCGGCCGAGATACTTCTCCTTGATGTGCGCCGGCGCCATCCGTGCAAACTGGCCGACAGTGCCATCATGCAGGCTGACAAATCCACCAAGGCCTCCGTCAATCCGGCATACTTCTTCGATCATTCGTCCCGTCAGGACATTACGCAAGCCGAAACCTCCGTCGGCTTCGGGCGTGAACATCCGTCCTGGCCCATAGGGCGAAAGTTGCTGCAAGAACCAAAGGGATTCTTCGCGTGTCGGGGCCCTCTCGCCAATCGCCTTGATGGCGGGCCGGATCGTCCGTTCAAGGAACTTCCGAAGATTGTCGACGATTGTCTGTTCGTCCTCATCGAGTTCGAAGTACATAGTTAGGCCTTTCTTCGTTACGGAAGCCAGAATGGCTATCGGCCGAGCCAGACAGGGTCGCGTTTCTCGGCAAAAGCCTTCAGGCCCTCGCGGAAATCCTCTGAGGCCATGACCTTGCCGGCAAGTCGCATCTGCTCCGACCAGGCATTCTCGTCGGTCCAGCTTTCGCTGATCGCCCGGAACGCAATCTCCTTGGAAACCTGCAGGGCGAGCGGACCGTTGCGGCAGAGTGCACGAGCGAGCGCCGTTGCTTCCACAAGCGCGCCACCTGGTTCACAGATGCGATTGACGAGACCAAGCGCCTTCAGCTCCTCTGCAGACCGCGGAGCGCCCGTCAGGATCATTTCCATTGCAGTCTGGAAAGCGATCCGGCGCGGCAGCCGGAACAGGGCGCCGCCGAGGGCGACCAGGCTGCGCTGGACTTCGGGCAATCCAAATACGGATGTCCGCGAGGCCACGATCAGGTCGCAGCAAAGTGCCAGCTCGAATCCGCCCGCAAGCGCCGGGCCTTCAATCGCGGCAATCAAGGGCTTCATGGCCGGCTGCTTCATGATACCGAAACCGCCGCGCCGTTCGGTAATGGCCGGCTCGCCTCGTGCCGCAGCCTTGAGGTCCTGGCCAGCACTGAAAGAGCCGCCGGCACCGGTAATAATCCCAACCCGCAACTCGTCTGATGCGTCCAGGAGGTCGAGGGCGTCCTCCATTTCCCGGGCCGTCTGCAAGTCGAAGGCGTTGCGCGCCGCCACGCGGTCAATCGTGATTGTGAGGACCCCGTCGTCTCGGTCTAGGCATATATTCTGCTGGGTCATTCTGGCCTCACATGCTCATGTCGAAGCCGCCGTTCACCGGATAGGTCTGCCCGGTGATCCAGCTTGACGCGGTATCGGACGCGAGAAATGCGACCATGTTGGCAACATCATCGGGAGCGCCGAACCGGCGGATGACGTATTTGGACAATGCGCGTTTGGCAAAATCCGGATTATCAAGGAAAGCCGCGGTTGTCGGCGTGCGCGTCGTGGCAATCGCCACGCAGTTCGCGCGAACGCCAAACCGTCCGGTTGAGCGCGCGATTGCCCGGGTGAAACCAGCCGCACCTGCCTTGGCGCCGCTATAGACTTCAAGCCCGGCCTCACCGACACGCCCGGCATCAGAGATGATGTTGATAATCGAGCCGTTCGCATTGGCGATCATGCCCGGGAGGAAGGCCCGGCAACAGTTCATGACACCCGTAAAGTTGACGCCGACAAAGGCATCCCATTCCCACGGATCCTGCTCCCAGAACGGACGTCCCGTCGGCGTCTGTGCGCCTGCGCTCGCATTGCCGGCATTGTTGACCAGGATATGCACCTTGCCGAATGCCGAAAGGGCCTTGTCCGCCAGCGACGAAACTGATGCGAAATCTGTAACGTCGCCGCCAATACCAACCGCACGGCCAGCTCCGATCTCGTCAGCGACGGCCTTCGCTCGCTCCTCGAAGAAGTCGTTCACAACAACATTCGCCCCGCATTCAGCAAGCGTGAGCGCAATACGATGGCCGACGCCCTGACCGGCGCCGGTAACGAGGGCGGTGCGCCCATTCAAATCCAGGATGTTCATGCAGGAAGTCTCTCTCTTGAGATACGACGACGCCTTCTCGCCTCGTCAGTTCATTACACCATTAAAAATGACTATCACTATATTTTTACGCGTTCAATAATTGACTTTACCGTGCAAAACAAAAATACTGAGCCAAACTCATTGCGTAATGAGCCCTTCACACATCCGGCCGTTTCAAAGAGGAAACAATTGATGAGCGATCCAGCCGAACTGGTTCATCCGGACCTGTACAATCGCCTTGCGGACGGCGCCCTTCGCCTAAACGGGGTGCAGTGCAGCGCGTGCGGGCATGTGGCATTTCCTTTCCAGACATATGGCTGCGAAGCCTGCGGCGCACAGTCGGACAAGCTTGAGCCGTTGGGCCTCGAAGCCCAGGGCAGCCTCATTTCGTTCGCGAAGGTTCATCGACATCAAGGCAAGGATATTGAAGCGCCTTTCATCATTGCGCAGATCCAGCTCGACTGCGGCGTCTTCCTGCGCGCCACGATGACAAGCTCTGATGATTCCGGCCTCAAACCCGGCCTGCGGGTAACTGGCCAGCTTGCGCCAGGCTCAGGGCTCAACACCGGCAAGCAGGAACTGCGCTTCGGGCAGGAGGCGAACTGATATGGCTGTTCGGCTAAAAGACCTTCGTCCGGTTTATGTGATCGGCATCGGCATGCACCGCTATCAGCGCGCCTCCGAAACACCTTACGTGACCCTGGGCCTTACGGCAGTACGTGACGCCCTTCAGGATGCCGGACTAGACTGGCCGCAGGTGGAGTCTGTCTACCATGCGAACTGCATGCTTGGTATGTCGCCGACCCGCACGATGCTTCGCCACCTTGGCGCCACTGGTATACCGATGCAGCAGGTGGAGAATGCATCCGCTTCAGGCTCGACTGCGTTCCGCAATGCCGTCATCGAAGTGGCCTCAGGGCTGTGTGACGTCTCTCTCGCGCTCGGCGTCGACAAGCCGGCTGCGATCAGGCTCGGCGCAAGCCAGAACGGCCTCGACACACTCGAGCGCGACCGCGTCGCAGCGTTTACGCATTTTGCCCTGCTCGCTCGGGAATACTGCGAGGCCAGTGGCGCCGGCCCGGAGGACTTCGCACGCGTTTCCGTCAAGAACCACCACAATGGCGCTCTAAACCCTTTTGCGCAGAGACGTCAGCCTCAGACACTCGAAGCAGTACTCAACGCCCCCCCGATCGCAGGGTTCCTCACGCCCCTTCAATGCTGCCCAGTCGGTGAAGGCGCCGCAGCCGTGATCGTTGCCTCAGGCGACGCGCTCACGCGATATGGAATTGATCGTCGGCGCTGCCCGCGCGTCGCCGCTTCTGTCATGAAAAGCGAACGTCTTTACCCCAAAGCGGCGAGCTTTGACGCCGACATCACTGAAGAAACTGTTGTGCACGCTTATGAAGATTGCGGGATAGGCCCTTCGGATCTGGATGTCGTTGAACTGCATGATGCCTTCACCGTCGAAGAGCTGCTCTACGCTGAGCGCATGGGCCTGAGCGCGCCGAACAAGGCGGCCAGGGATCTGGAAGCCGGGGCCTTTGATATCGGCGGCCGGGTAGCGATCAGTCCATCCGGCGGTCTCTTGTCGATGGGCCACCCGCTCGGACCAACCGGGCTGGGCCAGATTGCAGAGATCACGCGCCAGCTTCGCGGCGAAGCCGGCGCCCGTCAGCATCCCGGCGCAAAAACTGGCCTCGCCCATATGGTCGGCGTGGGTGCAGTGTGCGTTGTCCACATCCTTAGCTACGACAATTAGAGGGAAAACATCACGATGACGGTTCCCTATCCCGGAAGTGCAGAATTCTATGCGGCCGCAAAGCCGGATGCCGTTGCCTTTTCTGAAGGCGGGCGTGAGATCAGCTGGCGGGAGTTCAACACTTCTGCAGATCGGTTGGCGGCAGGCATGCTGGGGCTGGGCTTGGCCCGCGGGCAACGTCTCGCAGTGATGATCGGCGTGCGCCACGAATGGTTCGTCATCCAGCTTGCGGCCAGCAAGATCGGCGCTGCACTTGTGGGAATCAATTCGCGCGCAACGCTCGAAGAGGCCAGCTACATGCTGGCTGACAGCGGCGCGGCGGGCCTTGTCCTGGACCACGGCGCTCCAGACGAACTGATCAGCCTGGCGCGCAGCAAGGGTATCACTCGCTTCATCAGCTTCCACACAGCATCCGACAAAGATGTCGCGCAGTACGCAGTGCTGACAGCTCCGGGCGCGCCTGACGCTGCACTGACCTCTGCAGCACCCGCACCGCTCATACTTTACACGTCCGGGACCACAGGCCGCCCGAAAGGTGTTGCGCTCGATCCCGCCCTGGTGGCTTCGCGCAAGGACGCGATGGCTTACCGCGACACCATGGCCCGGCTGATTCCCGTAGATGAAACTTCCCGCTTTCTGCTGAACCTGCCACTTCATCATGCGGCCGGCCCCAACTCAGCTCTCTTCTGCCTGCGCGCGGGCGGCAGCGTCGTTATCCAGCCAAGGTTTGATCCCGAAGAAGCCCTTCAGCTGATCGAGCGCCACGGTGTCACCAACTGGATGGCAGTCCCGACGATGGTCCACCGTATCCGCGCGCTGCCTGCGGAACTCCAGGAACGGTTCAATCGCAAGTCTATGCGTGTACTGAACATTGGCGCAGCCGCTGTTCCCGTCGAACTTAAGGCTTGGGCTCTGGAATATTTCGGGTCGCAGTGCCTCGTCTTTGAAGGCTACGGCATGAGCGAGACCCAAATGATCAGCTACATGCTCCCAGAAGACTGGCCCATTGCGCCGAACTCGAGCGGCAAACCCATGCCCTTTGTCGACGTCAAGATACTTGCTCCGGACGGCACTGAACTCGGCCCCAACGAAAAGGGCGAAATATGTGCCCGCACGCCACTCACGATCGACCGGTACCTGAACCGGCCGCCGCTAGGTCCGGAAGACCTCACCCCTGATGGCTTCTTTCGGACCGGAGATGTCGGATACTTGGACGATCTAGGGTACCTCTACGTCACCGACCGGATCAAGGACATGATCATCGTAGGCGGCATGAATGTGTACCCGGCAGAGATTGAAGCGGTGCTGGCTACCCACCCTGACATCGTCGAGGCCGCAGTCATCGGCATCCCCGATCCGGACCTGGGCGAACAGGTCGTGGCCTTCTGCGAACTACGCAGTGGCGCCCCCCAACGGCCAGAGGAGCTCATCGCGCACTGCCGCGCTAGCCTTGCGGCGTTCAAGGCGCCGCGTGAGGTGCGGTTCATTGCTGAACTCCCGCGCAATGCGACGGGAAAAGTGATCAAAAACGTGCTCCGTGCACCCTTCTGGCAGGGCCGTGATCGGAAAGTCTAAGGAGAACCGGAGACTGGCCGATGGGCAGGTTTGACTGAGGCCGGAAACGGGTTGAAAGAGCCAAGTATTTTACCCGTCAGGGAGAGGCACTTGGACAACGGCAAACCCGACCAACTCGATATGCGGATCATCCAGCAATTGCGGGAGGACGGCCGAAGGGCAACAAAAGAGATTGCGATCAATCTCGGCGTGACTGAGGCCACGGTTACCTCGCGGATCCATGCCCTGAACGAAGCTGGGGTCATGCGTGTTATGGCCCAGCGGAATGTCGCGCAAATGCGCCACCGCCTGCCCTGCTTCCTTAGCATCTGGGTCTCGGGCCGCGATGTCGATGACGTGGCGTCCGACCTCGCAACCTTCAACCGGGTCGCGTCTGTCCAGATACTGGTTGGCAGTCCGGAAATCCACGTGACTGCGTTTGTCGAGGAGAGCCAGCAGGCCCTGGCCGAACTCCAGAGGGATGTTGGCTCGGTTGCCGGCGTCAACCGGCTGGAAGTCAATATCGCGTTCGAGATACGGACTTACCGGTCAGAGTTTGCAACGCTCGGCATGGACATGTCCGGCGCCGACCAGATCGGCGACGAACTTGATGAAATGATCATCCGTCAGCTGCACCTGGACGCACGCATCAGTTTCCGGGAAATCGGCCGAATCCTGGATGTTCCCGCAAGCACCGTGCGGGAGCGGGTGAACCGGATGCTCCAGACTGAGGTCATCCGGATCGGCGCGGTGTGCGACCCGCATAAGATCGGACTCAACGTCGGAGCTTTCGCCTATCTCCGGGTTGACCCGGCTCGAATTGATCAGGCTTTGAAACACCTCGAAAACGTGCCCGACATGGGCGAAGTCGGGGCCGTCAGCGGAGCCCACAACGTCTTTGTCCTGATGGGCGCACGTGACTACGAACACGTTGTTGATATTGTAAAGCACAAGGTCGAGCGCACCCCTGGTGTTCAGGAGATATCGATCCGGATGATATCGCACACCAAAAAACACCGCCCCGATCTCATTAGTATCGTGCCGGACAAGCGTACCGTTGGCATAAAAAAGCCGGTCGGCTGACGCGCGTCAACCGACCGGGAAAGTGAGAGGAAGCTCACGTATTAGAAATCATATCCGACCGACACGCCAAACGTGCGTGGAGGCGCGTAAATTGCCCACCGATCAGCAAACAGGCCGGCGCTGAACAGGCCCGCAAGATAATCTTCATCCGAAGCATTCTTGACATAAGCTCTGAAACTGAAGTTCGACCGGTCTGGGCGATAGGTCGCATACAGATTGAAGAGCTCATAGGGATCCTGCGTGTCCGCCTTCTCCCCATACGGACGATATTGAACGCGGGACGAGTGATACATTTCAGCTCTCAAGACCAGCAACCCGGTCCCCGAGATGTTTAAATCGCCTTCAAAACCCAGCGTACCCGAAAACTCCGGCGCCCGGTTCAGAGGATTGCCGGAGAGGTCCTGCAGGCCTTTTTGTGGGTTAAGCGAGTCGCGGTCGGTGAACTCTTTGTATTCGGATTCCAGCAGAGTAAAGGCCAGATCCGTCCGGAATGACGGTGTGATGTCCCAATCGCCCCGGAATTCAACTCCCTGCAGCTCTGCAGATGCCGCATTGTCGATGCGCGATGCGTTGTTGATAATCTGCGCTACCTGGAGGTTTTTGTAGTCGTAGACGAAAGCAGCAACGTCGAAAGTCAGATCGCCGCCCAACAACGAAGCCTTGTAACCGGCCTCAAGGGCAGTCAGCTCTTCAGGTTCGAACGTGTCTTGGCAGCCGAACGGATTGAAACCACCTGCCTTGAACCCTTCCTGAACCTGGAAGTACGCATTGCCGACCGTGTTGAATTCATATTGGAGGCCAAGTTTTCCGGTGTTTGAGTCATACTTCGCCTTGAAATCACGATTGTTGCAAGTCAATCCGACTTGGCCTGGCAGTCCCTGCAACCCAGTCGTCAAGTTCAAGTCGCGCTCATCCCGGCTGATCCGGTACCCCGCATAGACATTCAGCTTGTCTGTGAGGCCTACAGTAAAATCAGTGAATGCTGCCTTTGACTTCGTATCCTGATCAAAGAAGGAAACAGTCTGCGTTCCGACCGGCAGTACCGGCCCGACACTCACAAAGCCTTGCGGGTTCGGCAGCCAAGGAAGTGTGGAATCGAGCTTCCAGTGCTCGTCATTGTAGAACACCCCGACCAAGCCGGTCAGACGTCCATCGAAGAGGTCGAAGTTCAGATCGATTTCCTGCTGCAGCGACTCTGTGACTTCGTCGCGGTTCGCAATCCCCAGCCTGAACTCGGTACCATCCGTATCGGTGCCCCGGTTGATCGACGTTATCTTGGTCAATCCGGTGATTGTCTTGATGTCGAAGGACGGACCCAGATTAAAGCTGCCCGTCACGATCCCGCCGGAGAATTTCCGCTGCCCGTCCGGCTGGTCGCTCAGGTAAACTTCGCGGGGGTCATTGCTTTCCTGAGCGCCGGCGAGGATCGGATTGCGTGTGCGGGCCGTATTGTTCAGAGGGTTGCGCCGAACCAGCGCGTAGGACCCATTGTCTTCGTCATAGGTAAACGCAGACACGTCGATCGTTGCAAAAGATGCCGGCTGGAGACGCAGCGCAGCGCGGACGCCAGCCGAATCCATGCGGCCCAGGTCGGTCTGCAGGGCGCGGTTGTAGATGAAGCCTTCGCCTTGGTCCTTGTACATCAAGGCCACCCTCCCCGAGACACCCTCTGCGATAGGGCCGGAGAGAGCACCCGTGAGCAGGTAGGTATCGTAGTTGGAGATTGCCGCGTTGGCGAAGCCTTCGAACGTATCAGTAGGCTTGGCCGTCAGAAAGTTTATGGCGCCACCTGTCGAGTTGCGCCCGTAAAGCGTGCCCTGCGGCCCACGAAGGACCTCGACAGAGGCCGGATCAAGAAGCGCGAAGTCGAGGGCCGTCGTTTGCGCCAAATACACGCCATCGATGTGGATCGCCACAGGGTTCTCGATACCGCCCGTCGTTGAGTTAATGCTGATGCCGCGGATCGAGACATAGTCGACACCCGCAGCATTCCCTACGTTCAGGCTGGGCACCTTGGACGCCAGGTCTCCAAGTGAAAGCACCTGCTGATCCTTGAGTGTTTCAGCTTCGAACGCTGACACGGCGGCCGGGGTTTCCAGAAGGGTCATGTCCCGCTTCATAGCTGTAACAATGACCGTCTTTTGGACTGAAACCGCGTCATCGCCAGGAACGGGGATTACATCTTCCTGGGCTAGTGCGCAGGGCGCCGCGGCGACCAATGCGGCGAAGGCGGCCCCCGTAAACAGGCGGCTCCGGCTCCGACGATAAAGCGAAGTAGGTATCATCTGCATCCTCCCAGTGCCCGCGATCTGCAAGCAAGTTTACGACGCGCATTATTGCGCTCTCGCATCACCACTGAGCATTATTGAGCATATTTTTCCCATCTAGTCCACGCATATTCATCCTTTGCTTATCAAATTATTTGGTTATGAGCGGCTCTAATGAGATTTTGCCGTGCATTCGGGGCCAAAGGCTACTAACAACGATTGTCGCAAGCGGCAGATCGTTTTGGCCGTCGAGCAACTACCGCCGTATCATCAATCCCATCACTCTGACCGAGACACGCAGAAGCCGCCCCCCGCCACCCTGTCCCTTCAGAAGGCAGCGGCTCGCCAAACGGTGTAGGCTCCTACGCGCGCGAGACCGCCTATCCAGGCACGCAGGGCCTCGGAAGGTATCAGTGTACGGCTTCCCAACTTAACCGCGGCAAGCTGACTTTCCGTGATAGCCTTGCAAAAGGTCGTAAGCCTACAACGTCGCCGGCCCCTCGACCGTATAGGGAAGCTTCGCTGACGACACCTCTTGCTTCCCGAATGCTCCGGTATGGCGCGGAGCAAACGCGGCCTTCGCGGGCGGCACGTATGGCCCAACTGCGACCTGCTCGAACACATCAATTGTTCGCTGGTATGAGGCCCTGAAAAAGCGCTCCAGTTTCCGGCGCTGAATTGGACCTCGGACGTGACAAAATCAACAGGACGCCCTAGACAAATTCGGGCAAGCGAAGTCCTCTTCGGCATCAGGAAAGATTGTAGTCTTGGCGCATATCGAATTCTTTTTTGACCTGTCCTCGCCCTGGACACGACTGGCTTTTCACAACATCCAGCCGATTGTTACAGAGACAGGCGCGACCATCGAATGGAAACCCTTCTTGGTCGGAGGTGTGTTCAACGCCGTAAACGAGAGCGTCTATGCGGGCCGCGCTGACCCAGACAGTCCGAAGTATAGGCATACACTCAAATGGCTTAAAGCGTGGGCGCGCCTGGCCGGTGTCCCGATGAATTTTCCGTCCCCGCACCATCCAGTGAAATCGGTGAAAGCGATGCGGATGTGCTGCGCGCTTCAACAGGATCAAGGCGCACTGTTCAAATTCGCAACGGCTGCATTTGAAGCTTATTTCACCGACCAGCGAAACATTGATGACCCAGATATTCTGAAAGCAATCGCGGACGAATGTGGGATGGAGGGCGCCGGTTTGACTACTTTATCCGAGACACCTGGTGTCAAAGACGCCCTGCGTAGCAATACTCAAGAAGTGATCGACCGCGGGGGATTTGGATCGCCAACAATTTTCGTGAACCGCAAAGAAATCTTCTTCGGCAACGACCAGTTACCACTAGTCCGGCAGGCAGCGGGGGCCCTCTGATATCTGCGCCAAGCAGGGGCCGGCCCTGAAGCTAGCTCATGTTGTCAGTGCTCTTGAACCATGAGTTCGGCAGCGACGCAGAGCTGAAGGAACTGAACGACCGCTCAGGGCC
The DNA here is from genome assembly GCA_964643405.1 of uncultured Hyphomonas sp. Classification (GTDB taxonomy): domain Bacteria; phylum Pseudomonadota; class Alphaproteobacteria; order Caulobacterales; family Hyphomonadaceae; genus Hyphomonas. The sequence goes on along the minus strand of CAZXQD010000040.1, from coordinate 15,494 downwards.
GCTTATGTTCAAGAAGTTCAGGAATCCGGAATAGTCAAACAGCCAGTCCGCAAACGGACTTAAATCATCTTTGTTTGTTATGCAACCTGGATCGAGGTCGGACTCACTCGATGCGTTCGAACTGATCAGGAAGCGTGGCGGAAAAGCAGACCTGTTTAGCACAACGTGCTCAACTAAAGTGTCCGGACCAATCTGATATTCCGCCCCTAGCGTCCTTAGAAGCAGATCAACAATTGTAAGGTGATAGACTGGAAGCACACCATGTGGATTTTCGGAGTCATAATCTTCTTCCGAGAAGCGGAATATGACTCCTTCTTTAGACACTTCAAACGCTGTTGTGTTGGCGTAGCCCACCTCGGAATAGTCGAGCTTGAAGGTCCTATCATCGATAATCTGTCCGTGATTTAAGATCTGCACGCGGACCGACTGATCGCTCTTGGAAATGCTCAGTACGGCTATCTAACCCTTGCGAGTTAGCATCGTTTTTTCGCGAACCACGCGCATCGACAGATTTGAAATCGGTATAGTTTTTTGGCGATCAGCTATCGCAATCGTCTTATAAAGCTCCAACATCTTTTTCTGCGACCCCTCCGTATTCTGACCGCCCCGAGTTTGCGGCCCGCTTCTTGATTGCAACTTCACCGCTATCACTGTGGTGGGACAAACCGAGCCCGGCGAATCTTGTAACTGGAGACACGCGCAAAACACTTCGTGCTGGATATGGGCTTTGCCGAAGCAATGAAATCAACACCATTCGACTATTGCAGCGCGCCCAGCGTCGATGAGCCCACTGGCTGCGGCAGACACCGACTTGTGATGTGTAAACAACAGAACTTGAACCGACGAACCGATGTCCGCCAGAAGGTTCAATGTCGCCTGTCCTCGCGTATCGTCAAAGTGAACGAGGATATCGTCTGCTATCAGGGGTAAGGGTTCAGCGTTCCGCGCATAGTGCTCAATGCTCGCAAGCCGAAATGCCAAAAAGAGCTGATCGCGGGTCCCATCGCTCATTTCAGAAAGGTGGACACTTCCGCCATCCGCTCGCAGACCGATTATGATTGGTTCGCCATCTTCGGTGACATCGGTCCCGATTCCCACAAAGTCGCTGCGAGTGCAGACTGAAAACAGCTCACTGGCGCGGGCGAGCAAAGGATCCTGCAGCTCATTTCGCACCTTTTCTATGGCAGCATTCAACAAGGACTTTGCAATCGTGATCTCGATGTAACGCTCAATGACCTCGTGCATTTCCGCACTCGCCGCCTCACGGTCGGCGACAAGGCTGTTGAGCCGATCGCCATCAACAAAAGCCTTTAAAGAAGCCTCCGTCGTCTTCTGCAGCGTCAAGGCTTCATCACTTTGCCTCTCGAGTTGTGTCAGTTCATCTTCCAACTCAACCAGTCGAGCAGATAGCCGATCCGGATCGAGGCCGGTCAATTGCTCTTTTAATGATTCAAACGAGTGGCCATCACCTGCGGCAACAATCGACTTCTTCAGTGTATTGAAGTTAGCCCGCAAGTCTCGGCGTTGCTCGAATCTTGGCACCAAGGCTATGAGCTCTTCTTGAGAGCGAGAGCACCTTGATGCGAGACTCGCAAGCTTGACTTCCGAAGCTTGCGATCGGCCCAGGGCCGCCTCCTTTGCCAGTCGCGCTTTCTCGAACTGAGGCTGAAGGGCTTCACTTTGGAGCTTGCGTCCGATCGACTCCTCAAGCAGCCGTTTGAGGTGGCGCGCAGCAGAGACCGCGTCTTCCGGCGCCTCAACCGCAATGCGCTTACGCAGCCCCAAGATCGCCGTTTTCAGCCTCTGTTCGTCTTCCTCAATCCGTTGAATGCGCGTCGTGGTTAGGCGCATTGCGCTGAACACGCCGGTCGCGCGGACCCATTCCGTTGCAACCTCAGTTGCTAGCCCGGGCGTGGTCCCATCTGCAAGGCCCAGCTTCGCAACAGCCTGCGACCAGTCTACCGACCACTTTTCAAGCGCTTCAGTCAGCTCTCGAATCTCCTGCCCTGCCCTCTGCTCCCGTATCCGTAGCTTTTCGATATCATCGGCAGATCTTCGATAGTCTCCATACTGATCGTCATGAGCTTTAAGCAACGCAATCGCTCGCTGGACACGCGCCGATATCGCCTGCTTGGTATCAAGTGCTGAGGCGCCCCCAATCTGATCGAGGAGCGTCTCCAGATGTTCAGAATCGACCTTGAGCTCGATCAACTCCATGCGGAGGGTCTCGATCTCGCCTTGACGACCTATGAGAGCGTCTCGCGTCTCGGTGAGGGCAAGGAGGCGATGCAAGTTGCTTTCCTTGGCAACTGCTTCTGGCCAGAGATCCGACCAGCGTTTGCGGCGATCTTCGATCAAAGTCCTGATATCATTTATTGCTCGGAGCGCGCCCTCAGCATCTTCTGCAGCTTCCAACTTGTCCCGCTCAGCTGCAACGATATCGGCAACCCTCTGAGCCTCATCGCCTCGTTTATCGACCAGATGATCCGCTGCATCGCGCTTGCTCTCGAACTCTGTTGCGGTTTCACTGCGTTGTTGACCAGACGGACGGCTCCATTCCTCGTCCGGAGGATCAAGATAGCAAGATCGGATGTCGCTCCAGATCTGGTCTCGCGCAGAACGGGCCAACGCGACAGCGGTTGGCGTTGGCGGTTGGGAACCAGCCTCCAGATCAGCAAGCATCCTTGCGGCCCGTTCACCACGCTTGAGAGCAGATTTCCAAGCAGATTCGGCCTGACGTATCTCAACGTCATTCTTCGACTCATGATCAAGCTCTGCACGAACCTGCGCGGGCGTTGGCCAACGTCCACCCTTCAGCTCAGAAGGGCTCAATCCCAAAGCGAGTGCATCTTCCTCAAGTGAAGCTTGAAGACCAACGATCTGCCTCTGTTTGAGTTCGAGATCGCGCGCTCGTGGCGCCAGCCTCATCAATTCGGCAGCTGATACTTGAGCCGGCTTGTTGAAGCCGCGGGTCTCGCGCTCGCTTTGCCGATTGGTCAAAGCATCCAGGCTTTCCCGGTACTCTGAAAATTGCGCTTTTGCCGAAGCAATTGCTCCGTTCAAGGCAATAGCCTCAGAGGCCAATGACTGTACATCCTCAATCGCCGACCGAGACGGTGCGGTACGCTCCAGATCGCTTGCCGCGTCCACACCCAGAAGAGCTCTAAGATTGTCCAATTGAGCGTTGCTCTCGGCCAGCTCGGCCCGCCGCTTTGGTAGGTCGAGCCTTGCCTTCTCAACCAACACGGCCGTTGTTTCCACAGCTTCTATTTCAGCAGCTGCATCGACGATGTCGATAGCGATGCTGAACTTGCCAAGTTGATCGGCAATTAGGGTCAAGGCTTCCTCAGCTGCGGCGAGGCGTGTGGCGTCCTCGTCTCGTTGCGCGAAGGCTCCGGCAATCTCCGGGCCAAGCTCATCCGAAAGTTCTTCAATGTCCGTGAATGCCGCAAGCTCAGCCTCCACAGCGGCGAGTAGCTGAAATTGCGGCGCATTCTGCTTTAGACGCGAGTATCGAGAAATGGACTCCTGAACACTCGCTCGCCTTGCAATCAATTCAGCGCGCGCCGAAGCAGCGTCAGCTGCGGCCTTCTGCGCCTTAACGAAAGCCTCCCGGCTCGTCGTCGCACCCTTAACCTCCTTGTCCGCGCTCACGAACGCTTCGAGTGCACCGTAAAATTTTCGGTTTTTGGACTTCTTCGAAGAGAACAGATCATCTGCCTCTGCTTCAAGTTCGGCAAGTGCAGAAACAAGCGTCCGAAGTCCACCCCCAGCCTCCACGATCAAACGGCCGATCTCTCCATCAGACGCCAGAAGCTTCTGCCCCCCCTCTCGCAGTGAACCGTGGTCGAGACCGAACAAGGCGTTGAACCGATCCCGGTCCGTGCCACCCAGAATGGTCTCCATCCTGGATGCAGGAAACTGTGCGTCATTCCCATCCACGAGGTCGCCAGGGGGACGGCCTTTCTTGCGCCGCAGTCTCAGCTCGGAGCCGTCGGAGAGCCTCAGCGTCGCGCTTATGCGAATCTTGTCATTTCCAAAGACTGCACCGTGCGGCGACGTATGTGGCACCCCATAAAGCAGATCCCGGATTGCATTGAGCAAGGTGCTCTTACCGGCTTCGTTGGGGCCATAAACAATAATCAAGCCGGGCTTGCTTGCGAGATCGATCTCGCGTGAAGAGATCGCACCGTACTTCTCGAGACTGATACGTTCGAACTTCATGGTTGAGACGAGGCCCGCGCTAGAATGGCTTTCGCCAAGTCGCGAGCCATAGGCCCTACCGATTCCCTCAACGACGACTCGAGCGCATCCAGCCTCGCCGTTGCCGGAAACCTGGTTCGCACCTCGATCATAGCGCGCTCGAGTTCCTCAGAGATCCAAGCGTCACTTCCGATCTCTGAAATAAGCGCATTAAGGCGACCGGCAATTGAGGCGTCAAGCGACTCGTGAGCGCCCGGCATCTTGGTCGACACTTCTAGTTTCTCGATCCAAACATCATCAGAGAGATTCGCGGCAACGGTTTCAGCCTCTTCCCGTAATGCAACTCGACCGGACGTCAGCTGGGAATGAAGCGCTGTCTCACCCACAAGCTTTAGCCGGGTTATGACAGATCGATCTTCACAGTCGAGAATAAGTTCACGAAGAGCTTCTTGAATCCGGACAAGAACAGCCGACCGATCCTCCAGACCTGAGATATCCAGTTCCAGCCGTTCCCACCGGACCACATCGAGAGCGCAATGCTCGTGCCGCGCGATCCCGCCATCAATGACATGGACGAGTGTTGCACCCTTGGAGCCGGTTTCGCGAGGATTGCGGCCCTGGAGGTTCCCAGGGAATACAATCAATGGATCTTCGCATAGTACTTCGCGCGTATGAACATGCCCAAGCGCCCAATAGTCGTAACCATGCGTTACGAGCTGTTGCGTCGTGCACGGAGCATATGGAGCATGGCCAGCCCTCCCTTCACATGCTGTATGCAGGAGGCCGATGTTGAACCGACCAGGCTTTGGAGCCGGATACCTGGCGGCGATATTCTCAGTCACATCGCGCTGGGAATAGCTCATTCCGTGAACTGTCACGGAAAGGCCCGGAACGTCCAGAGACTGCGGCGCTTTGGAGCTCAGGAGATGCACATTTGTCGCCAGCTCCAACCGAGAGACAAATTTGTTCTCGGCATCGTGATTTCCAAGGATGGCGTAAACCTCGATCCCCGACTCCTGAAGCCGACGCATTTGCGCTGTGAAGACGATGCCAGTTCGATAGTCTTTCCAGTCGCCATCGAAGAGATCGCCAGCCAGAACGATGAAGCGGCATTTCTCTTCAATTGCCAAGCTTATGAGGTTGTCGAATGCGGCCCTAGAGGCGTCGGCTATGCGTTCAGCGTGCACGACCGATTTGCGCGAGAGTCCGAGGAGCGGGCTATCGATATGAAGATCGGCAGCGTGAAGAAATTTGAAGTCTTCCATATGAGTATGCCCTCAGTCGCTTAGAACTGGTGCGCGGCAATCATCGCAAACCGAGTTTGAGAATAGTCCATGTGGAACCTCTGGACGGCGAAAGTTCATGACGACGTTTGCCCGAGCACTGAAAGGTTGGCGCCGGTACTGACGGTCAAACCGCAGAGCGTCAGATAGTCCGGAAAGCTCACTTGGGGCGCCACCGCAACCGTGCGTGAGATAGGGTCGATCACCAGTAGTCCGGCATCAAACAGTCTATGAATATCTGATCTGAGAATAATCCCATTGGCAGGATCGTCTGAACCATCTTTCGCTCGTTGCCGAAGATGAGCGGCATCAAGGACGCTCGCTTCCTGGCAGCCAGTTATTGCACACCGAAGTCCATCGCGCTGAACGATACCACGCCGGAACTTTTGTTGCTCTGGCCGCGCTTCTCGCTCGACCCACTTCTGCACTCTGTCATTTGCTAGGAGGTCACCACTCGCTGGATCCGCAGGAGACCGCCGCGCCTTGACCGACTCTCCCACCTCGCTCTCCTTTGTGACCTCGAAAGTCAGGGGCGCAATTTCTCGATAGACTATCGTGTCTCCGGCTTTGAGATCCAAGAGAAAGATGACTTGTGCAGCGACTGTGCGGCTCTTGAAACGATGAGGGTGTTTACGTGGAACATCTGTTTCGAACGTTTTGCCTTTGACGATCAATCTCACAAATTCCTTGGCGGGCTCATCTGGGCCGTCGCCACCAAATACCGACTCTGGCAGATGCGCTTTGAGCTCCCCGGTCTTCAAATATCTGTTCTTTGGCTTTAAGCCGCCAGGCCTTAGTTTAGCTCGAAACTCTTTTTGCATTCTCTAAATCCGATCTCTTGAGTTGTGCGCACTGATGAATCTTCTTGTCTTGGCTTCATTCAATGGCTTGCGCCCCAAAGATGGCTGATCCCGATAAGACCAGTTCCGCAAAGAAATTGATCTGCTGCATCTGCTCGAGGCTTATGACAGCCGTGTTGGCGAGCTTCGGATTGGCAACGATAATCGCCAATGCCTGCGCCCGGGAGATTGCCACATTCAGGCGGTTCTTCGAGAAAAGGAACTCGATGCCTCTCGGACTTTCGGCCGCGTCTGATGTGCACATCGAAAGGATGACAACCGGAGCTTCCTGTCCCTGGAACTTGTCCACACTACCGACTCGCGCTCTGGGACCGAGCGCCGCCTTCAGCTTGTTCACCTGAAAATTATACGGCGCAACGAACAGGATATCGCGCAGCGTAATCGTCCGTGGGCGGCCCTCTTCCTCCGACCAGACGGGCGTGCCGATGAGTTCACTTGTGATCTGCCTGATCATCTCCACTTCTTCATCGCTGCCTTGCGTATTGCCGTCATGCTCGACCGGCACGAAACAGATGCCCGACGCCTTGCGGATGCGCGGGCCCCTCGGCTGGACAACGTGTTGTGACGTTGCCTCGTCGGATCCAAGCCGGCCATCATAGACCTGCTCGGAGATCACGCGGCAGACATCTGGATGCATCCGATAGGTTTTCGGAAGGAACACGCCGAGATCCGACGGGATCGTTGCCTTGCCTTGCAGCAGGTAATCGAGGATCGACAGACCGCTCTCCCCCGGGTGCGAACCCTGGATAGGCTGCGAGAGCTGCATCTGGTCGCCCATCAGAACGATGTTCTTCGTCGCAGCGCTCATGCCGATAAGATTTGCGATCGAGACCTGGCCTGCTTCATCGACGAAAAGATAGTCAAACTCCCCCCTGACTTCCGGGTTGGCAAAGGCCCAGGCGGTGCCACCGAAGCAAAGCGAACGCGTAAGAACGAGATCCTTCACACTGCCAATCTGTTCGATGTCGCCGCGACGAGCGAGCTCTTCATCCTTTTCCTGTTGTGCTTTGACCAGGTGCGCAGGAATGCTGTCCGCAGCCACCTGATCGGCGGCGCCTGCGAGGAGGTTGTTGATTGCCTTGTGGCTGTTCGAGGCGATCCCGACCTTCTTCCCGTCCTTGAGAAGCCGCGCGATGATATGTTTGGCGGTATAGGTCTTGCCGGCACCGGGAGGACCCTGGATGCAGAGATAGCTGCCGTCCAGATTGCGGACAGCTTCGATGACGGACGCAAGCAATGGCTGACTGGGATCGAGAATGTCGCCTTCCGCATTGCCCCGGATGCGAGGGCGCCTGCGCAGGAGGAAGTCCATGATCGCCGATGGCGCATACCCTGACTCTACCGTGTCTTCGACGACGGCGAATATAGCGGCAGGAATGGGTTTCGGCGAAACATATTCGTCCGGCACAAGGTTCATGCGGTCGGGCAGTTCCCGCTTCGAGGCGAAGCTGATGATGCCGGTGTCGGGATCATAGTCCTTCACGCTGACCTTGAGCTTCTCCTGGTCCAGAACATGAAACGCCTTAGCCGTCCCTTTGTAGGGCTGGTCGATATCGACCTGGTACTCGTGAACAGGGTTTCCCTTGGTAGGCTTCACGGTTGGTCTCGAAGTGCGGGTTACCTCCGCCAGGCAATCCATATCCTCGAACAGCTCGGGCTCAGACCATCCGAGGCGGTCGAAATACTTCCACCACATGGGCTTTGCTTCGCGCCGGTGAAACTCGAGCGACCAGGCAAGCACTTCCTGCACGGCGCCGAGCGGCGTCGCTGAGTTCTTTTCGGCCTCTGCGAGCAGCGCGTCGCGAAGGTCCGTATACTCACTCACTTCGGGACTGATCTCGGGTTCGCCCTCCCCTACCGGGCCCAGAAAAGGGATCCTGTGCGCCGCCTGTTCGCGCCGCAGCCATTCGGCAAGTTCCAGGGTGCTGTCGCAATCATCGATATTGTAATCGCGGATACTCTTGAGCACCGCCGAAGTCTCCCAGGTCTCACCGTCAGGATTCTCGCGCCAGGCTTCATAGACGATGATGCTGTCCGATCCGCTCGCCACCTCGGTCGCGCGTTTGCCGCGGTAAATGTGCTCGACATTCTTGATAGAGTATTTCGGCTCACCGATCAGAACGCCGTGCCGAACCACTGTGTAGAGATCAACGAACACATGATTGCGCAGCAGATTGTCGACCATGTCTTCGCAGACACCGTGCTGCCCCATCAGCTTGCGGATCGCCGTCACCTCATAGGCCGAATAATGGTAGATGTGCATGGAAGGATCTGCCTTCCAGCGCGCATAGACCCACTCGATGAAGCCCACGAACGCCTGCTTCTCAGCCGGCTTGTCGTGCGCCCAGAAATCCTTGAACGCGCGACTTCCGTCAGGATTGAGATAGGTGCTGCCCCAGAGGTATTCGAGACCACCCTCCTCTCCGGGAAATCCCTCGATGTCGAAGTACACATCTCCGGGGCTTGCCGGCGGAAGGAGTGCGAGCCCGCGGGCTGCTCCCGGGCCATGATTGATGATCTCGTAGACCGGCTTGTCTTTGCCTTTTGAAGCGATCTGCAACCGCGCCTGCGCCTTTGCCCGCTGGAAGCTCTCGGCCTTCATTCCGGAGATCTCATCAAGCGTGGATCTGGCGAGCGCGGTCATTGTTTCGACGCCCGCCGCTTCGAGTTTGAGGACCTGGCTGCGGCGGAGATTTGCGACCTGGGATAGGTGATCCCGTTCGGCGAGCAGGCGCTTAGCGAGATCGCTCCAGTCGCCGTGCGAGCTGCTTTCGGCAGGATCGGGTGTAGGTGCCTCGTCGTCTTCGTGGAAGGTAAGGAAGTTCTCCTTGAGCGCACGGTAATAGGCAAAGTGGCTGGCAACGGCGAGCTCGCGTTTCTCATTATTGCCTAGAACGACAGCCATTCGGTCTGGCCGCCGGCCCTGCACGCCTTCAAGCATCTCCGCATAGCAGCAGAGCTGGATCGCGAAGTAAGGCTTGAGCTTGCGGGAGAGCTTGGTGTCCCAGACTTCGTAGTGGAAGTCGCCGAGTGCAGAGGCGCCCGGAACCTTCACCAGGAAGTCCGCCTTGCCGGCGAAGCGGTCCATTGTGAGGTAGGCCTGCGTGATGATCCCGCGGCCCGCTTTCATCGCCTGGACCGTCTGCTCGCGCATCAAATGCGGGCGGTCATCTTCAATGGCGCAGATATCCGCGCCAGACGCTGCGAGCTCGCGGACGAAGGCGTCCTCGTGGGCGAACCCCTTCTTGCGCAGATGCACCAGCAGCGGATCTTCCTTGTCCATTTGTTCGACAAGAAGCGGATCATACAGGCGCTTGCGGTTCATCGCCGAGGCAAACGGCGACTCCATGAACGTGATCAGGTCCGAGGGGGAGAACAGGATGCCCTGGTCAGTCAGCTTCAAGAAAATAACTCCACTTCGGATTGCAGGTTGAGAGAACTAATGAATTTGGCGACGATGTCTAATGGCAAATGGCTTGATGCGCGTTCGAGCTTCCGCCGCAAACCGAAAGGACGTGTATTGCTATTCAAGAGCCCGTAGCTCCACTTGCAGGGTTTCCAATTCCTGCGACATGGTGGCGATCTTCGGCTCGAGCGCCGCACGCTGCACCTCCAGCTGATCGTTGAGAGAAATCAGCCGCCGTAATTGCACATCGAGCGAGGAGATCGCCATGAAGTAGCGGCCCTCTTCCGCATTTAGCCCTGCCCTTTTCCGGCCTCGTGGATTGTCCGTGTCGACGGATTTCGGGTTGAACCTGAACCGGCGCTCAAGATCACGGCGCCACTTGAACAGCCGCTCCGTGAGCTGGTCGCCGAACCCGGGGATCTGTGACACGATCGTCAGATCGAGATCCGCCGCTGTCTCGATCCCGAACGACACAAGCTGCGCAATCCGGCCCGCCCCGATACCGTGGACGCATCCCGGGCCAATCCGGAACGAGTCGAGATAAGCGCGCAACTGCACCTCGCGCGGCGTGGCCAACTGGAGCGAGACCGAGGCTTGCGCCTGCTTGAGCAATTGGCTCGCACCCAGCCGCGCCCGCTCAATATGCGCCGCCACACTGACAGCTTCTGAATAGGCTCCATTGCGGAGTTCGCCGGTCAGGGCCTTCACTTCGCCGGTGAGCTTTGCAACGCGGCGGCGGCGCCGATAGAAAATCAACTCGTTTGCGCTGAGCACAGCCAACACGACCAACAGAGATCCAAGGAGTGCCCAGGCTATGCCGCTAGATGCAAAAGTCAGGACAGCCGACACACCGCCGATGCCGAGAAAAGTGGGCAGTTTCGCGAGGATCTTCAATCGCCAGGCCCGGCCGGCGAGAAGAGTTACCGAGGGCGTTTTCCACGTACCCAGACGTTTTGTGCGCGCAGTCTCCGCCACCAGTTTCTGCGAGATCCGAAACAATGCAGCCGGGTCAAACTTTCCGGCGCTCAGCGAAGCGGGGACCCCGTCAAGGAAGGCCACAATGCCGGCCTGCTCAAACGCGCACCAGGGGCAAGACGCGAGGCCCTTGCGATACACATGCGACCGCCTTTGGCTGCAGGTCGTGAGCCCGCCCGCCAGCTCTGTCAGCGCCGCCGCCCATTCCCGCGGCGTCGGGCGGGGTGAGGGCGCCTCTCCCCTTCCTGGCTGAAACGCTCTCAGGAACAACGCCCGGATGTCTTCGCTGACCAGCGACAGCGGCGGCGCGGCCGGCGGCGGCTTCAGCAAAACAGGCGGATCGAGATAGGCATAGCCATGCTGCGCGATGGCGCCTGCAATCTCTGTCGGCGCCCCCGCCTTAACAGGCACGCCAGAAAACGGATGACGCCCAAGGAACAGGAGCTGGAAGATCAGGACCGCAAGCCCGAACGCGTCATGGTCCGGCGTGCGGTCGACATCGGCGAGCCGCTGCGACTGCAGCTCAGGCGGCGTATAGGTGTCCATGCCAACCTGGCAGCGGTAGATTCGGTCTCCGGCGGCAAACTGCATGCTGTCACAGTCGATCAACCGGACCTTGCCGTCCTTTCCGACTCTGACCGAGCCGTGATTAACATCGCCGATGACAATGCCCGCCGCATGCGCCGCTGCAAAGGCGATCGCGGTATTGGCCGCCACCCGGACAAGGAAGCCCCAGTCGCTATCCGGCAGATGACGCGCCCTGTCGCGGGGCGAGTAGATCTCGTGAATATCAAACGGCTCTGGCGCCCGGGCCATGATGAACCCTTCGATGCGCCCGTCTTTTCCCCGCAGCAGCGCGCGCGGCCAGGCGGCATGGATCGCAAGCGCGCCGGGACCTGCACTCACCATCGCTTCAAGCTTGGCGGCCGCCTTATCCTGCAGGGGCTCGCGGTAGATCTTGGCGACCTCTTCCGCATTGGAGGAAAGCGCGAAGACGGCCCCCTCCCCGCCTTCGCCAAGTTTCTCCCCAAGGGCCGGTCTAGTCTGAAGCCGCATGCTGGTGCTCACCGGCCGAGGCCGCATCGCCTGCAGTGCGCTGGATCGGTGCAAGCCGGGAGGCAAGGATCAGCGACTTGTCATCATCCGTACGCGCATTGATGGCCTCGCTCGAAAGATAGGCGGCCAGGGCATTGGCAAGGACGAGGTCTTCGCCTGCTGCGCTCGACTCCCTCACCACTGGCAGCATCTCGTTGAAGAAAGCGTCAGCAACCGGGCTGCCCACCGCCTCGCGGATCAGCAGTCGCTCAAGACCATCGCTGAAGAGCGAGACTTCCGCCACGCCGTAGGAGCGCAGGCCCACATGCGCCCGCTGGCGGGCGTCCTCGTCGGTGAGGAAATAGGTCTCGTTGGCATAAGTCCCCCGCTGCGGTTCGAACACCAGCTCCCACCGCCCCTCAGCCGATGGCACGACAATCGCGCCGTCGCCGATCTGCACAAAGGCCGACCATGTATCGGCCACCAGCGCAGCAACCAGCGTCGTGGCATAGTCGCGCGCAGGCTGCTTCTCGGTGAAGGCACGCAGCGTCACCGCCAGAGCTGCAAAGGACAGGAAGTCCCCAAGATCGGTTTCGGTGAGCAGACCGCCGGAGTCGCGCAGGCGGTCGCCCGCTACGTTCAGGAAGGCCTCGGCCGCAACCTTCGCGCCGGTGGCAGCTCGAAGGGATGAACCTGCCCCGTCACAGACGCAGGCCGCGAGGACATTGCCGCGCACAGTCCCGATGAGACGCGCGGCCGCGAAATCCTCGCACCCCCGCCCTTGCGCCGCGTGACTTGTCCCCGTCACCGCCGCTTTTGCATATCGCCATCCTGGCCTCATGCGTCAGACCTCCGCCCAGCCATCCGGCGCGGGCAGCGCGACACGGTCGCCCGGCGAGGAACGCGAGACCGCTTTCAGCGAATTAGACAGCCAGCGGAAGAGTTCGGCGAACTTGAGGCCATCAAGTTTCATCGGCGGCCGCACGGAAATCTTCGACAGCGTCTCCATGTCCGCGCCTTCGACGCCGACAGCAAACAGCGCAAAGGCATTCGCCTCCTCACCCTCGCGGATCCGCTTGGCGGCCTTGGTCCAGGAATCGGTCGGCGCGCCGTCCGTGATCAGGAAGATCCAGGGCCGGTAGTACGAAATACCCGCTTCGCGATAGGCACGCTTGCGGCCCTCAAGCTCGTCGAGCGCAAACTGGATCGCCGCGCCCATCGGCGTGTCGCCCGTCGTCTCGAAGGCTTCGGGATAGATCGCTTCCGGATTGGCAAAGTCCTGCCGGACCTCAACAGGGCCGAAGGTGACCACGCACAGCTCCACGCGCTTGGCCGCCAGCTTGTCCTGGCAGAGTTCGGCAATCAGCGCGTCATAGCCCTTGTTGAGCGCCTTGATTGGCGCGCCCATCATTGAGCCAGAGGTGTCCAGGAGCAGCACACACGGACACCGAGGCTCGGGGTTCTCGGCAAAGGCGGTTGAGCGGAACGGGATTTGTTCCAGTTCGAATGGTTCATCTGACATGGCGGCGATCTCCTTCGCGTTGGGTCATCAGGCAGGTTCGAATGCAGCCTTCGAAAAGGCCGAGAGGTGGACCACGTGGTCATCGGCGATAAGCGCGGACCCGCAAGCCGACGGACCGTCCAGCCGGACGTCCTCGCCGAGCCCGACCGACGGCGAGACCATCTGGTCGAGACCGATGACCGCCGCGATGAAGGCCCGGGCCGCCTCGGGCCCCGGCATCGCGAACGGCGGTGTCTCGCCAAGTGCGTTCAGGCAATAGCTGCGCACCAGCTTGCCGAAGATCGCGCCGAACGCGCGGGGGCTGCCCGCAACCTCAATCCCGACCGCGCGGCCATCGATGTAAAACACCGCGCCGACCTGGCCCTCAGCCGGCACAAAGGCTGATGACAGGCGCTCGATCTCTGCCCGGCGCAGGACATAGCTATCGTTCATGGCGGACGATGCACTGCGCGTTCCTGTTTCCTGCAGAGCCTCCTGCACGTCGTCCCAGACCGCGCGTTGGTCGGCATCGAAGTCACCCAGCGTTTCTGCGCGGCGGGCATAACCTCTGATCGGACCAACATTATCGGGCAAATCCGCGGCCCAGTCGGCGTTCACCTGACGGGCGGTCTTCATCCGCCGCGCGCTGGCCATCCGCTCGGCCTTGCGCAGCCGGGCCTTGGCAAACAGCGCTTCGCCGCTCGAGGAAAAACCTGCCGCCTCGTACCGCCACCTGCCCTGCTCCACACAGGACACCGGAAGGGTCAGCTTCGCGCCAGCAGGAACGAGGATCGTCGCGTTGACGATCCGGTTCTGCTTGGCACCCTTGAGCTCCTCGCCGTCGAACAGGAGGACAGGCGTGTCCGAAGTATTGGTCGCCAGAAGATTTGCGACGATGCCGGCGTCGGAGACTTCCGACACTTCAAGCTGCCCGGCGGCAATTGCCTCGTCGAGCAGCAGGTAGGGGCTCTCGGGAGAACCTCCCTCGGCGGTCAGCGGTAGCATGGTCAGGCGACCGGCATGGACCGGGGCGCCGGGACGCAATGACTCAAGACAGTTCTGGATAGCACGCATGGCAGGTCTCCTCTTGCTGAAACCCAGGCAAGCCGAAGGCGCTCGCTCCCGTGACGAAAAACGGGACCGTTGATGCCAATTGCAGGCGCTGGGATGACCGAATCACCTTATGTGCTAGAATGATCCGGTTAGTAGATGGTTCTACTTTTTTGATGCATCGTATATGTTGAGGAACCTTAACGTGTCAAGGACTCCCGTCGAAACTTCGCCAGAATCCCTTGGCTGGGCAGTCACGACCCGCCTGCGCTTCCTCGAAGAACGGGCCTGGTGGACGGGCGGCGTGAATCGGCGCGACATCGTCGAACGCTTCGGAATATCCGAGCAGCAGGCGTCCGGAGACTTTACCCGCTACCAGGAACTCGCCCCCGCAAACCTTGCCTATGACAAGAGCGGGAAGACCTACCGCCCCACGGAAGAGTTCAAGCCCCTCTTCTTCGAGCCCGACTCCGCAGAGACACTCGGCCAGTTCCGTCTCATCGCAGAAAATGTCATCCCGCCTGACGCGCTCACCGACGGCGTGACCGCCGCTATCGCCGGCAGCATCGCGCGGCCCGTGGATCCGGGGCTCCTGCGCATCGTTCTGCAGGCCATCCGCGAGCGCCGGCGCATGTCGGCCTTCTATGTCTCGCTGACCTCGCCCGATGGAAAGATGCGCACGATCGAGCCGCACGCCATCGTGTTCGACGGCTTCCGGTGGCACGCCCGCGCGTTCGACGTCGAAGCCAGCGGCTGGCGCGACTTCGTTCTCGGCCGCCTTTCGCGCGCTTCCTTGCTCGAGACCACGAGCGAGATGACCGCAGACGATGACGCCGACTGGCAGGACATGGTGCAGCTCACCATCGCCGCCAATCCTGGCCTTAGCCCGGCCCAGCGCCGGCTCATAGAACGCGATTACGGCATGCACCGGGGAAAGCTTGTCATCACCGTCCGCAAGGCGCTGCAGTTCTACACCAAGCTGAGGCTGGGGCTGGATCTCGACGGCAAGGCGCGCTCGCCAGAGGATCAGCATATCGTGCTCGTCGAGGAGCGGGCGGCGAAGTAGGGCTGTTTTCGGAAGCTGAGCGCGTCGCCTTAGGGTACTAACGCGTTCTATCGGAAATTTCTCTGGATTTCTCCTCCGGCCTTTTGAAAGAGTACGTTCTGGCACCAAAGGTATC
>CAZXQD010000039.1:0-29748 GCA_964643405.1 uncultured Hyphomonas sp. | reverse complement strand
CGCCTGCCTCGATCCGCTCGCGCGTCGCACACACGAGGCCCTGCTTCTCGCGGTAACCCGCAACACCCAGCACGTTCATCACCGCCCAGGCTGCCGAGATCGCGCCGCCCGGCCGTGTGCCCGCCAGCGTCGGCGTCTTCATCGGCGAGCCGGACCAGTCGCGCATCGAGAAGGGCATGTGTTTGTAGAGCGCCTCCGAACGGAACAGCACCGTGGAGGCGCCCTTGGCGCAGTAGCCATACTTGTGCAGGTCGGCGCTGATCGAGTGGACCGCCGGCACGGCAAAATCAAAGTCCGGCACGGGCACGCCGTTCATCCGCGCGAAGGGCGCGAAGTATCCGCCCACGCAGGCGTCCACATGCAGCCAAACGCCTTTGGCCGCCGCCACTTCGCCGAGCGCCGCAATCGGGTCGATGATACCGTGGGGAAAATTCGGCGCCGAGCCGACCATCATGATCGTTGCCGTGTCCATTGCCGCCGCCATCGCAGCGGGGTCCGCCTCGAAGCTGCCATCGGTCTTCAGCGGCACGCGGCGCACCTCGATGTCCATAAGGTGCGCGGCCTTGTCGAAGGCGAGGTGCGCTGACCGCGGCAGCACGATGTTCTGGCCCGCGCGCGGTTTACCATTCGCCCGCGCAAAATCCCGCGCCGTCTTCATCGCCATGGTGATCGAATCGGTGCCGCCGGATGTGATCGCTCCGGTCGATCCCTCGGGCCCATGCAGCAGGCCGAGCGCCATCGAGATCACGTCCCTCTCCATCTGCGCTAGCGACGGAAAGGCGAGGGGGCCGAGGCCGTTCTCCGCCATGAACAGGCCGTAGGCGTCGTGCTGAACTTGGTGAACATCCTCGCCCGCGTTAAACACGTAGACGGCGGTCTTCCCGCCGCGCCAGTCCACATCGCCGCCGCCGCGCGCGACCATCTCGGCGCGCACCTCGTCCCAGGCTCGGCCCGTTTGTGGCATCTTCATGGCGTCTCTCCCTTTGCGCCCTGTCCTGCAGCCTATGCTGCACTTGCCGATCTGGCCAGCGGCCGGCCCCGGCGCGGCGGGTGCAAAAAATAATTGCTCGCGCGTTGCGCTAAGCCCGTTGCGGCTCACCGCCGGTCTGCGTAATTTACGTTTCGCTAACCCAAAAACTCCTGACACGAAGAGCAGCGCGCAAGATGACGGATTACATCGGATACGAAGCGCTCACCCAGGCTGCCATGCGCGGCGTCGTGCGCGAGGCCCTGCGCCGCGCGAAAACGAATGGCGGCGTTCCCGGTGACCATCACTTCTATATCTCCTTCCGCACCCGCGCCCCCGGCGTGAAGATTGCCGACCATCTGGTCCAGCGCTTCCCGGAAGAGATGACCATCGTGATCCAGCACCAGTACTGGGACCTCGAAGTCCACGAGGGCCATTTCGAGGTCGTGCTGAAATTTGCCGGTGTGCCGCAGCACCTGTCGATCCCGTTGGCCGCGATCACGCGCTTCGTAGACCCGTCGGTAAACTTCGGCCTCACGTTTGAAACCCGTGGCCGCGATGCCGGCGTCCTGTCGCCTGCGCAGGAAACGGCTGAAGAAACCGCTCCGAAGGCGCCTACCGAAACGGTGGTCAGCCTCGACGCCTACCGCCGCAAGTAAGGCGCCCCGGTCTTGACCGAGGACACCAAGCCCCGCGTCTCTGACGCCGACATGCTGGCGCGTTTCCAGAACTCGAAGAAACGCCCGCCCTGTTCGGATACACTTGGCATGCGCCTTGCCGCTCTGAATCAGGACGAGCAATGGGTGCGCATGGAATTCGACGTGCCGCAGATGTTCGCCAATCCGACCGGCGCAGTGCAGGGCGGCTTCATCGCCGCGATGATGGACGAAGCGATGAGCACCGCTGTGATCATCGCCTCCAATGTCACGATGACCGCGCCGACGCTGGAAATGAAAACCAGCTACCTGAAACGCCTGATGCCCGGCCCCGCCAGCGTGCAGGCGCGTATCCTGAAGCTCGGCAAGTCCGCCGCCTTCATGGAGGCCGACTGTTTCGACGACAAAGGCGAACTCGTTGCGCGTGCGACGGCGACCGCGATTCCGATGCCGTTCAAACGCCTCTGAGGTATCCACCCGATGTTTCGCTCCGCCGCTGTCGTGATCGCTCCTCTGCTCGCCGCTTGCGCCGCGCCCGAGGCGCCGCCTGCCGAAGTTGCGCCGCCGATCATGATGGATGTCCCCGCTGAAGGCCCGGACGGCGGCCCGAATACGGATGAGGAATGGGCCAGGGTTGCCCGGGAGCAGCGTGCGGAAATTCTCGCGGCTGCGGAGGGCACGCCCGAAGCCAAAGCCCGCTTCGCCATGATGCTGGATTGCGACCGTTACGTCTCCAACTACGCCTCGAGGAAAATCCTCGACGACCGCGCGGGCGGCCAGCATGAAGACACAACCTGCGATGCCCGTTCCCGGGCTGCCGGCGACGCCTTTACCGCGCTGGCCGATGAAGCCTTGAGCCTCAACGAGATGGACCGGTTCCAGTTCTTCAATTCCGGCCTGATACAGGACCGGCAAGAATTTCGGGAGCAGGGTGATGCCGCCTCCCAGCGCGCTTACCTTCAGGCAAAAGTCGAAGCCTGCTTCGCAGCGCCGGATTTGCCGGAAAGTCTCTCCGCCAGTCTGCTCACAGACTGTCCGATGGCCTCCACCGGCGAGCCGATCGCGAAGTAGCCACGCCCGCTACAAAAATCCCCGCGCGCCCTCCCGGGAAATCGGCTATGCTCGTGCCATAACAAGAACCTCCCGGGAGGAGACCCCATGGCTGACGATCCCAAGACGCCTCCGGGCGTGCCGCAATCCGTGCTTGAGCTTTCGGCCTTCAACCCTGCCGCTCGTGACGATCCGCATCCTCTGCTGCAGTCGCTGCAGACCCATTGCCCCGTGATGCGCGATGAGGCGGCGAAGGTCTGGGTGCTCAGCCGTTACAAGGATATCCGGGACACGGTGAACGACCGGACCTTCGTGCGCCATCCGATGAATGCTGACCCGGAGTCTATCACCGCCCGCCTTGTCGAAGAGGGCAGAGAGCGGCGCACCAGCATTCTCTTTCTTGATGACCCAGATCATGCCCGCATCCGCCAGCCGCTGGCGAAAGCCTTCTATGCGCGGATCAACCGGATGCGGCCCGAGATCGAGGCGATGGTCGACAGGGTGATCGACGCGGCGCCCGCCAGCGGCGCATTCGACCTTATGGAACAGGTTGCTGTGCCGCTGCCGGTGCTCGTGATTGCCCGCATCATCGGTGTGGACGAAGCGCGCCTTCCGGACTTCCGTCAGTGGTCGGAAGATGTGATCCTCGGCCTCAATCCCGTCCGCACGCCGGAGGAGAATGCCCGCATGATCTCCAGCGGTGAGGCGCTGGACGCTTATTTCAGCGAACTGATGCAAGCCCGCCGAAGGGCGCCGAAGGATGACCTCGTCACCGACATGGTGCAGCTGCAGGCGAGCGGCGACGCGAAGGTCGCAGACGATGAAGTCTGCCTGAACCTGCAGGCCCTCCTCGTCGGCGGCAATCTCACGACGACGGACCTGATCGGCAATGGCATCTGGCTGCTGCTGAACCATCCCGAACAGGCAGCTGCCCTGCGAGCGAACCCGGACCTTGCCGCGCAGGCGGTGGAGGAAGTGCTGCGCTATGAGGCGCCGGTGCAGGTCACCTCCCGTATCGTTGAGCAGGACCGCACTGTTGCCGGCTGCCCGATGCACAAGAGCCAGCCGGTCTTCATGTCGCTCGCCGCCGCCAATCGCGATCCCGAAGTGTTCGAGGCGCCGCAGGCCTTCGACATCACGAAGAAGCGGGCGAGCCATATCGCCTTCGGCGGCGGCCCGCACATCTGCATCGGTGCCCCGCTTGCCCGCATCGAGGCAAGGCATGCCTTTGTGAAACTGCTGGCCCGGTATCCGGACCTGCGTTTGCCGGAGCAGGACCTTGTCTGGCGGACGCTGCCGTTTTTCCGGGGATTGGAAAAACTGATCGTGGAGGCATGAACCGAGGGGCGGGCGTGTTGCGGAAGGAACTGCGCGCAAGATTCCAGTGGCTTGAGAAGAATGGGTTTTGTCATTCTGAAGGCTCGTTTCCTGTAGGCGCAAGTGGGCACTTTTGCGCCTTCAAAACGTCTCGGCGCGTTGCATTCCGTGGACTTCGAGTGTCGATTCTTTCTCATTGAGTCTCATATTTTATCACTTGGTGTCGCGGCGTTATCATCCGCTATCGCGGTAGGCGGATACCGGACGGGCAGTCATGTTTTCCGGGGATCCTCAGGGCGGCGAGTATACGCCCGACGGGCGGCGTGTTGCGCACGTTTCGGCCGCCGATGTATCAGCGCACTGATCCGTAGGGAGATTTTGTTGCGGCGAGGGGCCCGAGCTGTTGCACAAGGCGTCGCGCGCTAACCGAGCGCTTCCGCCCGCATCCAGATTCCGTCGCGCTCGGCGCTGCGCCGTTCCACCAGAAGCCGCGCGACCTGGTGGTCGTCCTCGAAAGCGTTGCCGACGAGGGAGTCCAGCAGCGCCTTCGCGAGATTGTCGAGGTCCATCCAGGGTGCTTCGCCGAAGTGCTCCATGACAATGTGCACGGAATAGTCGCCATAGCCGGGCCGCAGCTTCGGGAAGTCCTTGCGGAAGAATTCGCGGAGGAGCGTCTTGTAATACTTCGTCTGCGTCGTGAGGCCGGTGCACGCCACTTCCAGCGCGCCATCCCCGGTGATGCGCGCGCGAACCTTGCCGCTTTGTACCCAGTCTGTGGCCATGGTGCCCCGCGCGTCGTGCGGCCGACCTGATGCCATCTGCCCGTTCGCATGGAAAGGGCCCGTATCTGGGAGCCTGTTCCGCAAAGGCAACTCCCCCCCTGCGCCCTTGAAGCACCGCCCCGGCCTCGCTAGACCGCCCGGGCAGACACAGCCCAGCCCGATCAGGAGCCCCGCCGATGGCCAAGAAGCCCGATACCCGCACCGAAACCGATACCTTCGGCCCCATCGAGGTGGAGTCCGACAAGTACTGGGGCGCGCAGGCGCAGCGCTCGCTGGGCAACTTCAAGATCGGCTGGGAGAAGCAGCCGCAGCCCATCATCCGGGGCCTTGGCATCGTCAAGAAGGCGGCGGCGGAAGTGAACATGGCGATGGGCAAGCTGGACCGGCTGGTCGGGCGCGCCATCGTGCAGGCCGCTGACGAAGTGATCGAGGGCAAGCTGGACGCGCATTTCCCGCTGGTCGTCTGGCAGACGGGCTCGGGCACGCAGTCGAACATGAATGCCAATGAGGTGATCTCCAACCGCGCCATCGAAATCCTCGGCGGCAAGGTTGGCTCCAAGGCGCCGGTCCACCCGAACGATCATGTCAACATGAGCCAGTCGTCGAACGACACGTTCCCGACCGCGATGCACATCGCCTGCGCCGAGGAAGTGGTGCACCGCCTGCTGCCGGCGCTTCAGACGCTGCAGAACGCGCTGAATGACAAGGCGCAGGCTTGGAAGCACATCATCAAGATCGGCCGCACCCATACGCAGGACGCAACGCCGGTGACGCTCGGCCAGGAATTCTCCGGCTATGCCCAGCAGCTGGCGAACGGCATCAAGCGGATCGAGATGACGCTGCCGATGCTGATGGAACTGGCGCAGGGCGGTACGGCAGTGGGCACGGGTCTCGCCTCGCCGCAAGGCTTTGCCGAAGATGTGGCCGCAAAGATCAGCCAGATCACGGGCCTGAAATTCACGTCCGCCCCGAACAAGTTCGAAGCACTGGCCGCGCATGACGCGATGGTGTTCACGCATGGCGCGATCACCACGGCGGCGATGAGCTGTTTCAAGATCGCCAATGACATCCGCTTCCTCGGCTCGGGTCCACGTTCCGGACTTGGCGAGCTGGCGCTGCCGGAAAACGAGCCGGGCAGCTCCATCATGCCGGGCAAGGTGAACCCCACTCAGTGCGAAGCGATGACCCAGGTCTGCGCGCATATTCTCGGCAACAATGCGGCCATCGCGTTTGCCGGTTCGCAGGGGCATTTTGAACTCAACGTGTTCAACCCGATGATGGCGTACAATTTCCTGCAGTCCGTGCGCCTCCTTGCGGATGCGTCGGTCTCGTTCACCGAGAACTGCGTCGTCGGCATCGAGCCGCGCCTCGACAATATCCAGCGCGGCCTTGAGAATTCGCTGATGCTGGTGACGCCGCTGAAGGAGAAGTATGGCTACGACCTCGCCGCGAAAGTGGCGAAGACGGCGCACAAGAACGGCACGACGCTGAAAGTGGAAGCGCTGAAGCTGGGTATTTCCGAGGAAGATTTCGACGCGATCGTGCGCCCTGAGAAGATGATCGGGCCGGACCCGGTCTAGGACGTTTTCCAGGCAACCCGGAATTTTTGGTCTTGTTCCCGGAGGCCCTCGCGCTCACTACGAGCGCAGCGGAACTTTCTGGGAGGAATGGCACATGGATTTCAGCAACCTGTTTTCGGTCAAGGGCAAGACCGTCGTGATCACCGGCGGCTCGCGCGGTATCGGGGAGATGCTCGCGGCGGGTTTCCTGGCGAATGGGGCGAGGGTGATCATCTCCTCGCGCAAGGAAGCGGCCTGTCATGAGACGGTGGAGCGCCTGAAGGGTGAGTATGGCGGCGAGATCTATGCCATTCCGTCCGATGTCGGCCAGATGGACGGCATCCTCCACCTCGCGGGCGAGATCGCGAAGCGCGAAGCGAAGGTCGATGTGCTGATCAACAATGCCGGCGTCGCCTGGGGCGCGTCGCTGGACGAGTTCCCGGAAAAGGGCTGGGACAAGGTGATGGATGTCAACGTCAAGGGCATCTTCTTCCTGACGCAGAAACTGATGCCGTTGCTGCGCAAGGCGGCGAGTGCGGACGAGCCGGCGCGCGTGATCAACATCGCCTCGATTGACGGCATGCATACCTCGCCGATGAGCGGCTTTGCCTATGGCACGTCGAAGGCTGCCGTCATCCACCTGACGCGCTTCATGGGCTCGCAGCTGGCGAAGGAGCATATCCTCGTCAATGGCATCGCGCCGGGACCGTTCCCGACCTATATGCTGTCGACCGGTGTGGGGTACAAAGGCGAGACCGAGGGGGTGGACTGGGACGCCATCGGCGCACGCAGCCCGGCGGGGCGCGTCGGCAGGCCCGAGGATATCGCGGGGCTTGCGATGTTCCTGTCTTCGAAGGCATCGGCCTATATCAATGGCCACACAATCCCTTGCGATGGTGGCATTATCTCGGCGAGCTGAGGCGGTTGCGGCAGCGATCGGAGTTGAGGGGTCTCTTTGCAGAGCATGAGTTTGCAAAAGCAGACTCAGCCGGCGCGAATAATCGTCCGCACCGGGATCAAATCACCGTGCATAGCTGCCATGTGCAATTTCCCATAGTTCAGCGTTGACTTTGAACGCTTGTTGAATCAGCCTCTGTTCCAAGGGGGACGGTGGGCGTTCCCCGTCAGGAACAAAATTCAAAATGTCCGGGTCATCTGATACTCCACGGGGCTGGGAAGCCGGGGGGGCAGAGACCAATCCGCCGAAGCGCCGCAGGCGGGCGAAGGGTGCAGACAAGGCGGCGCCTATGCTGGAGCTGCAGGCTGGTCTGCCTGCGCGCCGCAGGGTAAAGCCGGCAAAAGCAGGCAAACCTCAGCCTGCGGACAATTCGTTGAAGGATGCGGGCGACAGCCTGCTGCTCGGCTGGCGGCTTGAGGAGGCGCGCCAGCAGGTCGGCTTCCGCGACGCGCCGGAGCGGCCAGCGGAAACCGGCCAACCAGTCTGGCTGGACGGGGAAGGCCATCTCATCACGTTTGCACGCACCGGCGCTGGCAAGGGGCGCGGCGCGCTGATCCCTAACCTCTTGACCTATGAAGGCCCCGCTATCGTCATCGACCCGAAGGGGGAGGCCTGCCATGTCACGGCGCGCCGGCGCCGCGAGATGGGGCAGAAGGTCCATATCATCGATCCGTTCGGCATCATCTCGCCGGAAACCGACAGCCTGAACCCGATGGATGCGTTTGCCATTCCGGGCGTTGACCCTTCTTCGCTCGCGATGGATATCGCCAAGCTGCTTTCGGGTGGCGGCAAGCTCGGCAGGGACCCGTTCTGGGACATCCGTGGCCACGATCTGGCGGCGGGTGTGATCGCGGCCGTTGCCGCCGTGCGTGAGCCCGAGGACTGCAACCTCGTCCGGGTGCGCAGCATACTGAAGGATGGGGACCACATGTTCCATCTGAACATGATGCTGGAGAATGCGCCGAAGAAGCTGCCCGCCTTTGTACGCGAGGAAATCTCGAACTATCTCGGCACAACTGAGGTCACGCGTTCCGGCATCCACGCGACTACGTGCAGCTACTTCTCGGTGATCGCGTCGGAGGCCGCGCAGCGCACGGTGACCCGCTCGACCATTGACCTCGCGGCTGTCCGGCGGGGGGATCCGATGACGATCTACATGGTTGTACCGCCCACGCAGCTGGCCAGCCATGCGCCGCTGTTCCGTCTGTGGACGGCGGCGCTGATGTCGGCCGTGCTGTCGCGCGACGGGAACCTGCCGAAATACCGGACGCTGTTTGCCATCGACGAGTGTGCCCAGCTGGGCGATTTCGGATTGCTGCCAATGGTCTACACGCTGGCGCGGTCCTACGGGATGCGCGTCTGGGCCTTCTTCCAGGATCTGGCGCAGCTGCGCCGCGCGCTCGGGGAGGAATGGCCCACCGTCATAAACAATGTGGCGGCGATGCAGGCTTTCGGCGTCGCCAACCAGCTCGCGGCCTCCGAACTGGCACACGTGCTCGGCGATTTCACGGACGAGGCCCTGCGCAGCATGGATCCGTCCCACCTTGCCTTGCAGGTGGCAGGACAGCGCGGGGTCACCGGGCGGCGGCCGGACTATCTGCTTGATCCGCCCTATGCCGGTCTGTTCGATCCGCATCCCTTGCTGGGCGGTCTGACGCCGCAGCGGCAGGGCGCGGGTTCATCCCTGCGGTGAAAATCACTTGGTCCCCTGAAATCTCCGTCCCGGCAACCTTATGTCAGCCCGGTCCAACAGCGATGAGGAACTTTTATGATGACCGAACTGCTCAGGAGCACGTTACTCGCCGCCGTGTTGATGCTGGCCGGGGCCGGCCCGGCGCTCGCCAGCAAAGGTGACCGCGCTGCTGCGGGGTTCGAGATCACTGAGGCGCAAGCGCTGGAAATCGCGCGCGGGCAAGGCATCGCCGCCGTGCGCGACGTAAAGGCGAGGCGGGGCGTCTGGAAGTTCACGGGCGTGGACGATGACGGTGTCGACCTGGAACTCGAGATTGACGGTTTCACGGGCGAGGTCCTGAGGATCGAGCGCTACGGGATGCCGGTGCAGGGCTGACTGGCTCGGGATCAAGGCCAAGTGAAAGGGCGCAAGGCCCCGGATCGGCGATCCTTCGGCATCTGACAGGCTTGCAGACGCTGGCGCGGCGGGCGGATAAGGTAGGTTCAGAGAATCATCTCCCGTCCAGAAAGACCCATGCCATGTCAAAGCCCCCTGTCGGCTCCAAATCCAATCCCTCGCAGTTCGATGTGCTCGGCAAGCTGGCGGAGGACGAGCCCTATTTCGTGATCCGCGCGCATGACCCGCTGTCCTCGGCGCTGGTCGAGCTGCATGCCTATATCGGCGCCGGGCAGGCGGGCGCTGCGCACAACAAGCTGGCCGAGATCATGGCGCTGACCTCGCAGAAGCCGCCGCGGCCTGCCTCCAGCCCCAAATATCGCGAGACCTTCGCCATTTCGCTGGCGATGGAACAATGGCGCGACGCCAACAAGGAATGACGCGACGGCCATGACACTCGCCCCGCTCATCCTCGAGAATGCGCATGTGCGCCTGCGCCCCTTTGACGAGGCAACGGATGCGCCGGAGCTCCATGCGCTGAATGAGCGAGCGCCGGAGATTTTCAGGCTCTGGTCCCACTGGGCGCCGGGCGACTGGGTAACCGAGTGGATCAGTGTCATCCGCAAGCGGACGATCGACGGCACGATGATCCCGTTCATCGTGACACGCCCCTCTGATGGCGCCTTCCTCGGCATCACCAGCTGGCTTGACCCGAGCGAGGCCAACAAGACAGTCGAGGTCGGCATGACCTGCTATGCGCCGGAAGCGCAGGGCACAGTGGTGAACCCATCCTGCAAGCGCCTGCTGATGGGGCATGTGTTTGAGGAATGGGGCGCCAAGCGCGTGCAGTACCAGGTGGACGAGCGCAACATGCGTTCGCGCACGGCGGTGCTGAAACTCGGCGCCGTGCAGGAAGGCATCCTTCGCAATCACAAGATTGTCGGCAATGGGCACGTCCGCAACACCGTGTTCTTCTCGATCCTCGACCGTGAATGGCCGGAGGTCAAAGCGAAGCTCGACGCGCGGATCGCAGCAGCATGACCACGCCGGTCAATCTCAACAAGGTGCGCAAGGCGAAGGAGAAGGCCGAGGCCGAGCAGCGCGCGAAAGAGAACCGCGCGAAGTTCGGGCGCACGAAAGCCGAGAAGAAACTCGAGGCGGCAAAGGCCGAAAAACAGGCAAGGCTGACAGATGCGCACAAGCGCGAACGGCCTGATCCGAAAGACGGTTAAAAAAGCGTTGACAAGGCGGCCTCCCGTTTGCACTTCGTTGGTCACGGTGTGCCAGCGTGGGAGTGCGGGTCGTGTTGAAGAACATCCTCTACAAGACCGCGTTCAGTGTTGTGGCTTTTGCCGCCGGAGTCGTCTGGGGCATTGCCGCTGAAGCGAGCGCCGCCGGCTTGCCGCTGATCGGCGTTTTCCAGGGCTGAAGCGTTAACGCTCAGCTCCCGCCATCATCCCTTGCCTGATCGATCAGCGTGTTCTCGTATCGGCCGCGGTTGACGCGTTCGAGGGCGTCGAAGATGGCTTTTGCGTCCTTTTCCTTCAGCAGCGGAATGCCGCGCGCGAGTTCGGCGGCGCGGGCGTATTGCGAGTGCGCGCCGGGCATGTCGCCGCGGGCTTCCTGGCAGGCGCCCTGGTTGTGCTGGATGCCGGGTGCATTGGGATAGGCGGCGGCAAGTTCGTCCCACTGGGCGCAGGCACCGAGGAAATTGCCCTGCTTGGTAGCCTTCACGGCGGCGGCAAAGCGGGCATCGCCTTTCTCCTCGCCGGTCAGCGGCTTCGTCACGATCTCGGCCCGGAAGCTGGCCATGTAGGGTGCGATGTCGAAGCGGAAGAGGCGCACGGCTTCAGGTACGGCCTGCTGGATCATGCCATAGGGCGCGTCATAGGGGTCATAGGTTTCGTAGATGGTCGAGCCGACCGTTCCGGTTGGTTGATCCGTGTCCGGATATTCGCCCACATCGTAGCAGTCTTCGCGCTCGGTCGTGCCGCCCTTGGCGGAGGTGAAGACCGGCCGGTTGGCGGCCATGTCGACCAGCGTGGCGGTGACCTCGACGTCGACGATTTCCTTCAGGCATTCGCGCTCGACCACCGCGCGGCGTTCGCAGTCAAAGGGCGCGTCATACTCGACGCATTGGCGCTCGGTCTCGCGGCGGATCTCGCCCCGGTAGCTCGTGACCCTCACGCCGCCGGTATAGCGGCCCTGAGGCCGGTCCGGGTCCTGTACGATGAACCACGGGCGGCCTTCCAGCTCGGTTGACCGGATCACGGCATCGAACTCGGCCTCGGCCAGATCGCCTGCCGGCCCGTCGAAGCGGCCGACGACGACGTCGGTATAGTCCAGCGCCGCCGGATAGTTCGGTGCGGCGCGGGCGGCGTAGTCATATCCCGGTGTCTGGCAGGCGGCGATGAGGCCCGTAAGGGCCAGGGCGATCAGGCGCTTCATGTTTACCCCCGCTAAAGCGTGAGGATAGGGGTGCCGCTCCAGCGGGGCGGCGTCAATGGTTGACGAAAACGAGCTCGCGTCCCAAGTCTCGCGCAGCTTAAAGAGGATATTTCCATGGCGCGCACCCTGTTCACCCCCTTCAAACTCGGCAAACTGGAACTCCGGAACCGGGTCGTCATGGCGCCGATGACGCGCTCGCGCTCGCCGGGCGGCGTGCCGGGCGAGGACGTGGCGGACTATTACGCCCGCCGGGCTGCAGCCGATGTCGGCCTGCTGGTGACCGAGGGCACCGTGGTGCGCCGGGGCGGCTCATCGAATGATCCGAACGTTCCGAACTTCTACAAGGCCGACGCGTTGAAAGGCTGGGGCCGCGTTGTGGAGAAGGTGCATGCGAGTGGCGGCGCGATCGCCCCGCAGATCTGGCATCAGGGCATGGTGCGCAAAGCCGGCAGCGGCCCGCATCCTGAAGCGCCGACAGACAGCCCCTCGGGCGTGACGCATACCGGCAAGCAGGTGCTGCCTGAGCCGACCACGGCCGAAGTGGAGGACATGGTGATGGCCTATGCGGATGCCGCCGCAGACGCCAAGCGGCTCGGCTTTGACACGCTGGAGATCCATGGCGCCCACGGCTACCTGATCGACCAGTTCTTCTGGGACGCGATGAACAAACGTTCGGACCGTTATGGCGGCAGCCTCGTCGAGCGCGCGAGCTTTGGCGGCGACATCATCCGCGAAATTCGCAAGAAGGTCGGCCCGGACTATCCGATCATCCTGCGCTATTCGCAGTGGAAACAGCAGGACTATACCGCGCGCCTCGCGCCGACGCCGAAGGAACTGGAAGCCTTCCTCAAGGTGTTCGTTGATGCCGGCGTCGACTGCCTGCACGTCTCGCAGCGCCGCTACTGGGAGCCGGAATTCCCGGACGTGGATGGCCCGAACGGCCTAAACGGCGCCGGATGGGCGAAGAAGCTGACCGGCCTGCCGACGATCACCGTCGGCTCGGTTGGCCTCAACGGTGACTTCGAGAAATCCTTTGCGGGCGAAGGCGCGCCGCGCCGGTCGCTCGATGACCTTGAAGCCCGCCTCGACAAGGGCGAGTTCGACCTCGTCGCCGTTGGCCGCGCGCTGCTGCAGGACCCGGAATGGGCCAAGAAGGTCAAGGAAGGCCGCTTCGCTGACCTGCGCGACTATGACGGCAAGGCGCTCGCGACCCTGTACTAGGCTTTCCGGCGGCTCCGCGCTTTCAGGCGGTGGCCTACATCCACGATCGCTTCCAGGGCGGGTATGATCTCGGCGCCGAGCGGTGTCAGTTCATACTCGACCGAGGGCGGCGACGTGGGCCGCACATGACGCAGCACCACGCCCCTCGCTTCCAGTTCGCTGAGACGTTGTGACAATACCTTTGCCGAGACCGGCGGAATGTCGGCGCGCAGCTCGCTGAAGCGGCGAGGCCCGGCGCGCAGGCACCAGATTACGTTCGGCGCCCAGGCGCCCGCGATGACATTCATGCATTCGGTCAACGAGCAGGGCTCCGGCGGCACGGGCGACCTGTTCTTGCGCATCTTCAGGGGCATGACGCGGTTCTCTTCGGAAAGGCGCGGTTTCCCGGCGGTAACCTGATACTTTCGGTAACCTATAGAAACCTGGTTGCCAAGGGTTACCACGATCCGCATGTCTCCGGCGAATACTGCCAGCAGGGAGATGCAGCATGAAACTTTACTACAAGCCGGGCGCGTGCTCGATGGCGGCACGCATCGTGCTGAACGAAGCCGATGCTCCGTACACCGACGAGCGTGTGGACACGGAGACGGGGAGGACAGCTTCGGGGGCCGACTATCGCGCCATCAATCCGCGCGGCTATGTTCCTGCACTGCAGCAGAGTGATGGCACCGTGCTAACGGAGAACACTGCCATACTCGGCCTGCTCGCCGAGCTGTATTCGGTCCGGGGGGCTTTGCCCGATGATGCCTATGGGCGCGCCCGGCTTGCCGAATGCCTCAGTTTCCTTTCATCCGAACTCCACAAGGCTTTCGGACCGTTCTTCGCTGGTCGCGCGCTGACACCGGAAGAGCGGGACGGGGCGCTGGCGCGGCTCGCACGGCAGATCGGGCATGTCGAAGCGATGCTGGCAGACGGACGCGCCTTCCTGCTCGGCGATGAATTCTCGGTCGCGGACGCCTATGGCTTCGTGATCCTGAACTGGACCGGGTTCATCGGCGTGTCTCTTGTTCCCTGGCCGCATGTCCTCGCTTTTTACGCCCGGATTGGAACCCGCCCATCGGTGGCGCTTGCCCTTAAGCAGGAAGGACTTGCTGCATGAATCCGCCATTCATGGACATTTCGCGTGTCTTGCAGGATTACTTCGACGGCCTCTACCACTGCGATACGGCGATCCTTGCGCGGGTGTTCCATCCCCGCGCCGTCTATGCGACGGGCGACGAAACACCGGCGCTGATCCGGTCAATGGAAGAGTATTTCCCCGTTGTTGCGGCGAGAACGTCCCCGGCTTCACAAGGGCAATTGCGGCGCGACGTTATCGAGACGATCGCGTTCGCAGGCGAGAACACGGCCTTCGCGAGGGTACGTTGCTCGATAGGAGCGCGGGATTTTGTCGATTTTCTCACCCTGATACGGGAAGGCGGCCGCTGGCGCATCATTGCCAAGGTTTTCCAGATCATACCGCATACGGACTGAAGCAGGAAAGGTAGAAGACATGCCCTATGTGAACATAAAGATCACCCGCGAAGGTGCGACTCCGGCGCAGAAAGCGCAGCTGATCGCAGGCGTTACCCAGCTACTTGTCGATGTGCTGGACAAATCCCCGGCAACCACTTTTGTCGTGATCGACGAGGTCGCGCTGGAGGACTGGGGTATCGGCGGACTGCCGGTGGACGCTTATCGGGAAAAGATCCGTACCGGGACGGCGCGGTGACATCTACCAGCCTTGCGCCGATCCTGCTGCTCATCGCCGGCGCAGGCATACCTGTGATGGCGGCGCTGAACGGGGGGCTCGGCCAAAGGATCGGCGCCGTCAATGCGGCGGCCTGCCTCTTCGCCGTAGCGCTGGCCTGCACGCTGGGGCTGATGCTGGCCGCGCCGCGTGGCGGGCAGGCATCATCCGCGCCGGTGCACGTGCACCTGCTTGCGGGCGGGGTGTTCGTTGCATTCTATGTTGTATCCATCACGGTTCTGGCGCCGCGCCTCGGTGTCGCGACGGCGGTGCTGCTGGTGCTGGCCGGACAGCTCGGCAGCGCCGCCGTGATTGATCATTTCGGTCTGCTCGGCGCCCTGCGCGCGCCGATGACACCGATGCGATGGCTGGGGTTGGCGCTGGTGGCTGGGGGCATCTTTCTGGTGCGTCGCGGAGGTTGAACGGCAAAGTCAGGTCATCCAGCAGGGTCCGGGCTGCGTAAAAGGCCTATAAGTTTGATTGCAGACCGGACCTCAGCCCATGAAACGTGCCGCCCTTGTTGCCCCCGCCATGCTCGCCGCCGCGACGGTGACGGGGTGTGCTTCCTCAAGTTCGCTGGAGCAGTTCGAAGCTGCACCGCGCCAGCTGGTTCTGGAGGAATACTTCGCGGGCGAGACGACCGCCTACGGATTGTTCGAGGACCGGTTCGGCAAGGTGCGCCGGCAGTTCAAGGTGGACATCACCGGCGAGGTCGAGGGCAACCGCCTGACATTGACGGAGAAGTTCGTCTATGATGACGGCGAGCGCGACACACGAGTCTGGGAGATCGACATTCTCGGGAATGGCCAGTATCGCGGCACGGCGGGTGATGTGCCGGTGCCGGCGGTGGGGCAGGTCAGCGGCAATGCATTCAACTGGAAGTACAAGGTCGACCTGAAGGTCGGCGACTCTGTGTGGAATGTCGGCTTCAATGACTGGATGTTCCTGATGGAAGACGATGTGCTGATCAACCGCGCCTATGTCACGCGCTACGGCATCGAGATCGGCCAGGTCACGATCGCGTTCCGGAAAGACTGACCACCAGAAGCACGATGGCGAATGCGGCGGCCGGGATCAGGTTCGTCAGGGCGAGGCGCCGGTGCAGGGCGCGCGTGTCGGCTTCGCTGAGACCAGAACCATCGTCCGTGCCCGGCCATTCGGGGCGGACTGTTCCCCACAGTGTGAGGAAGCCGCCTTCGCCTTGTGCGGCCGGCAGGCGCTTCATCGGCACGCGGGCGGCGCGGGCAAGCGCTTGGGCGGCTTCGCCCGAGAGCGTTGTCCATTGCATCGTGCGCGGGATCGGGCGGTCCTCACCGAGGAGGATCAGACCGCCATCCTTCAAGCGCACGGCGTAGACCTTGTTGATCGTGACCAAGCCGAGACTGGTGATCGCTTCCTCGCGCCATTCGAGGTGGCGGATGTCAGCATAACGCAGTGAGGTGTTCAGCGCAGGCGCACGGCCAAACAGCAGGCGGCCGGAGGGCAGGCGCAACCAAGCCTCTTCGCGGCCGAGCGAGATGCGCCAGCGCAGCTTCATGGCCGTATCTCGCGCCACGATATTGGCGAGCTGCAGGAAGAAGACGACTGCAATGACGAGGACGAGTGCCGGCCCCGTCTCGCCGCCCATCAGCACCGCCGCCGCGCCGCCTGCCATGCCGAGCAGGAGGGCCCAGAGGAGGCCCGCGGTGATCGCCGCGCCCAGACGGAAAAAGAGGCCGAAGCGGAAATCGGCAGGAGGCGGTGAGGGCATGGCGATGGATCCGGCTGCTACCGGTAAAGGCGCAGCGCGGCCGCGGAATGGGTCAGGCGGTTAAGCCGGAACGCAGCAGGAACGGGGTAACAGCGCCGCGCCGGTGGTGTATATGGGTGGTCATGTCCAATCCGAATCGTCTCCCGATCAGCCAGATGGCGTCTGCGCGCCCGCCCCAGCCGGTAGCGGAGAATGCGCCGTACCTGAAGGGGCTGAACCCCGAGCAGCGCGAGGCTGTGCTGCATACCGAAGGCCCGCTGCTGGTGCTGGCGGGCGCGGGCACCGGCAAGACGCGCGTGCTGACGGCGCGGCTCGCGCATATCGTGGCGACGCGGCTGGCCTGGCCGTCGCAGACGCTGACGGTGACCTTCACGAACAAGGCCGCGCGCGAGATGCGGGAGCGGGCGCTGCATCTGCTCGGTGAGGCGGGCGAAGGGCTGCGCTGGCTCGGTACGTTCCACTCGATCTCGGCGCAGATCCTGCGCCAGCATGCCGAACTTGTCGGCCTCAAATCCTCGTTCACGATCCTCGACACGGATGACCAGGTGCGCCTCTGCAAGCAGATCGTGCAGGCGGAGAACCTTGATCCGAAACGATGGACGCCGCGCAACCTGGCCGGACTGATCGATGGCTGGAAGAACCGCGCGCTGACGCCTGACAAGGTGCCGGATGAGGAGGCGGGCCATTTCGGCAATGGCAAGGGCATCGAGTGTTATCGCATCTATCAGGCGCGGCTGAAAGTGCTGAACGCCTGCGATTTCGGCGACCTCCTGATCCATAACATCACGATCTTCCAGGAAAACCCGGACCTGCTGCGGGATTTCCATTCGAAGTTCCGCTACATCCTTGTGGACGAGTATCAGGACACGAACGTCGCGCAGTATCTGTGGCTGCGTCTCCTAGCGCAGGGCTCGAAGAATATCTGCTGCGTCGGAGATGACGACCAGTCGATCTACGGCTGGCGCGGCGCGGAAGTGGACAATATCCTGCGCTTCGAAAAGGATTTTCCGGGCGCCAAGGTCGTGCGGCTGGAGCGCAACTACCGCTCGACACGGCACATTCTCGCGGCTGCCTCCTCGGTAATTGCGCATAACAAAGGCCGGCTCGGCAAGACGCTGTTTGTCGGCGATGACAGCGCAGCGGCGGATGATCCGGATGCGCCGAAAGTGAAGGTGCGCGGCCTCTGGGACGGCGAGGCGGAGAGCCGGCTGATCGCGGACGACATTGAAAGCCATGTGCGCGGCGGCGGACGGCATGATGACTGCGCCGTGCTGGTGCGCGCGTCCTGGCAAATGCGGGCCTTCGAGGAGCGGTTCATCCTGCTCGGCATTCCTTACCGCGTGATCGGTGGCCCGCGCTTCTTCGAGCGCGCCGAGATTCGCGATGCGATGGCTTATTTGCGGCTGGTGCGCTCGCCGGACGATGACCTGGCTTTCGAGCGTGTCGTGAACGAGCCGAAGCGCGGGGTGGGCGATTCGACGCTGGCGAAGCTGCAGGCCTATGCGCGCGCCGACGGGCGCAGCCTGTTCACGCTGACGCCGATGGTGCTGCAGACCGATGAGGTGAAAGGCCCGGCCAAGCGCGGACTGACCCTGTTCATCGACCAGATCAATCTGTGGCGCGACAAGCTGGCCAACGGCATGCCGCATACCGAACTCGCGGAAGTGATTCTCGAGGAGTCGGGCTATACCGACATGCTGCAGAAGGATCGCAGCCCGCAGGCGCAGGGGCGGCTGGACAACCTGAAAGAACTTGTCCGCGCGATGGGCGAGTTCGACACGCTGGCAGGCTTCCTGGAGCATGTCGAACTGGTGATGGACGCCGCCTCTGGGGCGGGCAGCGATGACCAAGTGCAGATCCTGACGCTGCACGGCGCGAAAGGCCTCGAATGGCCGGTCGTGTTCCTTCCCGGCTGGGAGGAGGAAGTGTTCCCCTCGAAACGTTCGCTCGACGAGAACGGGCTGCGCGGGCTCGAGGAAGAGCGGCGCCTTGCCTATGTCGGCATCACGCGGGCACGGGCGCGCTGTTACATCTCGTTTGTGGCCAACCGGATGATCTATGGCCGCTGGCAATCGGTTCTGCCCAGCCGGTTCATCGACGAGTTGCCGCACGAGCATGTCGATGCGGTCTCGGAGACCGGGTATTCCGGCATGCCGGGTGCGGAAACGGCCTTTGTCGGGACGGTCGAGGATCTGGGCGAGCGGTCGGACTATCAGAGCCCTGGCTGGAAGCGGCTAAAGGAGAACGCGGCGCGGCCTTCCGGGGCGCCGCCGAGGGAAGCCTCGGGCCTCAGCGCCACGGCGTCCGGACCGGATGCTTTCCCGGTCGGCGCAAGGGTGTTCCATGACAAGTTCGGCTATGGGAGGGTGGCTTTCACCGAGGGCAACAAGCTGACGGTCGACTTCGACAAGACCGGCCGCAAGAAGGTCATCGCGACCTTTGTGACGGCGGCCTGAAGGAAAATCGCAACGCCGGGAGACGGTCGGCCCGCCCGGAGGGGGAGGTTTGGCAGGCCTCGCGCCGGGCCCGTGGAGGGGGGAGTCCCGCGGCGCGCGGTCTTCACCGGCGTTGCAGGGTGAAGATTGCCAGAGCCGGCATCAACCAAATCCGAACGACGCGTTCATTTCCCGCTCATCCGGCGACTCAAGCGTGGCGTGGCGGCCGGATAGAGGCGTACGATGTCTTAACAGCGTCCCGTGTTTTGTTAAGGAAATCGGAACGATTCGTACCGCTAGACCTGTTCCTGCTGCGCACACGCTGCTCGGCTCGCCAGCAAATTCAACGGATTCAGGGTCAGTGAACGAAGCGTTCCATAAAACTGCGGGCTGTCACTTGCTTTAAAGGAGCGTTAACGGCACATGGTGTACAGGGCTGAGATCAGATAATTGAAAGTGGGCGAACGGAACGGTTCGGACCATACAGAAAGAGCTCGCACAGACCATGATCGGTAGTCTCCTCGGCCTCCTGTCCACGGATATGGCCATCGACCTCGGAACCGCCAACACCCTCGTCTATGTGAAGGGTCAGGGCGTCCAGCTCGATGAACCTTCGGTCGTGGCGTACATGACGCAGGGCGGTCGCAAGATCGTTTACGCGGTCGGCGAGCAGGCGAAGAACATGCTCGGCAAGACCCCGGTCAACATGGAGGCCATCCGCCCCATGCGCGACGGCGTGATCGCGGACTTCGAAGTCGCCGAGGAAATGATCAAGCACTTCATCCGGAAGGTTCACAACCGCCGGGCGTTCGTGTCTCCCCTCATCATCATCTGCGTGCCCAGCTCCGCTACCAGCGTCGAGCGCCGCGCCATCCACCAGTCGGCCCTCGCGGCCGGTGCCCGCCATGTCGAGCTGATCGAGGAGCCGATGGCGGCCGCAATCGGCGCCGGCCTGCCGATCGATGATCCGGCCGGCTCGATGGTCGTTGATATTGGCGGCGGTACCTCGGAAGTGGCCGTCCTGTCCCTCGGCGGCATCGTGTATTCGCGCTCGGTGCGCGTCGGCGGTGACAAGATGGACCAGGCGATCGTCAACTACTTGCGCCGCGAGCAAAAGATCCTGATCGGCGAAATGTCGGCCGAGCGCATCAAGAAGGAAATCGGCACCGCGATGCCGCCGGAAAACGGCACCGGCATGGCGCTGACCGTGCGCGGCCGTGGCACGCTGGACGGCGTGCCGAAGGAAACCGAAATCACCGAAGCTATGATCGCCGAAGCGCTGCGCGAGCCCGTCACCGACATCATCGATGCCGTGAAGATTGCGCTTGAAGCGATGCCGCCGGAACTCGCGGCCGATATCGTGGACCGCGGCATTGTGCTGACAGGCGGCGGCGCCCTCCTGCGCAATCTCGACACCGTGATCCGCAACCAGGCCCAGCTGCCTGTTATGATTGCCGATGATCCGCTGAAATGTGTGGTCAACGGCTGTGGACAGGTCCTCGAGAATTACTCCAAGATGAAGAGCGTTCTCTGCCCGGAGGTCTAGCCTCTAGGGCATTGCAGGGAGCCTGAGGCATGGCACGTTCCGGCCGTTCCGGTCAGAAATCAGGCGCGCGGCGGGTTTCGCTGGGCATCCTGATCTTTGGCGCGCTCGCGCTGATCGTGGCCCAGTCCGCACCGCAGATTGCCAACTTCTTCGTCCCCACGCGCACGACCATCAGCGACCGGATCGGCGCGCCATCAGACACCAGCATCTGGGCGCAGGTGAGCGGGCAGGCGGACCGTGAACGGCGCATAAAGGAACTCGAGAACGAAGTGCGCGACCTGGCGCGCTACAAGGCCGCTGCCATCTCGATGGCCGAGCGGATGGAAACCTATGAGCGTATCCTGAACCTGATGGGCGAGCCGCCGGAACGCGGCGTGACGGCGCGCATCACGACGGTGATCGACGGGCCGTTTGCACAGACGGTGCTGGCCAATGCCGGCAGCCGGCAGGGCGTGGTGCCTGGCGCCGTTGCGATGAACGAGGGTGGGCTCGTGGGCCGCGTCATCCAGCTGGGTGAGCGCTCGTCGCGCATCCTGCTGGTCAGCAATTACCAGAGCCAGCTGCCGGTACTCGGCGAGGTCAGTGGCGTGCGCGCGATCCTGCAGGGCAAGGACCGGGACCGCGGCGTACTGAAGGATCTGCCGGAAGAGGCGGATTTCATCGAGGGCGAGCGCATCCTCAGCTCTGGCGAAGGTGGCGCCTATCCGCGCGGTCTCGTGGTCGGCACGGTGTCGAAGCAGGGCTCCGAATGGATCGTGCGCCTCGCGATGCGCGAGCATTCCAGCGGCTATGTGCGGATGATCGCCCCGCCGGATATCGTCGAGCCTGTACCGGAGTCGGAATTGCCGCCGGAGCCGGTCATCGCCGAAGAAACCAAGACACCGCCGGCTGCCGCAGCGCGCCCGGCGCCGCAGCCGAGGCGTCCCGCTGTCACGCAGACGCCCGTGGTGGCCGCCGCGAGTGAGCCGGCGTCTGCACCAGACACCGCGCAGACTTCGACTGTGCAGACGTCCGAGGAGGATCCCAACTCGGTCGGCCTGCCCGCCGCGCCGCAGCAGGGGGGCGAGTAGCGCCGTGGCGGGAGCAAGGAAGAACCGGAAGCAGCGCACGCTCTGGAGCCAGTCCGGACCCAGCCCCCGCCTCCTGTTCGGTGCTGCGATCATTGCCATCGTCGGCGTGCTCGGGATGACACCCAAGGCCTTCTTCGGGATTCCGCTCGCCTGGCCTTTTGCGGCGCTGTGGGGCGCAATGGGCTGGGGCCGCGTCGGCCTGGCGCTGCGCCCGATGGTGCTGTTGGTCCTGTTCGGCCTGATGCAGGACATCGTATCGAATGCGCCGCTTGGCTGCTTCGCGATGATCAACCTCCTGGTCTACGGCCTCAGCGCGGCCATCGCCGATCAGACGGACGGCATGCGCGACACGCTGGTTGCCGTGGTTGGTCCCATCGTGATGCTGGTCGTGGCGTTCCTGCTGGTTTGGGGCTTTGCCAGCATCACCAGCGACCATGTGGTGCGTGCCTGGCCGCTCTTGACGAGTTTCATTGCCACGGGCGCTGTCTACGCCGTCGGCAACCGGATGTTCGATCTTGGCCGGCGTCCCGGCGAATCTCCTGGAGGCAGCTGATGGCACGCAGGCTCAGTCCCGATGCGGATTTCGACCGCCGTCTCTTGCTGGCCATGGGTGCAGGTGGTGCCGTGTTTGCGACGCTCGTGGCGCGCCTGTCACAGCTGCAGTTCCTTGAAGCCGAGCATTACGAGAAGCTCGCCGCTGAAAACCACATCCGCCTCGTACTGGCGCCGCCGGAACGCGGTCAGATCCTTGACCGCTTCGGCCGGCCGCTCGCATCCCAGCGCCAGGCTGGCCGGGTGTCTGTCGTGCCGGAGCGGCTCGACGATGCCGAGGCGACGCTGCGCCAATTGAGCCGGTTCATCGACTTGCCGGAAGAGCGCATCAAGCGGGTGATGCAGGACATCCAGAACAACCGTCTCCGCAGGGCGAGTTTCCTGCCGGTCACGGTGGTTCAGGAGCTCAGCTATGAAGAATTCGCGCGCCTGCGCGTGCGCGCTGTCGAGATGGAAGGCGTGGACGTGCAGATGGCCTCCACGCGGTCCTATCCGCGCGGGCGGGATTTTGCGCACGTGCTGGGTTATGTCGCGCGCGCTAGCGCAGATGACATCACGCGCATGGCCGAAGGGCGCACGGGCGCGGAGCTCAAATCCTTCGAGGACCTGCTGCGCCATCCGGACATCCGTGTCGGCCGGCAGGGCATGGAACGCTTTGCCGAGGACTGGCTGCGCGGGCGGCCCGGGCGCCGCCGCGTCGTGACCAATGCGCACGGCCGGCCAATGCAGGAACTGGAGCAGGATCCCGCCAACGCGGCGGTGCCCGGCAAGGACCTCTACGTTACCATCGACGCCGAACTGCAGCGTACGGCGATCGAGCGCTTCGAAGGCGAGAGCGGCGCGGCGGTGGTGATCGATGTGGCTTCCGGTGACGTGCTGGCGATGGTTTCGACCCCGGCCTTCGATCCCAACTCATTCGTGAACGGAATATCCGGCAAGGACTATGCCGAGCTGCGCGATAATCCGATGGCGCCGCTTTATCCGCGCGCGCATGGCGGCGTCTATCCGCCGGGCTCGACGTTCAAGATGGTGGTGGCCACCGCTGCCCTCGAGGCGGGCGTCGTGAAGACATCCGACACTGTGCGCTGCCCCGGCAGCTACAGGTTCGGCAACCGCACATGGCATTGCTGGAAACGCGGCGGCCATGGCACGATGAACATGCACAATGCCATAAAGCATTCATGTGACGTCTATTTCTATGAGATCGCGCGGCGCACGGGCGTCCGCAAGATTGCGGAAGTGGCGCATAAGTTCGGCTTCGGCGAGACATTCGTGCTTGGCATGACAGGCGGGCGATCCGGGCTTGTGCCTGATCCTGACTGGAAGATGAAGGCGCGCGGTGAGCCGTGGTTTGAAGGCGAAACGCTGAACTTCGGCATCGGGCAGGGACAGCTCGGCACCACGCCGCTACAGCTGGCGCTGATGACGGCGCGGATCGCCGCGACGGGGGCTCCGCTGAAGCCGAAGCTCATCGGGCTCGGCCCGCCATCGCCGGAAGACAAGACGCTGGATGCGCCGCTGGATCCCACGATCATGGAAATCCAGAAGGCCGGCATGTTCGGTGTGTCTTCCGAGCCGGGTGGCACGGCCTACCGTTCGGGCGATCTCGGTCTCGGCGGCATCCGTCTCGCCGGCAAGACAGGTACGGCGCAGGTCCGCCGGATTTCGGCGGAAGAACGCGCGCGCGGTATTCGGGGCGGCGACGCGATTGCCCGCGAGCTGCGCGACCACGCCTTGTTCGTGGCCTATGCGCCGACAGACAATCCCAGGTTTGCCGTTTCAGTGATCGTCGAACATGGCGAGGGTGGCTCGCGCACAGCGGCCCCGGTCGGGCGCGATATCCTTGCCGCCGCCATCAAGATGAATAGCGGTCGCACGGCCGAGTATGCGAAGCGCGCAGCGGTAAAAAATCCGGATACGGACGGCACGCCGGAAGGAGATCCGGCATGAGCCGCGACGGTTATACCGGCTTTACCCGCGGCGAGGCGCGTACCTCTACAGCACGGGCGCTGCACTTTGCGAACTTCGGTCCCTTGGGCAAGATCGCGCGCCTTCCGTGGAGCATCATCCTGCTGATCGTGGCGGTTGGGCTCACCGGTGCGGCAATGCTGTTTTCTGTCGGGTGGGACCCTGTAGCACAGGCGCCCTCACCGGAAGAGGCGAACCTCTGGCGCGATCATCTTACGCGCCTCGCGATCGGTTTCGTGCTGATGATCGTGTTGGCGCTGCTTCCGCTTGGTGTCTGGTCGAAACTCGCCTGGCCAGCCTATGCGGTTGTGATCGTGCTTCTGGTCATGGTGGATTTCTTCGGCGTCATGGGCGGCGGCGCGGCACGCTGGTTGAAGCTTGGACCGATCGGCCTTCAGCCATCCGAGCCTGCAAAACTCGCCGTGACAATGGCGCTGGCGAGCTATTACCAGCGCATGATGCCGACGAACGGGCAAAGCCCGCCGCTCTGGGTACATGGCGGCGCACTGCTGATCATGCTGGTTCCGGCAGCCCTCGTGTTCAAGCAACCGAACCTTTCAACGGCGCTTGCGCTGGCCGCGTCCGGAGCAATGATCATCTTCTTTGCCGGCATCGCGATGCGTTACGTGGCAGGTGCGATGGTGGTCGGTATCGCCTCGGTGCCCGCGATCTACACCTTTGTGCTTGAGCCCTATCAGCGCGAGCGTGTGGATACGTTGATAGCCGGCATCACCGGGCAAGCCACCAACGGCCTTGGCGAAAGCTACCAGATCGAGCAGGCGAAGATCGCCATCGGTGCTGGCGGCTTCAGTGGCCGCGGCTACCTGCAGGGCATCCAGTCGCAGCAGGAATACGTGCCCGAACAGCATACAGACTTCATCCTAACCATCATTGCCGAGGAGTTCGGCTTCCTCGGCGCCGTCGGTCTCTTGTGTGTGTTCGCTTTCCTGTTCGCCTGGTCGTTCCGGGTGGCGGCGCGCAACAAGAGCTGGTTCGGGAGGCTGGCGACCATCGGGGCCACCTCGACGATCGCCTTCTTCGCCATCTTCAACAGCGGAATGGTTCTCGGCCTGCTGCCGGTGCTGGGTATGCCGCTGCCGTTGATCTCCTATGGCGGTACAGCGCTGATCACTGTGATGGCCTGTTTCGGCTTGATCTTGTCGGCGCACCTACATCAGGACGAAAAGCTGTCAGCGCGTGGATTGTTTTAGTCGGAAACCTGCCAGCCGCGTTGATTTTTGCCTCTGATCGGCTAAGGGTCCGCCAAACAATGCCCCGGGGAGCATGATTCATGGCAGAGATTGGCCGGAAGACTGAAGAATGGGGCTCGCGGATCGGCTTCATCCTGGCCGCCGTCGGCTCCACCGTCGGTCTCGGCAATTTCTGGCGCTTTCCCTATCTCGCGGGCGAGTATGGCGGCAGCGCCTTCATCATCATCTACATCCTCTGCGTGGCTTTCCTCTGCCTGCCGCTTCTGATGGCGGAATATGCGATGGGCCGGAAATCCGGCATGTCGGCGGTTGAGGGGGCCCACTCGCTGGCGCGGGCGGAAAGCCGGTCGAAATACTGGGGCCTCGTCGCCTGGGTTGGCACGGTCGCCTCGTTCTTCATCCTGACTTTCTATGCGGTGATTTCCAGCTGGGTGCTCAGCTATATCCCGCAGGCAGTGTCTGGCGCGTTTGAAGGTATCGATGCGGCCGGCTCGCGCGCGAATTTCGAGGCGACGATTGCCAACCGGCCGATGGTGCTGCTGCTCCTGGCGCTGTTCATCCTCGCGCATATCGTGGTTGTGGCGCGCGGCGTCAAAAGCGGTCTTGAGCGCGTGAACCTGATCCTGATGCCGCTGTTCTTCGTCATGCTGCTTGGCATGGTCGGCTTTGCACTGGTTGAAGGCGACGGCGCGGCAGCGGCCCGTTTCATCCTGCAGCCGGACTTCTCGCTTGTAGGGCTGCCGACGATCCTTGCAGCGCTGGGGCAGGCCTTCTTCTCGGTCGGCGTCGGCCTCGGCCTGATGATGACCTACGGCGCCTACCTGCCGCGCGATACCGACATTCCGAATGTCTCGGCGACCATTGCGCTTTCAAACACACTGGTTGCGCTGGTTGCGGCCTTTGCCGTGTTCCCCATCGTGTTTGCGGCGGGTCTTTCGCCGGCGCAGGGGCCTGAACTGTTCTTCGTGACGCTCCCGATTGCCTTCGGCCAGATGCCGGGCGGGGAAATCTTCGGCGGGGTGTTCTTCACGCTGGCGCTGTTTGCCGCCTTCACCTCGTCCATCTCGCTGATGGAAGTGGCCGTCTCCTGGCTGGAAGAGAAGCAGGGCGTCACGCGCGCCGGCGCTGCTGTGGGCATCGGCTTTGCCGTCTTCATGATCGGCGCCGGCTATGTGTTCTCGACCGAATACATCGCTTTCATGGAGTTCATCACCGGCTCGCTCATGCTGCCGCTGGGCGGACTCCTGATCGCGGTATTCGCGGGCTGGGCACTGTCACGCGAAATGCTGATCAGCGAACTCGGCGACGGACGCGTGATGAACGCGTGGCGGTTCATGGTGCGCTGGATTGCGCCGCCGCTGATCGCCGTGATCCTCGTGTTCGGCTCGCTCAGCGTGGCGTCCGGCAATGGTTGGGTGCCGCTGCCGGACTGGCTGGCAAACCTCGTGAACTAAGCGCGGGACTTTACCGCCAGTTGATCAGCGAAATCATCCGTAGCCTGAACAAGGCGGTCGATGATGCCGGGCTCCATGGACGAATGGCCGGCATCCGGCACGATGTGCAGCTCTGCCTTCGGCCAGACCTTTGCCAGCTCCCAGGCGGTCGAGAGTGGGGTAACTACATCATAGCGGCCGTGCACCATCACGCCCGGCGTTGATTGAAGTTTCAGCTTCGCCTGTTCAAGCAACCAGTTATCGCTCTCGAAGAAGCCGTCATTGATGAAATAATGGCATTCGATGCGTGCGAAGGCATCGACGAAATCATCCTCGTTAAAGCGCGGCGG
This sequence comes from uncultured Hyphomonas sp., assembly GCA_964643405.1. Taxonomy (GTDB): domain Bacteria; phylum Pseudomonadota; class Alphaproteobacteria; order Caulobacterales; family Hyphomonadaceae; genus Hyphomonas. Next base: position 2,678 of record CAZXQD010000039.1, on the reverse strand, counting down.
CGTGGTGACGGGCCCCTTGATCGAAAGAGTCTGGCCTTCCCAGCGCGCCCAGGCACGTGCAGCGTCGATCCGGGCGGCAGCGTCCGTGCCGGTCAGGCGCTTGTAGAAGGCGGTGACAAGGTCGCCGCGCTCGGCTTCCGGGATAGGGGCGACATAGCGATCGAACGCATCCGGGAAGAGGCGGCTCGCGCCCTCCTGATAGAACCAGCGGATTTCGGCTTTCGAAACGAGGAAAATGCCGCGCAGGACGAGGCCGAGTACGCGGCTTGTGTGGGTGACGGCATAGGCGAGGGCTAGCGTCGAGCCCCATGAGCCGCCGAAGACGAGCCAGCTGGATACGCCCGCATGTTTGCGCAGGGCCTCGATATCGTCGACCAGGTCCCAGGTCGTGTTGGCCTCAAGTTCCGAATGGGGCGTAGAGCGGCCACACCCGCGTTGGTCGAACAGGAAGATGCGGTAACGCTCGGGATCGAAGAACCGCCGCATTTCGGGACTGGAGCCGCCACCGGGTCCGCCGTGCAGGGCAACGACCGGTATTCCTTTCGGATTCCCTGATTCTTCCCAGTAAATCTCGTGAATCGGCGAGACGCGCAGGCGCCCGGAAGCATAGGGTTCATGCCGGTGGTAGAGAATACGGCGGCTCTGGCGTCTGTTCATGCGCTCTTCACTTATAATCGGCTAGCTTCTGGCCAACGACTGGACTTATGTGCACCTCACCCATACTGTTTTTACTGGATGGGGTCATAGCTGCTGGCGGGTGGCAAATTGATGCGTAGCGTTCTTGTATGTCTATCCCTAGGCGTTCTTGCGGGATGCGCAACCGTTTCGGTTGTGCCGGGCGAGGCGACGGTTGAGACATCCCTTACCAAGAGCCAATCCGAGCTTCGCCAGGCCTCGAATGCCTATTGTGACAAGGTCGTCGAGGCCGGATGGGTCGAGGAATCTGGCGGATTTGCCTCGCTGGCAGACACGCTGATGCACGGGCGCACGGAAGTCGCCGGCGCGCCCGGTTTCTATGCCGCGCGTATCGGCGCAGACTCCAAGGCCCCGTCGCTGATCCTTGCCCGGATCATCACCGACAGCCAGGCCGCGCGCGGCGGTCTCGCGAGCGTCACCTCCGAGGCCGAATCGGTTCTGCGCAGCGCCAATGCGAAAGCGTCCAACCGCGGCGACGTGATGAGTTTTGAGCGGGCGCTCGTAAGGGCCCAGATGGCGCATCGCGGTTTTCAGGAAGCGCTCGATCTCGTGTCCGTGCGGGCCGATATGGACGTGCAGCCCGTAGCCGCAGAGGTTGAGGCGTTTGCGCGCGAGATCGACACCGCCCGGATCATTGCAGACCGGCTCGCGGACCGTTACGTCGCCGAAGGCGCTGCCAGCTCCTAAACCCGGTTGCCAGCGCCGAGCGCGATCAGCGCCCAGCCTGCGAGCATCCCGAGACCGCCCAGCGGCGTAACTGCTCCCAGCCAGCGCGGCGCGCCGAGCGCCATCGCGTAGAGTGTCGCCGAGAAGATCAAGCCGCCGACAAGCACAAGTGCGCCGCCGCGCGCAATGTTCCCCCCACGATCCGACAGTCCGGCCGCAAAGGCCGCCGCGGCATGCGGCAGCGCATACAGCGTCGCTGTGTGCCACCATTCCGCGCCCTCTGCTGTAAGCCGGCCTTCCAGCGCGTGGGCCCCGAACGCGCCCAGCGCGACCGATACAAAACCGAACAGGGCAGCGAAGCGAACGAGCATGGCGCGGATCAGGCCTTCCGGGGCAACGCGTAGGTGACAATGGCGTGGCTTGCCGGTTTGTCGGCGCCTTCGATCCGGATGTCCACTTCGATCACCGCAAGCGCCTGGCCGATCTTCATGACGCGGCCATCAGCCACGACCGCGGGGCCGATGCACGGGCGCAGGAAATTGATGTTGAGGTTGCTGGTGACCGTCATCGGCTCAAGTCCGGTGATCGTCATGATCGCCATATAGGCCACACTGTCGGCGAGGCTCATCTGCGTCGGGCCGGAAATGTAGCCCCCGGGGCGCAGGTGCGTTTCGTCCGCTTCGAGGCGAATGACGGCGCGGCCTTCTTCCATGAGGATCACCCGGTTCTGCCGGCCGCGTCCCTTGAAGGCGGCATCCATGAAGGCGTTTGCTTCCTCGACGGTGAACCTGGTCATCGCTCCCTCTCCCGGCGGCAGGCTTGATTGTGCTGCCGCCCGGCGCCAACCTAGCGGCAACGACCCTGCCGCCAAGAGGTCACCCAAAGGAAGGAAGCCTGCGCCATGCTCACCGCCGGAGACGAATATCCGATCCACCAGACGCCGGAACCGGTCGCCTTTGCGGGCTCGGACCGCAACTTCTATGACCGCTTCTTCTTCAACGGTTACAGCGCAGATGGCAAAACCTTCTTCGCCGCCGCGATGGGCATCTATCCGCACCTCAACGTGATCGATGCCTCGGTCTCGATCCTCAAGGATGGGAAACAGTCGACGATCTTCGCCTCGCGCCCGCTCAACATGCAGCGCATGGACACTTTTGTCGGGCCGATTTCGGTCAGCGTCGTGGAGCCGCTCAGCAAGGTGCGCCTGACGCTGAAGGAAACAGAAGGTCTCGCGCTGGATGTCGAGTTCACCGGCCGCGCCTTCCCGATCGAGGAGCCGCGCTTCACGCGCCGCATCGGGCCGCGGATGATGATGG
>CAZXQD010000038.1:2173-30497 GCA_964643405.1 uncultured Hyphomonas sp. | reverse complement strand
CATCATCAGCCACGATCGCTGGTTCCTCGACCGCATGGCCACGCACATCCTCGCCTTCGAAGGCGACAGCCATGTCGAATGGTTCGAAGGCGATTTCTCGTCCTACCTCGAAGACAAGAAACGCCGCCTCGGCGAAGACGCGGTGAACCCCAAGCGCCTCAAGTTCAAGAAGTTCGCCCGGTAGAATCAGTCATCCCGGCCAACGCGCGAAGCGCGCTTGGGCCAGGCCGTTCTGTTTTCCAGTCGGGCTCACCGCCGCGCAGGCGAAGGGCTCAGGCCCCTTGTCACTTGCCGCGTTCCAATTACCGTCCCTGTCATCGCAACCGGGGACATCGCGCCATGAACGTTAAACTCACCGCCGCGCTCATCGCGCTCGCCCTCGCTGCTTGCGTAACGCCCGCGGAAGCCCCGCCCACGCTCGCCCTCGCCGCTGAACAAGGGCCGGCCCCGGCGCCTGTTGCCAGCTACGAAGCCACAGGCTGGATCTCGAAAACACTCCCCGAACTCTCCGCCGCGCTCGAAAGCGGCGAGCTGACCTCCACAGAACTCACGCAGGCCTTCATCGACCGCTTCACCGCAATCGACCGCAACGGTCCGCGCCTGCAATCCATCCTCGCCCTAAATCCCGACGCCCTCGGCCAGGCTGCTGCCTCCGATGCCCGCCGTGCCAACGGGCAGGCGCTCGGCCCGCTCGACGGCGTGCCGATCCTCCTGAAGGACAATATCGAAACAGTCGACCCGATGCCGACCACCGCCGGCTCACTTGCGCTCGTGATGAACTTCGCCGTGAAGGACAGCCCGCTCGTCGCCAGCCTGCGCGCCAACGGCGCCGTCATCCTCGGCAAGACCAATCTCAGCCAGTGGGCCAACTTCCGCTCGAACTTCTCGCTCAGCGGCTGGTCGTCCGTAGGCGGACAGGTCCGTAATCCCCACATGCTGGACCGCAACCCCTGTGGCTCCAGCTCCGGCACCGGCGCCGCCGTCGCCGCTTCGCTCGCCGCAGGCGGCGTCGGCACGGAAACCAATGGCTCGATCATCTGCCCCTCCAACGTCAACGGTCTCGTCGGCTTTAAGCCAACGGTCGGCCTGATCCCGCAGGAAGGCATCGTCCCGATCTCGCCGAGCCAGGATACCGCCGGCCCGATGGAGAAATCCGTGCGCGGAGCTGCCATGCTGCTCGACGGGATGATCCCCGGCGAGAACGGCTATTCGGCAGGTCTGTCAGCGGAAGCGCTCAAGGGGGTCCGCGTCGGCGTGCTGCGCGCAGCGCAAGGCAACAATCCGGATGTGATCGCGCATTTTGATGCTGCGCTCCGGGTCCTCGAAGGGCAGGGCGCCGAACTCGTCGAGGTCGAGGGTGTTGAGCCGCCGGAAGGCTTCTGGGCCGCCTCGTTGCTGGTCCTCGAATACGAATTCAAGGCGAGCCTCAACGCCTATCTCGCCGCCACCCCCGCCGCCGTGAGCACGCGGACGCTCACGGACGTCATCGCCTTCAACACCGCCAATGCCGGAACCGAACTCGGCCTCTTCGGCCAGGATATCCTTGAAGAGTCCGACAAGCTCGGCCCGCTGACGGATGAAGCCTACACAGAGGCGCTCGCCCTCGTTCAGTCCGCCACGCGCCAGAATGGCATCGACAAACTGCTCGCCGAAAACAACGTCTCCGTGCTCGTCGCGCCCTCCGGCCCGGTCGCCCCCCGCATCGACCCCGTCAACGGCGATGTCTGGCCGGAGTGGGCCGGGGCAGGTTGGGCCGCCGCGATCGCCGGCTATCCGAACCTCACCGTCCCCATGGGCGACGTCCACGGCATCCCGGTCGGCCTCTCCTTCATGGGCGGCAAGGACACCGACGCCGCCATCCTCGGCTACGGCTACGCCTACGAACAGGCCAGCGGCATCCGCCTCGCCCCGGAATACCTCAACTCCGCCGAGGACCGCCCTGAGATCAAAGCCGCCATGGTGAAGTAGGCGCGGCGCATGGCGAACTTGTGCAACACCGTTCCGTTCGCGGTTACACTCCGCCTGATCGCCACCCGAAAGCCGGATGGAGGCCGAAGGCCGAACCCCTGCCGCCGCGAGAGCGGGCGATAAAAAAGCGATAAGAAATGAGAATGGATGAGAAGGGTTGAGAGGAATTCGACATTCAAAGTGTACGTCCCGAGACGGAGTATCATCGCCCCGAGAGCGACTTGCGCCTACAACAAGACAGCCCGGTTTGAACAGAAAACCCTTTCCCTTCAGGTGCATAACCGCGGAACACGCCATCCCGATTCAACACCTCCCGCCATTGGCTCCCGGCTTTTGAACGATTCTATCGCCAAAACTTCTGAAACACCCCCAGCGCTGAACAGGCCTTCTCAAAGCTTGGTCAGGCAGCCTGCAGCCGGGTGCTCCGAAAAAGCTTGCCTTTCCCGGCACTCTCCGGTCATTTCTGCCTCGATTTGACTGGAGGCGGCGAATGACGGATGCACCGGCTGCGGCAACGCAGAAAGGGTTTCTCGGGATTGTAGAACGTGCGGGCAACAAACTGCCCGATCCGGTATTCCTGTTCTTCTACTTGATCCTGATCCTTGTGATCATCTCGGTCGCCTGCGCCATGCTCGGCGTTTCGGCCCTTCACCCTACGCAGGTCAACGAGGACGGCTCGCCTCAACTCGTGACCGCCGCCAGCCTGCTCTCAGCTGAAAACCTTCAGAAGCTCTGGGTCGACATGCCCAAGACCTTCACCCACTTCCACCCGCTCGGCTACGTCCTCGTCGTGATGCTCGGCGCCGGTGTGGCGGAACGCTCCGGCCTCTTCGCCAGCGGTATGCGTGCTGCCGTTCGCGGCGCTCCCGTCTCGATGCTCACGCCTGTGGTCGCGCTGATTGCGATGCTGTCGAACCATGCCTCGGATGCAGGCTATGTCGTCCTGATCCCGCTCGCTGCGATCCTCTACGCCGCTGCTGGCCGCCACCCCATCGCCGGCATTGCTGCAGCCTTCGCGGGTGTTTCAGGTGGCTTCTCGGCGAACATCACACCCGGCCAACTCGATGCGCTCCTGTTCGGCATCACGCAGCAGGCGGTCGATACGTCAGGTCTCGTCGAAGGTCTCAACGTCAACATCGCGGGCAACTGGTACTTCATCACTGCGCTTCTGATCATCTACCTGCCGATCATCTGGTTCGTCACTGATAAGATCATCGAGCCGCGCCTCGGCAAATGGACTCCGACCGAAGCGCAGGCGCGCGACTTCGGTGAAGAGGACAAGCCGCTCGATGCCGGACAGCGCAAGGGACTCGGCCGGGCAGGGCTCGCTGCGCTCGTGGTTGTGGGCCTATGGGTGTTCATGACCTTCGGGCCCGGTACGCCGCTGATCGCCGAAGAAGCCTGCCCCCCTGAAGCGATGGCGGCCGGAACCTGTTCGATCCACGCTTCGCTCGCCCCGCTCTATAACTCACTGGTTGCAGCGTTCTTCCTGCTGTTCCTGTTTGCCGGTTGGGCCTACGGCGCTGCCGCCGGTACGATTAAGAACCACCGCGACCTGGTGGCGATGATGACCGAAGCCATGAAAGACATGGGCTACTACCTCGTCCTTGCCTTCGCAGCAGCCCACTTCGTGGCAATGTTCGGCTGGTCGAACCTCGGCTTCATTGGCGCCGTACACGGAGCAAATGCCATCGAATCGAGCGGCCTTCCACTGCCGGTGGTACTGGGCCTGCTGGTTCTCTTCACCGGGTTCCTGAACCTTTTCATCGGTTCGGCCAGCGCCAAGTGGGCGCTCCTCGCGCCGGTTCTGGTGCCGATGCTGATGCTGCTGGGTGTCAGCCCGGAAGGTGCCACTGCCGCGTACCGTGTGGGCGACGGCGCGACCAATATCATCACGCCGCTGATGGTTTACTTCCCGCTGATCCTGATCTTCGCCCAGCGCTGGCAGAAGGATTTCGGTCTCGGCAGCCTGACGGCGCTTATGCTGCCCTACTCGGTCTGGTTGCTGATATCGGGCATAATCCTGACCATGGGCTGGTTCTTCCTCGGTTTCGACCTCGGCCCCGGAGCGCCGGTAGCTTACAGCCTGCCGGAGATTGCGACCCCTTGAGCCTCTGTTTCGGGGGGATTTTCAGCCCCCCGGGACAGGCGTAAGGGACTGGCGCGTTCAGTCCTGGGAGGGAAACACAATGAAACGAAATCCGGTTCGGGCATCTACGGGTGCCTGGAGCTTCGCCGCGCGCGCCGCCACGCTGGCCGCCGGCACTCTGGCCATAGCGCTGCCTGCGCTGGCCGAAGGGGCGGCGGGCCCGCTCGCGGGGACTGTCCCCACGCATGTCGGACCAGTCCCGGTCGACTTCATCCTCTTTGCCCTGACGCTGCTCGGGGTCGCGGTTTTCCATCACCGAGTCTTCACCGTTGCCGTAACCGGCCTGACCGCCATCCTCGCCTGGAAATTCCTGGTCGTCGGCTTCAAGCACGGCGCCGGCGTGGCTGGCCTCACTGCCCACATGAGCCATGAATGGGTCGTCCTTGCGAACCTGTTCCTCCTGCTCCTCGGCTTCGCGGTTCTTTCCCGCCACTTCGAAACCTCGAACGTCCCGGAGAAGATCCCCGCCATCCTGCCGGACAACTGGCTCGGCGGCGTCGTGCTGCTTGCCCTGATCTTCGTTTTGTCGAGCTTCCTCGACAACATTGCCGCCGCCATGATCGGCGGCATAGTCGCCAAGCACGTCTTCGAAGACCGCGTCCATATCGGCTATATCGCCGCGATCGTGGCCGCTTCGAATGCTGGCGGTGCCGGTTCGGTTGCCGGTGACACAACCACCACGATGCTGTGGATCGACGGCGTCAGCCCGCTCGACGTTCTGCACGCCTATGTTGCTTCGTTCGTCGCCCTTGCAATCATCTCGGTGCCGGCCTCGCTCGCGCAGCAGAAGTACCAGCCGATCCAGGCGCGGGCAGATGCCAGCGTGTCGGTTGACTGGGGCCGGGTGCTCATCGTTGTGCTGATCCTCGGCACGGCCATTGGCTCGAACGTCGCCGCAAACCTCTACGCGCCGCACCTGCTCGACATGCTGCCGGTGATCGGCATCGGCGTCTGGCTCGCGATCGTCGTGACGGCACTGCTGCGCAAGCCGGACTGGAGCATCGTGTCGTCCTCGATGAAGGGCACGCTGTTCCTGCTCTGCCTCGTGATGTCGGCGTCCCTGATGCCGGTCGAAAGCCTGCCGCCTGCCAGCTGGCAGAGCACGATGGGCCTCGGCTTCGTCTCGGCCGTGTTCGACAACATCCCGCTGACAGCCCTCGCCCTCGCGCAGGGTGGCTATGACTGGGGCATGCTCGCCTTCGCAGTCGGTTTTGGTGGTTCGATGATGTGGTTCGGCTCCTCGGCCGGTGTCGCGATCACCAACATCTTCCCGGATGCCAAGTCCGTCTGGAAATGGGTGACGCAGGGCTGGTTCGTGATTGCGGCTTACATCGTCGGCTTCGCCGCGCTCTACCTGCTGCTCGGTTGGCACCCGCACGCACCGCACAGCTGAGCGTTGCAAGACCCAAAAGAAATGGCCCGCCTCGGGAAACCGGGGCGGGCCTTTTGTTGGGGTGCAGGGAAGGCGACGCCTAGCTGCGGGATTTCGATTTCAGTTCGGCCGTCATCGACTCGATCTTCTTGATCAGGGCGTCAGCCGAGCCATTGTTCTTGTCGAGCAGGGCGATGAACTGGGCGCGCTGTTCAATGGCCAGCCAGATCAGGTTGCCGTCGAGGTTCAGGGCGACGTCGACAACCTTGTAGTTGCCCTCCTTGCCCTGCACGCGCCAGCGCACGTCCATGTCGGTGCCATCCTGACGCTTGATCACCGTGTTGACGATCGAGTCGGTTTCCGAACGGTCGACCGAGCTTTTCACTTCCACGGCTTCGCCGCGATAGGCATCGAGTTCATACTCGTAGACCGTCAGCGCATAGGTACGAAACGCCTTGCGGTAACGGGTTAGCTCAGCCTCGGTGAAGCGGCGGGCATATTTCCCGATGACGAAGTTCGATACCGCGTCGAGATTGGTGAACTTGTCCATGTAGGTGCTGAAGGCCGCCGTCCGCTCGGCGGCGGTCAGCTTCGGATTGTTCAGCGATTTCAGGACCTCGCTGGCATTCTTCTGCACGTATGCTTCCGTGCGGGCATCGGCGAAGGCCGGCAAGGCGGCGACGAGCAGGGCAGTTGCCGCGAGGGTGGATCGAAGGAAGGTCTTCACTTGGGTAACTCCTGTTTCGGGCGCGCGCTGCTTACTCTTCAAATTCGTCAAAATCCGGAAGATCGTCATACGCGGCATCCTCATCGACCTTGCCATTAGCAATGGCAGCCTGACGCTGAGATGAATAAATCCGCCGCATGGCAATGTAGGGTTCCGGTTGCGCGTTCAGTGTTTCGATCTGTTCGTCGAAGGCGACCCGGGCATTCAGGCCGCCAATGATACCCAGGCCTGCCTTCACGGCGAGGTCAGTATCGCTGTCATTGTCGATCTGCACCCAGGTAAGGGGGTCGATGGCGCGGTCCACGCCGGTACCGACAAGATCCCGCGGTGTTGTGGGGCCCAGCAGCGGCATCACCAGGAACGGCCCGCTGTCGACGCCCCAGACCGCCAGCGTCTGGCCGAAATCCTCGCTGTGGCGCTCAAGGCCGAAATGGTCGGCCGCGTCCCACAGACCGAGCAGGCCGACGGTGGTGTTGATCCCGAACCGGGCAAAGGTGTTGCCGGCACGGGACGGCTCGGCTTGCAGAACATCATTCGCGAAGACGACCGGCGAACGCAGGTTCCTGAGGAAATCGCCAACCCTGTCGCGGGCAAATTCCGGCGTGACGGTCTTGTATACGCCGGCTGCAGGCCCAAGGGCATATTTGTCCACCCCATTGTTGAAGGCGAACATCTTGCGGTTGAAGCCCTCATACGGGTCCGCGATCTCGCCGGGCGCCGCCGGTGCGGTGGCGCAGGCGGTTAGGGCGAGCGAGGCCAGGGCGGCGCCAACAGGCAGTTTCATCGAAAGTGTTCCTAATATTCAGGAGGTAAATGGAGTGATGGCACACAACGTTCAACGGGTATGAGCGACTTGTTCATACCCGGCGTATCTTTGGCGCAACACTCTTTAGATTGTCTGATTAAACCTGTGTCACCCAAGGCATGAGATGGTTATTGCCAAATCATATAAATGAATGTTTATATGATCTCTATGACGCAATTCGACGACCTCCTGGAGAAGCTCAAGGCCGCCGGTGAGCCGACGCGGCTTCGGCTCTTGGCGTTGCTGCGGGACAATGACCTGTCGGTCGGTGAACTGGTGCAGGTGCTGGAGCAGAGCCAGCCGCGCCTGTCGCACCATCTTAAGGCGCTGTCCGAAGCGGGCCTCGCGGAGCGTCTCCCGGAAGGGGCATTTGTGTTCTACCGCGCGACGCGCGCAGGGTCCGGGCGGGCGTTCCTTGATCGCCTGTTCGAACAGCTCGGCCCCGAGGCCGCGGAATTTCGCCAGGACCGCGACAAGCTGCGTGAGGTGATTCTCGCCCGTGCCGCCTCTGCGGAGGCTTACTTCTCCAGCATCGCCGAAACCTGGGACTCTATCCGGGCCCTGCATTTCCCCAATGAGGCCATCGAAGACACGCTGCTGGACCTTGCCGGGACAGGGCCCTACCGGCGTGTGGTGGACTTCGGCACCGGGACCGGCCGGATGCTGATGCTGTTCTCCGGCCGGGCCGCCGAGGCCGAAGGCATCGATTTCAGCCACCGGATGCTAACCGTGGCGCGCGCCAACCTGGAGCGCGCGGGCGTCAGCAACAGCAGGGTACGATTCGGTGATGTGACAGCGGCGCCGTTTGCGGACGCCTCGGCCGATCTCGTGATCGTGCACCAGGTGCTGCACTATCTGGACACACCGGCAGATGCGATCGCGGAGGCCGCGCGCGTATTGGTGCCGGGCGGCAAGCTGCTGGTGATCGATTTTGCGCCGCACGATCTGGAATTCCTGCGGGCCGAGCACGGCCATCGCCGTCTCGGCGTGCGCCATGATGCACTGGCGGAATGGGCGGGGCAGGTGGGCCTGAACCTTGAAGCGCCGCGCTCGTTCGATCCGCCGAAGACCGGCGGGCCGGGGCTAACCGTGAATATCTGGCGGGCGACGAAACCCGCCCTTTCCAAAGCGAGGGCGGCATGATCCGCACACTGACACAAGCCGACCGCGCCGCCGAACCGCTGCGTGTGTCGTTTGAGTTCTTTCCGCCCAAGAGCGAGGGGATGTCCGCGCGCCTGTGGGAAACGATCAAGCGGCTGGAACCGATGGCGCCGGATTTCGTGTCCGTGACCTATGGCGCGGGTGGTTCGACGCGCGAGCGGACGCATGACACGGTGCGCAGGATTGCGGCGGAAACGGCGCTGCGGCCGGCCGCGCACCTGACCTGTGTAGGCGCGACGAAGGAAGAGGTGCTCGCGATTGCCGAGGAGTACTGGCAGGCTGGCGTGAAGCATATCGTGGCGCTGCGCGGCGATCCGCCTGCGGGCATGGGCGCTAAGTATGAGCCGCATCCCGGCGGGTTTCTCGACTCGGTCGATCTGATCCGTGGGCTGAGGGCGCACCGGCCGGAGCTGGGCAAGTGTTTCGAGATTTCGGTTTCGTGCTATCCCGAGCTGCATCCGGAGAACCGCGGCTGGGACGCGGAGATTGCCTACCTGAAAGCCAAGCAGGATGCGGGTGCCGACCGGGCGATCACACAGTTCTTCTTTGAGCCTGAGGTTTACTTCGAGTTTCTGGAACGCGCACGCGCAGGCGGTGTGACGCTGCCGATCGTACCGGGCATCATGCTGCAGCCGAACTTCACCGGCCTGAAGCGTATCTCGGCGCTGTGCGGGGCAAGTGTGCCGCACTGGCTGGAGCGGCTTTATGACGGTCTCGAAGAAGATGACGAGACGCGCGACCTCGTTACGGCGACTGTGGCGGCTGAACTTTGCCACAAGCTGCACGAGCGCGGCGTGCGGGATTTCCATTTCTATACGCTCAACCGCGCGAGCCTGGCCCTGTCGACCTGCCGGCTGCTCGGTCTGAAACCCCAATCCGCAAAGGCGGCCTGAACGATGGACGTCAAGACACGCATTTCAAGACTCGAAGCCGAGGCGGCGAGACGTATCCTGATCCTCGACGGCGCAATGGGCACAATGATCCAGACCTATTCCCTGACGGAAGAAGACTTTCGTGGGCAGAGATTTGCAGACTGGGCCTCGCCCCTGCGCGGGAACAACGACCTCCTGAACCTGACACGGCCGGACATCATAGCCGCGATACACGAGCAGTATTACGAGGCAGGCGCGGATTTCGTGGAGACCAACACATTCAGCGCGACGACCATTGCGATGGCCGACTACAGGATGGAAGCGCTCGCGGACGAGATTGCCGCGGAAGGCGCGCGGATTGCGCGCGAAGTGGCGGACAGGCTGGAGGCGAAGGACGGCAAGCCGCGCGGCGTGCTCGGCGCCATCGGCCCGACGAACAAGACACTTTCTTTGAGCCCGAAGGTCAGCGATCCCGGTTACCGGGAGGTGACGTTCGATCAGGTTCGGGACGCTTACTACGCGCAGGCAAAGGCGATGGCGCCGTGGATCGACATGTTCCTGATCGAGACGGTGTTTGACACCCTGAACGCCAAGGCGGCAATCAAGGCGGTGATCGATCTGCGCGAAAAGGAAGGCATTGATCTGCCGGTCATTCTTTCGGGCACAATCACGGATGCGTCGGGGCGTACGCTCAGTGGGCAGACGGCCGAGGCGTTCTGGAATTCCGTGCGACATGCGCGGCCCTGGGCGATCGGGCTCAACTGCGCGCTCGGTGCGGACCTGATGCGCCAGCATATAGCCGCGATTTCGCGGATGGCGGATACGCGCGTGATTGCCTATCCGAATGCAGGCCTGCCGAATGCATTCGGCGCCTATGACGAGACGCCGGACCAGACAGCCGGCCATCTCGGCGAATGGGCGAAGAGCGGTCTTGTCAACGTGCTGGGCGGCTGCTGTGGCACGACGCCTGAGCATATTGCGGCGATCGCGGGTGCGGCGAAAGGCAAGGCACCGCGTGTGGTGCCGGAGCTGAAGCCGGCGCTGCGGCTTTCGGGACTAGAGCCGTTTGAAGTGGCGTCGTGATGGGCGATGCGGCGGAAAGCGGCGATCTGTTTGTGTTCTATGGCCTCCTGAAGCAGGGCGCCGCAGGGCAGCCTGCGGGATTGGACCTCGCCGGTAAGGGTGAGTTCGGCGCACCTTGCCGGTTCCGTGGACGGATGGTCGATCTGGGTGGCTTCCCGGGCGTAGTGGCGGGGGACATATTGTGCCATGGCGTCCGCTGGCGCTTGCGGGATGCGAGCATCGTGCCGGAAATGGATGCGTTCGAGGACGTGACGGACGATCCGGAGACGTCGCTATACCTGCGCGTGAAGGTGCCGCTGCTGGATGATGCTGGTACGGCGACGGGCGAGACGGCCTGGATCTATTGGTATAATCGCTCCGTGGACGGATATGCTCCGGTTGCAGATGGAAACTGGCCGCTGGATGCGGGAAAGACAAGAAAATGACCAAGGCCTCTTCCCAAAGCTTCATCAATATCGGCGAACGCACGAACGTGACCGGATCGGCCGTGTTCCGGAAGATGATCACCGATGGCCGTTATGCGGAGGCCGTGGAGGTTGCGCGACAACAGGTCGAGAGCGGGGCTCAGATCATCGACGTGAACATGGATGAGGGGATGCTGGATGGCGTGAACGCCATGACCACGTTTCTCAACCTGATCGCTGCAGAACCGGACATCGCGCGCGTGCCGGTGATGATCGATTCCTCCAAATGGGAAGTGATCGAGGCTGGCCTGAAATGCGTGCAGGGCAAGGGCATCGTCAATTCGATCTCCATGAAGGAGGGGGAGGCGAAGTTCGTCGAGCAGGCGCGGGCCTGCCTTTCCTATGGCGCGGCGGTGGTCGTGATGGCGTTCGATGAGGCGGGGCAGGCCGACACCGCGGCGCGCAAGATCGAAATCTGCCAGCGCGCCTTCCGTATCCTTACGAACGAGGTTGGCTTTGCGCCTCAGGATATCATCTTCGACCCGAACATCTTTGCGGTTGCGACCGGTATCGAAGAGCACAACAACTATGCTGTGGACTTCATCGACGCGGCGCGGGTGATCCGCGAAACCTGCCCGGGTTGCCATATCTCCGGCGGGCTTTCGAACGTCTCGTTCAGCTTCCGTGGCAACGAGCCGGTGCGCCGGGCCATGCATTCGGTGTTCCTGTACCACGCGATTCCTGCTGGCATGGACATGGGCATCGTCAATGCCGGTCAGTTGGATATATATGACAATATCGAGCCGGAACTGCGCGGGCGTGTTGAGGATGTGATCCTCAATCGCCGGGCAGATGCAACGGACCGGCTCATCGAATACGCCGAGCGGTTCAAGGGACAGAAGGGAAAGGCGCAGGAGAAGGACTTGTCCTGGCGTGAGGCGCCGGTCGAGAAACGGATCGAACATGCGCTGATCCACGGCATCTCCGAATTCATAAATCAGGACACGGAAGAGGCGCGCCTTGCAGCAGAGCGGCCGCTGCACGTGATTGAAGGGCCGCTGATGGACGGCATGAATGTCGTCGGCGACCTGTTCGGATCCGGCAAGATGTTTCTGCCGCAGGTGGTGAAGTCAGCGCGGGTGATGAAACAGGCGGTCGCCTGGCTTGAACCCTTCATGGAAGAGGAGAAACAGCGCCTCGGCACGGTGGATGTCTCCAACGGCAAGGTGCTGATGGCGACTGTGAAAGGTGACGTGCACGATATCGGCAAGAACATCGTAGGTGTCGTGCTTGCCTGCAACGGCTACGAGATCGTCGACCTCGGTGTCATGGTGCCAGCGGATAAAATTCTGGATACGGCGGTCAAGGAGAAGGTGGACATCATCGGCCTGTCCGGCCTGATCACGCCGAGTCTGGACGAGATGGTGTATGTGGCGAGCGAGATGCAGCGGCGTGGCATGACGCAGCCCCTGTTGATAGGCGGAGCGACGACGAGCCCGGCGCATACGGCAGTGAAGATCGATCCGGTGATCCGCTCTGCGCCGGTGATCCATGTGCTGGATGCAAGCCGCGCGGTGGGCGTTGTTTCAACGCTGCTGAACGAAGCGGAGAAGCCCGCATTGGTGGCGCAGACACGCGCCCGCTACGAGCGGATGCGCGAGGCCCGCAAGGATGGTCCGCCCAAGGAGCGTCTGTCGTTGACCGAGGCGCGCAAGGCAGCGTTCCGGCCTGACTGGAAAAGTTATACGGCGCCGAAACCGACCTTTACCGGTACGCGCAGCTTTGCGGATATCGATCTTGCCACGCTGGCGCGATACATCGACTGGACGCCGTATTTCTCGGCTTGGGATTTGGCGGGCAAGTTCCCGCTGATCCTTGAAGATGAGAAGGTGGGCGAGGCGGCGCGCGGCTTGTGGGGCGATACGGAAGCCATGTTGCAGCGGCTGATAGGCGAGGCCTGGTTCACGCCGAAAGCAGTGATCGGGTTCTGGGGCGCCAACGCCGTCGGTGATGATATTCGCCTCGAGACGGGCGACACGTTCTTCACGCTTCGCCAGCAGATGAAGAAGGACAATGAACGCGCCAACTACGCGCTCTCGGATTTTGTGGCGCCGGAAGGCGAGGACTGGATCGGCGGGTTTGTGGTGACGGCCGGCGCTGAGGCGGACGCCATTGCCGATGAGTTCCGCAAGAAGGGCGACGATTACTCCTCCATTATGGTGAAGGCGCTGGCCGACCGGTTTGCTGAGGCAATGGCCGAATACTTGCATGAGCGCGTGCGCAAGGAGCTGTGGGCGTATGCGCCGGATGAGGCGCTGTCGACCGAAGAACTGATCGGCGAGAAGTATCGCGGCATCCGCCCGGCGCCGGGCTACCCTTCGCAACCGGAGCACACCGAGAAGGCGACGCTTTTCAAGCTGCTCGACGCCGAGAAACACATCGGCGTGTCGCTGACCTCAAGCTATGCAATGAGCCCGGCAGCGTCCGTATCCGGACTATACCTAGCACATCCGGAGGCGATCTACTTCGCGCTGGGCAGGATCGAGCGCGACCAGGTAGAGGACTATGCCCGCCGTAAGGGCTGGGACGTGAAGACAGCTGAGCGTTGGCTCGCGCCTGTGCTCAACTATGATCCGTTTGCGTTGGTCGAGGCGTAACCCCTAGCGACCTTTACCCGAGTCGCTATAAGCCACCGGCATGACAGCCTTGTCATCGGGGGAGACTGAGATGGCCAAAGCCCGCCTGCGCGGCGAGAACGCGAAAATCGTGGCAACGCTGGGCCCGCGCAGCCGAACACTCAAGGAAATCCGCGCCTTGGCTGAGGCTGGCGCAGATGTTTTCCGGCTGAACTTCTCACATGGGAGCCACGAGGATCATCGGGCGACACTGGAGACAGTGCGCAAGGTTGAGGCGCTGGTCGGCCGCCCGCTCGCGGCGTTGGCGGATTTGCAAGGACCGAAAGTTCGCGTCGGGAGTTTTCCGGGCGGCGAAATGAAGGTGGCCTGGCGCGGGGAGTATGCTCTGGTCGCGGCGGAGAAAACCGACGCCGCGGAGACCATTCCGGTGCCTCACAAGGCGATCATCGACCAGCTTGAAGTGGGGGACACGATCCTTGTCGATGACGGCAAGCTGATCTTCACGGTGATCGTGGCGGGCAAGGCGCCGAAGGTGCGCGCCGATGTACCGGGCAAGATTTCCGACAAGAAGGGCTTCACGGTGCGCGGCAAGGCGCTCCCGGTGAAAGCGCTGACGGACAAGGACAAGGCAGACCTTGAGTTCGCGCTCGAAATTGGCGTGGACCTTGTGGCGCTCTCATTCGTGCAGTCTGTTTCTGACATCGCGATGACCAAGGCGATCATCAACGGCCGTGCGCCGCTCATCGCGAAGCTGGAGAAGCCGGCGGCATTGGGCGAGTTGCGTGAGATCATCCATGCGTCAGACGGCGTGATGGTTGCGCGGGGTGATCTCGGTGTCGAGTATCCACCAGAGGAAGTGCCGGTGATCCAGCGGCGCATTATCCGTGCGGCGAGGGCGGCAGGCCGGCCGGTGATCGTGGCGACGCAGATGCTCGAATCGATGATCGAGAATTCGGCGCCGACGCGGGCGGAAGCCTCCGATGTGGCGACCGCAATCTACCAGGGAGCCGATGCGGTGATGCTGTCTGCGGAAACGGCGGTCGGCCGGCATCCTGCGACAGCGGTAGCGATCATGTCGCGCATCATCCGGGCGACTGAGAATGCGGAAGACTACCGCCGGTCTCTGTTGCAATTCGAGGGCGAGTCGGTCGAGGCGAGCGCCATCGACGTGATCGCGCGCACATCAACACAGATGGCTGAAGCCGAGGGCGCGGCCGCGCTGGCGCTGCGTACTGGCGCATTTGACCGGCTGGCCCGGTTTGCGCGCGTGCGCGGCGCGGTCCCCATCCTTTATGGCTCCATTGAAGACAGCCGCGTCAGGCAGGCATGCCTTCTCTGGGGCGTGCATCCTTACAAGCTCGATGCCGGGGTGGAGAACTGGTACCGTACACTGATGAAAGCAGCCGGCCTCGACGGGCGCGTGGCCTATGCGCGGTGGGCGGGCGACGAGTCGCGCTTCGCCTGGGAGATCGGTGTGGGCAAGGGCCTCGATGGCAGGCCGATCACTGGCGTATGATCATCTGACCCTGACGGACTTCATAGGAATTGAGTTCGCCAAGGAAGGTCATGCCAAGCAGGGATTGTTCCAGCTCGGTGCGCAGGATCACAGCGTTGACGTTTTCTACCTTCACCTTCCCGATGCGGATGCTGTCGAGCGTGACGTGGGCGCCATAAGTCACGCCGCCGGCGGTGCGGATTTCGGAATCGAAATTCAGCTCTTCCGGTTTCAAACCGAGGCGTTGGGCGTCGAAATAGGTCAGCGCGACGATGCTGGCGCCCGTATCGACCATGAACTTGACCTGCGTGCCACTGACATCGGCGCGGGCCCAGAAATGTCCATCGTTCTCCCGATCAATAAAGGCGGCGCGCGAACCAGTCGCGGCGGCAGGCTCCGGTGTTGCGACTGCGACGGTCGCAGTTTCCTGCAAGGCGGCTTCCTCACGGAAGCGGGGAGCGACGACAAACGCGATCACCATCGCGATCGACACAGCGGCGAACATCACGAGGAAGAGATTGCGCACAGCCATGGCGTCAGCGTTTTCCGAGCTGTTCGAGCCGTTCGATCCGCGCAGGCAAGCTGGCGATCACCGCGTCCCGGCCTTCCGGGCCCATCTGCACCCACCGGCCGATCTCAGGCAGGGTGCGGCCGCAGCCGAGGCAATACCCTGTCTGGCCGTCAACGGCGCAAACCTTGATACAAGGGGTCTTTATCGGCTCAATGGGCATGGTTATAGCAAATACCGGATGGGAGATTCCGGCAAGTCTCTCATGAATCGCGTAATAAATCCTTGCCGGACAGGCCCCGGAATTTTTGATAACTTGAAGGTTGCGCAAATCCGTTGCGCATGGAGTACCCAGTCTTGAGCGAACCCGCCGCCCAGAAGTCCCCGCTGTCCGATGTACGCGACCTGATTCTGAAGCCGGTCGAGGCGGACAGGGCATCCGGCCAGAAAGTGCGCGCGGCATTGCTCGGGATGGGCCGGGAGGGCGATTTCGGCCGGCTGGGAGAGGCAGCGGAATGGCTGGCGAGCTGGCAGCGCCGCTTCCCGCCACGCATCGAGAAGCCGACGCTGGCGATCTTTGCCGGATCACACGGTATCGTCGATTCAGGCGTGTCGCTCTCGAGCAACTCCGACACGCGCGCCCACATCGATGCGTTGGCCCAGGGACGCGCGCCGCTGTCTGCCATTGCGACCCAAGCCGGCGCGACCGTGCGGGTGTTCGAACTCGCGCTGGACAAGCCGACACCGAGCATTGCGAAAGAAGCAGCGATGACCGAGCGCGAATGCGCCGCGACGATCGCCTACGGATTCGAAGCGGTTGAGGACAAACCGGACCTCCTTGCGATTGCCGTCTCCGGCGCCGGCGTCGGCACCGCGGCGGCTGCGGTCGCGTGCGCCCTGTATGGCGGGTCGCCGGACTATTGGGTGAGGCCGAGTGCGCAGACGCCGGCCACCATCTCCGAGAAACGCAGCGAACTCGTCAGCGCAGCACTGCGACTGCACCGGGGGCATCTCTCGGATCCACTGGAGGCCCTTCGCTGCCTGGGCGGGCGCGAACTGGCGGCCTGCGTCGGCGCGATCATCGCGGCGCGCCACCAGAGCATTCCGGTCGTGCTGGACGGGTTTGCGACAACGATTGCTGCCGGGGTGGTGCATGCTGTGTCGCACTCGGCCGTAAGCCATTGCCTCGCATCGCACATAACCCAGCGTCCGGCTCATGAAGCCTCGCTCGAGCGGATCGGGCTGGCGCCGCTACTCCAACTCCAGTTC
The DNA here is from genome assembly GCA_964643405.1 of uncultured Hyphomonas sp. GTDB lineage: Bacteria > Pseudomonadota > Alphaproteobacteria > Caulobacterales > Hyphomonadaceae > Hyphomonas. The sequence goes on along the minus strand of CAZXQD010000038.1, from coordinate 14,048 downwards.
CAGACCGGCGGCGGATTGGGCTCCGCAACCGCCATCGGAATTCTCAAGACGGCCTGCGCGCCGTTTATTGCCAAGCCTGCACCGGCCTGACGTAAGGTCAGTGCGGCATTCTTTACGTTTACGTGCACGTCACCTTGCCAGTGCACGGTTTTGACTGACATAGAGGTGCCAATAGGCACTCAGAGCCACCGGAGGAAATACGGACATGAACCTCGATTTTACGCCTGAAGAGAACGCTTTCCGTGATGAAGTGCGCGCATTCATTCGCGACAATTATCCGAAAGAACTGATCAACATGGGCACGCGGGAAGACCTGTCCCGCGAGCAGTTCCTCGCCTGGCACAAAATCCTTGGCAAGAAGGGCTGGTCGGCCCCCGCTTGGCCGAAAAAGTACGGCGGCACCGGCTGGACCTCCACCCAACGCTACATCTGGTCTGAAGAGAACGCCCGGGTTGACGCGCTCATGCCGCTGCCATTTGGCGTCTCGATGGTCGGTCCGGTGATCTACACCTTCGGTTCCGAGGAACAAAAGCAGCGTCACCTGCCGGGCATCCTGTCAGGCGATGTTTGGTGGTGCCAGGGCTATTCCGAACCGGGCGCCGGCTCTGACCTCGCCAGTCTCAAGACGACCGCCATCCGCGATGGCGACCATTACGTGATCAACGGCCAGAAAACCTGGACGACGCTCGCCCAGCACGCGGATTGGGGCTTCTTCCTTTGCCGGACCGATCCCTCGGCCAAGCAACAGGAAGGCATTTCCTTCATCCTCGTCGACATGAAGACGCCGGGTATTGAAGTTCGTCCGATCAAGCTGATCGACGGTACGCACGAAGTGAACGAAACCTGGCTGACGGATGTTCGCGTCCCGGTCGAGAACCTCGTCGGCAAGGAAAACGAAGGCTGGACCTACGCGAAATTCCTGCTCGCGCACGAGCGTTCGGGCATCGCGGGCGTTGCCCGTTCCAAGCGCGGCATCGAGCGCCTGCGCGACATCGCCTCGACCGAGGTGATCGACGGCGAGCCGCTGATCCAGAACGGCGACTTCGCCCGCAAGATCAGCCAGCTTGAAATCGACCTTACGGCATTGGAGTTCACCGAGCTGCGCACGCTCGCGTCCGAAGCGGCCGGCAAGGGCCCCGGTCCGGAAAGCTCGATCCTCAAGATCAAGGGCACCGAGATACAGCAACGCCTCACCGAGCTGACGCTGGAAGCAGTCGGCAACTATGGCGCGCCTTACGCACGCGGCATGGACGGACACGGCATCAACGACTTCGGCGTAGGTCCGGAGTATGCCAACTTTGCCGCCGACTCTTACTTCAACATGCGCAAGACATCGATCTACGGTGGATCCAACGAGATCCAGCGCAACATCATTACAAAGATGATCCTCGGCCTTTAAGGGCGAGGGCAGGGAGGATTACTCATGGATTTCAATTTCACCGAAGAACAGACGATGATCCGGGACAGCCTCGCAAGGCTGATCAAGGACCAGTATGATTTTGACACCCGCCGCAAGGTCGTCGCCTCGAAAGAGGGCTGGCGTCCGAAGATGTGGGCCCAATTTGCAGAACTGGGACTGCTGGCAGCCCCGTTCAGCGAGGAAGATGGCGGCCTCGGCGGCGGCCCGATCGACGCGATGGTTGTGATGGAAGAGTTCGGCAAAGGCCTCGTGGTTGAGCCGTTCCTTCAAACCGTCGTTATCGGCGGCGGCTTCCTGAAGCGCGGCTCGGATGCTCAGAAGGCGGAGCACCTTGCTCCGCTTATCGCCGGCGAGCGCGTGTTCGCCTTCGCATATGCCGAACCGAAGGGCCGCTACAATCTGGCCGACCTCGAAACGACGGCCAAGAAAGATGGCTCCGGCTGGAAGATTTCGGGCCACAAGGCTGTCGTAGTCGGTGCGCCGTGGGCGAGCCACCTGATTGTGACCGCGCGCACGGCCGGCGGCCGCCGCGACGCCAAAGGCATCGGCGTGTTCATCGTGCCGAAGGACGCGAAGGGCGTTTCGACGCGTGACTATCCGACGGTTGATGGCCGCCGCGCTTCGGAAGTTCATTTTGACAACGTGTCAGTCGGCGCAGATGCCGTGATCGGTGACGCTGGAAACGGCCTGCCGCTGATCGAGCGCGTGACCGACGAAGCCATCGCTGCCCTGTGCGCTGAAGCCTGCGGCGCGATGAAGGTCGCGCAGAACATGACGGTTGAGTATTCGCGGACGCGCAAGCAGTTCGGTACGCCGATCGGCAAATTCCAGGTTCTGCAGCACAAGATGGTCGACATGTTCATGGAGGCCGAGCAGTCGGTGTCGATGACTTACATGGCGACGCTGAAACTGGATGAGGATGAAGTGACCCGCAAGAAGGCGGCCTCGGCAGCCAAGGTCCGCATCGGACAGGCTGGTCGTTTCGTTGGCCAGAACGCCATCCAGATCCATGGCGGCATGGGCATGACGGACGAACTGGCAATCGGCCACTACTTCAAGCGCCTGACGATCATCGATTCCGAGTTCGGCAATGTCGATCACCACCTGAAGCGGTACACGGATCTTTCCGCCGCCGATGTGGCCGTCGCGGCCGAGTAACGCACAGGCGACAAGAGAACGGAGCGGGGCTGGAGCGATCCGGCCCCGTTTTTTTATGCCTTCGCGTCCGCGAGCATCCGCTGGATCGTCGCGATGGCAGCGTCGTGTGAAAGGCGGCCACGCGCGCTCGCGCGTGCGGCCGCAGAGAGCGCTTCGCGACGGGCGGCATCGGATGCGAGGCTCAGAATTTCGTCCGCCAGCGCGTCGGGATCGTTTGCCACAACGACCAGATCGTCCAACACATGGCCGAAGCCTTCCAGCGCGAGTGGATACGCAACGCAGGGCATGCCGAGCAGGAGATACTCGGCAACCTTTATACTCGTGCCCGTGGCAAAACGCGTGGGGGCAATTCCAATGGCATGCGCGCCTCCGATCGATTCCAGCGAGTCGACACGGCCGAGCACCTTGACGCCGGACAGGCCTGCGCGCGCCGGGGTCAGCGTCTTGCCAATGGAGCCCGCGATCCAGAAGTCCAGGGATGGTGCCTTGGCGCGAACCTTTGGCCAAACCTCATCAAGGAAGTGGTTCAGTGCTTCTGCGTTGCCGCCGTGTACTGTGCCGATGAATACGGCACGGGGTTCGCCGGCATTCTCCGCGGTCTGATAATCGGGGGCATCCGGCGGCACCCAAGCCATCTGTGTATCCGGCAGGTGGCGCTGTACCTTTGCAAGCTCGTTGGCCGAAATGAAGAAGATCAGGTCGCAGCTCGACAGCCAGCCGATTTCCGTTTCGACGCTCGTCTCGTCAAAGTCGATCACTTGGCCGCCCGCGCGGAAGCGCTCGGCACGGTCAGAGAGAAGGTCGTGCATCAGACAGGCATGGATTGTCTTCGCCTTCAGCTTCTTCAGGGCCGGACCCATCGAACTATATTCGGCGAGCGTGATCGCAGCTGGATCAACATCGCATACGCGCGCAACGATCTCTGCTTCACGCCCGCTGATCTCACGGCCGAGATAGCTCGGAATGACTATCTTTGCGCCGAGGCGGCGGGCGGCTTCCTTGCCGAGGCGCAGCGCGAAGCGCGTCCAGATGCGCGGCGACAGCGACCAGTAGCGGCTGCCAATCTTCACGGCCCCGGGCCATATGATCGACTTGGTGAGGGTCGCAAGCCGCGGATGGACGCTGGCCCAAGGCCGGTTTCCGAACGATTGCAAAGGCGCGAACACGATGCGGATGTCCATGCCGGCGCGCTTTACCATGTGAAGGAAGGTTTCCAGGTAAGCGGAGTTGCCGGTGGCCATGTTGTCGAGCTGGCGCTGGACAAGAACGTCCATCACCGGGCGCGGAGTATTCGTCTGGGCGGCAGATTCGGTCATGGTCCAACTTGCGAGATGGCGGCGCGCCCGGCAATGCAAGTCCGTAGCCAGTTGGGCGAGCTCGAAACATGAGTTTTATCCCGGAAGTTCGCTTTCCCGGTGAGTCAACGCATTGTGGGGTGCAAGTGGGCCAATGCCTCCAGCGCCTCATTGCACGCAGCCCCAAGTTCCAGCCGTTCGTCGTCCTCCAGTGGCCGGGTGCTGCCGAGACGGCCCGAAATGAACTTCAGCGCTTCCTCGATGACGGCCAGATGGAAGGCGGGCGCGAGGGGGCGGCCGTCAAGACGGGCGTGTTCGGAACGGATAAGCCGAATACAATCCATATTAGAAAAATATACGATCTCTAATTAAAGTAAATACGGCGCAATTGGATTGATTGCAATCAGCGCGTCAAAACTGGGGAATGGTCATTTGGTTTTGGACCAAACTGCTTCGATGTCCCGGGCCATCGTCTCGCACGTTTTCGCGATCAATGGCGCGATACGGAAACCCACCATCGCCGTACCTTCCAGCGAACTCGTATCTCCCGGTTTCACAGGCCAGCGCGCACCGGCAATGAGGTTGGCGCCCATTTCGGCCAGCAGGTCTCCGAACTCCGCCTCGCGTCCGTCCCGGTAGAGCGGCAGCCAGATCAGCAACATACCGTTCGGCCAGCGCTTGAGGGCCTTGGGCGTCCAGAGTGCGAGGGCCTCGATGTCGCGCCGCGTTTCGTAACTTGGATCAGAGAGTACAAGCATCTGCTCATGTCCGCGCGGGGCGAGCTTCAGGGCACCGGCATAGCCGTCCGCTTCGCGGATCAGGACGCGCGGGTCAGCGCCGAGGTTCTCCGTCAGCGCCTTGAATTCGGCGGGGTGGCGTTCGAACAGCACGGCGCGGGCGTTTGCGGGCAGGCGGGCCAGGGCAAGGGAAGGGGAACCCGGATAGTCCTTTTCCGTCCGTTCCCGGACGAGATCGAGCCAGGGGCCAAAACCGGCTGGTCCGTTGCCCTTGAGCAGGGCCAGGATACCGGTGTCGGCCTCGCCGCCTTTGCGGGCCTGAGGACCGGTCAGGTCATATCGTCCGCGTCCGGAATGTGTTTCCACATAGAACACCGGGCGCGAACCTTTGGCAACATCTCGGAGCACAACGTCCAGCACGGCGTGCTTCAGCACGTCGGCGCGGTTGCCCGCATGAAAACCGTGCTGGTAGGACAGCATCGCCGGGCCGGACCTTTGCCGTTACTGGAAGCCGAGGCTTTCCTTGCGGGCCGCCTCGAACTCGTTGCCCTCATACCAGGTCGGCCAGTCGGCTGAATTGACGATGCCCAAGCCCACCTCGTAAAGCGCCTGAATGTCTTCCTGGAAGCCGGAGAGATCCCAGCTGTCAGAGTATTCATCCATCGGTTTGTGGTAGCGCTCGGCCGTATAGGCTGCAGCGGCGGCTTTGCCAGCGGCGATGCCGCCTTCCAGCTTGTCCTCGCCGCCATCAGCATACAGCATCGGCACGCCCTTCTTGGCGAAGGAAATGTGGTCCGAACGATAGAAGTAACCGGCTTGCGGCGTGGGATCAGGCTTGATCACGCGGTTCTGCTCTGCAAGCACATCCTTGAGGCGGTCTTCTAGCTGGGAAGCGCCATAGCCAACGACAACCATGTCTTTCGTCCGGCCGATGGGCAGCGCGCCATCCATGTTGATGCCGGCGACGATCTTGTTGAGCGGCACGGTGGGTTGCTCGGCATAGTAGGCCGAGCCGAGGAGGCCTGATTCCTCAAGTGTCACGGCAAGGAAAAGGGCAGAGCGCTGCAGCGTCTGAGCCTTCATCGCCTCGGCAATCTCCAGCAGGGCCGAAGTGCCGGTGGCATTGTCGACCGCGCCGTTGAAGATATCGTCCTCGTAGAAGTCTTCGCCCTCTGCGCCCGTTTTCTCGCCGGTCTTCATGCCGAGGTGATCCCAGTGCGCCGTGTACAGAACATATTCGTCTGGCGTCGTGGTTCCGGGCAGGACGCCGACGACATTGCGGCTCGACAGCGGCTCGATCGTCTGGCTGACAGCGCCGCGCACCTTGAGGCCCGTCATCGGCACTGGCGTGAAGCCGCGTGTATTGGCTGCCGCTTTTTGGGCGGCAAAGTCGAGGCCGGCTTTTGCGAACATCTGCTGGGCGGTTTCCAGTGTGATCCAGCCTTCGAGTGCCGCCCGGCTGACGCCGCCATCGGTGCGGACGAGATCGGACTGCGCGCCCGACCAGGAGCCGGTCACGACATCCCAGCCATAGGACGCGGCATCGGTTTCGTGGACAATCAACGCAGCGGCGGCGCCCTGGCGCGCGGCTTCCTCGAACTTGTAGGTCCAGCGGCCGTAATAGGTCATCGCATTGCCCTTGAAGAGGCTTTCATCTCCGGTAGCATAGCCGGGGTCGTTGACGAGGATGACAACTGTCTTGCCGGTATAGTCCTGGCCGGCATAATCGTCCCAGCCGAACTCCGGCGCCACAACGCCGTAGCCGACGAAGACGACATCACCTGGCTCGAAAGAAACGCGGTCTGCGTTCTGGCGCTTGGTCCAGAAGACGGCATCAGACTTGAAACCGAGCGACAGGTCTTCACCATCCGACCAGGTAACGACCAGTTCGGACGCCGCCGGGTCAACGGTCTGGTTCACCATCTTTACTTCCTGGAAGAAGGTTCCGTTGTCGCCGCCGGGTTGAAGACCGATGCGCGCCATTTCGGCGGCGATCCACGCGGCGGAGGCTTCACCAGCGGGCGTGCCAGGGCCGCGGCCTTCGAACGTGTCGTCAGCGAGCGTCTTAATGCGCACGGCAAGGTCGGCAGCGGTTATGTCCGCCGTTGTGCCTTCGGGGAGCGGCAGCAGGAGTTCCTCGGCCGGGGCCGCGACGGCTGGTTCCGCAGGCGCCGGGGCATCCGGCGCGCAGGCAGACAGCGTAAACGCTGCTGCGGCGCTGAGCAGGGCAATGTGTTTGATCATGACAGGGTTTCCCGCGTGACAGTGTGGCCGGGAAGTATGGCCGGAAGTTAACCTGGGCCGGGTCTGGCATGACCCGGCGGCAGCATCAAGCAGGCGCAAACGGGATTTCCGGCAGGCGGCCTGCCATTCCGGACTTGTCACTGTGCGTTCAGACGCAAATTCTATAGTGATAGCTGCCTGGCCTAAGGCGGCCTGACGAGGTTACCGGCATGATGATCACCGCTTTTGAAAGATGGGCAAACCGTTTGAAGCTGGGCGCTGCCGTACTTTTCGCCGGGCTTTCGGCCCTCGCGCTACCTGCCTGCGCCACCCCGGTCACGGTCGGCGCCCTCGAATCGGCGGCCCCGGTTGAGTCGAAGTTCCTGCCTGACGAGAAGGTATTCATCGCCTCCGACGGCATGCGGCTCGGCCTGTCCGTCTGGCCCGCGGCAGGCACTGACGATCCGCAATATGTCGTCGTGGGAGTACACGGCATGAGCGACTACGCGGGCGCCTTCCACATGGCCGCGCCCTACTGGGCCGCGCGCGGCGTGACGACGTACGCCTATGACCAGCGCGGCTTCGGCCGCTCACCAAACAAGGGTCTTTGGCCTGAGGAAGAGCTGCTGCGTCAGGATCTGCGAACGGCGGTTGATGTCGCGCGCAAACGGCATCCGGATGCGATCATCACGGTCGTCGGCATCTCCATGGGTGCTTCGGTCGCCCTCACGGCCTTTGGTTCGGACGACCCACCCAAAGCGGACCGGCTGATCCTCTCGGGTCCCGGCCTGCGCGGCTGGGGCGCCATCAATCCGCTCTACAGGATGGCGCTTTATTCGTCCGCACACGCCAACCCTGGCTGGATCGTAGTGCCACCTGCGGGGCTCATCAAAATAGAACCCTCGGACAACAATGCCATGTTGCGGCGGACCTGGTCTGATCCGCACATGACCTATGAAAACCGCATCGATCAGGTCTACGGACTCGTGAACCTCATGGAGAACGCCCACTGGGCGGCGGCCCGCCTGCCCAAGACGCTGCCGATCCTCGTTTCCTACGGCGCGAAGGATATAGTGATCCCTCAAAACGGCATTGAGCGGACAGCAAAGCTTCTGCCGGCCAATGCCCGTACGGTTTATTACAGGAACGGCTACCACATGCTGGAGCGCGACCTTCAGGCCGAGAAGGTGCACGCAGACTATCTGGCGTTCATGAAGAATCCGAACGCGGCTTTGCCAAGCGGCGAGGGGGCCTGGCCCTTCTTGCAAGCGTGCAAATCGTTTGAACCAGCGCCCGCTGCGATCGGAGCGTGCCGCTGATTCCGGATGCCCGAATTTCGAGACAGTGAAGGCATCCTCGTCGCGCACGACGGCGCTCGCCTAGGCTTGACGGTATGGCCATCGGCCGATCCGCGTCATGCCGAACATGTGATGGTCGGTATTCACGGTATGAACAACTACGCTGGCGAGTTTCGTCTCGCTGCGCCGGAATGGGCGAAAGCGGGCGTGCCGGTCTACGCCTATGACCAGCGCGGCTTCGGCCGCTCCGTAAATCGCGGCCATTGGGCGGGTGAAGCCCTGATGCAGGAAGACCTGCGCACGGCGGTATCGCTCGCCCGCGCCCGGCATCCGGAAGCCGCTGTGACGGTGGTGGCCATTTCCATGGGCGCCGCCGTTGCAATCACGGCGTTTGCGTCCGATCGCCCGCCGGCGGCTGACTGTTTGATCCTGTCCGGGCCAGGACTGCGCGGCTGGGGCGCGTTGAACCCGGTCTTTTCTTCCGCCCTTTGGCTTGGAGCGCGGGTGGGACCTGCATGGGTCGTGCGTCCGCCGGCATTTGCAAAGCCCCGGCTCACCGACAATGCGGCCTTTCTCGCTGTCCAGGATGCTGATCCGGATCATTCGCGAACCAACCGCATTGATCAGTTGCACGGTGCGGTCACGCTGATGGAGCATGCCCACAAGGCTGCCGCCCGGCTACCTCGCGGGGTTCCCGTCCTCGCGGCGTATGGCGCGCACGATCAAGTTGTCCCGGTCAACGGACCCCGGCGAACGGCCAGGACGCTGCCGAAACATGTGCGTACGGTCTACTACCCGGATGGCTACCATGTACTCCTGAGCGACCTGCAGCGGGACAAGGTGATCGCTGATTATCTTGCCTTCATGCGTGATCCAGCTGGGCCTTTGCCGAGCGGTGAAGGGGAATGGCCATTCCGTTAAGCCTTCGGGGAGTGACTTTCCACAGCTGTAGCCCCCTTGTGGCGCTGGCCGCGTGGACAAATATAGGGGCATCTGCCACACCTGATCCCAAGCGATTCAGCCAATTTTTTCAAAGGCTCCTTTGATGTCCAGTATTCATGAGACCGCCCTGAACCTCGTTCCGATGGTCGTCGAACAGACGAGCCGGGGAGAGCGGGCCTTTGATATCTTCTCGCGCCTCCTCAAGGAGCGCATTATTTTCGTCACGGGCGGCATTGATGACGGCGTTGCAGCGCTGACCACATCGCAGCTCCTGTTCCTCGAATCCGAGAACCCGAAGCGCGAAATCGCCATGTATATCAACAGCCCCGGCGGTTACGTGTCCTCCGGTCTGGCGATCTACGACACCATGCAATACGTCCGATGCCCGATTTCCACGGTCTGCATTGGCCAGGCTGCCTCTATGGGATCGCTCCTGCTTGCCGCTGGGGAAAAAGGCATGCGTATCGCGCTGCCGAATGCCCGCGTGATGCTGCACCAACCCTCGGGTGGCTATTCGGGCGTCGCTACGGACATCGAACGCCATGCTGAAGAGATTATCGAACTGAAGCGGCGCCTTAACAATATCTACGTGCGCCACACCGGCCAGCCCTACGAAGCCATCGAGCGGACGCTGGACCGCGACACCTTCCTGACCGCCGAACAGGCGATGGAATTCGGTATCGTGGACAAGGTTTACGAGCGCCGGTCTGCGGAAGACGAGAAATAACCGCATTTTTTCAACGTGCGGCCCGCCCCTTGCAGGCTGAGCGAACAACTATAGACTTGAACCACCGGATCGTTTCCTGGCGGGCTCTAAAGCCTGCGTTAAGCGTTTCGCGGCATTGAGGAAGTTATGACGAAGCAAAACGGCTCCGGCGACTCCAAGAACACGCTCTACTGCTCTTTCTGTGGAAAGAGCCAGCATGAGGTGAAAAAGCTCATCGCTGGGCCCACCGTGTTCATCTGCGATGAGTGCGTCGAACTCTGCATGGACATCATTCGCGAGGAGAACAAGACTTCCGCGATCAAGTCCCGCGAAGGCGTACCTACGCCGCAGGAGATCTGCGATGTGCTTGATGACTATGTCATCGGCCAGCGCCACGCCAAGCGCATCCTCTCGGTCGCGGTCCACAACCATTACAAGCGCCTCTCGCACGCCGGCAAGGCGGACGGTGTAGAGCTGTCCAAGTCGAACATTCTCCTGGTCGGCCCTACGGGTTGCGGCAAGACACTTCTGGCGCAAACGCTGGCGCGTATTCTCGACGTACCGTTCACGATGGCCGATGCCACGACGCTGACCGAAGCCGGCTATGTCGGCGAGGATGTGGAGAACATCGTCCTGAAGCTGCTCCAGGCCGCCGACTACAATGTCGAGCGGGCCCAGCGCGGCATCGTCTACATCGACGAGATCGACAAGATTTCGCGCAAGTCGGACAACCCCTCGATCACGCGCGACGTGTCGGGCGAAGGCGTGCAGCAGGCGCTGCTGAAGATCATGGAAGGCACCGTTGCAGCCGTTCCGCCGCAAGGCGGCCGGAAACATCCGCAGCAGGAATTCCTGCAGGTCGACACGACGAACATCCTCTTCATCTGCGGCGGCGCGTTTGCTGGCCTCGAGAAGATCATCGCTGCACGCGGTGACAATGCCTCGATCGGTTTTGGCGCAACCATCAAGAACGCTAATGACAAGGGCGTCGGCGAAACCCTGCGCGGCACCGAACCGGAAGACCTTCAGAAGTTCGGCCTCATCCCGGAATTCATCGGCCGTCTGCCGGTCATCGCGACGCTGGAAGACTTGGACGAGAAAGCCCTCATTCAGATCCTCACCCAGCCGAAGAACGCCCTGCTCAAACAGTACCAGAAGCTGTTCGACATGGAGAACGTCGCCCTGACCTTCACACCCGAGGCGCTGGTGGCCGTTGCCCGCAAGGCGATCACCCGGAAAACCGGCGCGCGCGGCCTGCGTTCGATCATGGAAGGCATTCTGCTCGACACGATGTTCGAACTTCCGAACCTTCGCGGTGTCGAAGAAGTCGTGATCAATGCCGAAGTGGTCGAAGGTAATGCCGAGCCGCTTTACGTGCATGCGAACAAGACTCAGACCGAAGCAGGCTGATCCGCTCCTGATACGGATGAAACAAGAGCCCCGGCCCTGCGCCGGGGCTTTTTCATTCCGGCAGATGGATCGTAAGAATATCCACGCGAGGCGGCATCAGGAATCGCATCGGCACACCGACCATTCCAGTGCCTGTCGTGATGTAGACCAAGCGTTGACCCGCGGGCGTTTGGATCCGGTGAAGCTCTTTGTCGAACGGGCCGGTGACGGGAAGGAAGTTGCGGTAGATGCCGGGCAGGCGGACCTGTCCGCCGTGTGTATGGCCCGCAAGCATCAGGTCATAGCTGAAACTGTCCGGCACAACGAGCGCGGTATCCGGATTGTGCGTCAGCAGGATCACCGGCTTGCCTTCGGGCAGGGCGCCGGAGAAGCCGAAATCCTGCCGACGCTGCCAGAGATCGGACGCGCCGGAGACGACGACCGGCTGGCCGCCTATGTCCACCTCAAATGCACGATTGTGGACAACCGTGGTGCCGGCCTGGCTCAATGTTGCGAGTATCGCATCGCTCAGATCATTGCCCGGAAAGCCCACGTCATGGTTGCCCAGCACTGCGAACATCGGCGCATTGAGGTCCGCCAGCGCAGCAAAGTCGCTGGGAATGTCTTCCGGGTCCGGATGATAGGTCAGGTCACCTGCCAGAAAGACCGCGTCGACTCCTTCGCGATTGATGCGCCTCACGATCCGA
>CAZXQD010000038.1:0-2163 GCA_964643405.1 uncultured Hyphomonas sp. | reverse complement strand
ATCGATGGGCATGGCATGTCCGAACATGCCGATATGCGGATCGCCGAACAGCGCGACGCGGATGGACGGAGACGTTTCGGTTGCGCCGGGTAAAAGGATTGTCTCCTCGTGCGTGACCAGCAGGCGGGGTTCCACGAAGCGCGCATAAGCCGGCACGGATGTTACTGCCAGCGCCAGCGCAGAGAGGACTTTCACCTTCAGCTTGCCCAGCAAGATGCCCCAGATACACAGCGCTGCAACCGGGAACCAGGCCCAGCTTCCCCAGAAGATCACCAGTTTCATCATGGCATCTTCCTGCGCAGCCTTCATGGCAAAGAAAAGGCCGGCATCCGAAGATGCCGGCCCGCTTCGAGGCAAGGATGCCTTGAAGACTAGTTCTTGTAGTACATGTCGAATTCGACCGGGTGCGGATGGAGTTCATACCGCATGTTCTCTTCCATCTTCAGTTCAATGTAGGAGTCGATCTGGTCGTCGTCGAACACGCCGCCTTTCTTGAGGAAGGCGCGGTCTGCATCGAGAGCCGCAAGGGCTTCGCGCAGCGAGCCGCAAACCTGCGGAACTTTTGCGGCTTCTGCCGGCGGCAGGTCGTACAGGTCCTTGTCCATGGCGTCGCCCGGATGGATCTTGTTCTCGATGCCGTCGAGACCAGCCATCAGCAGAGCTGCGAAGGCGAGGTAGGGGTTCGCCATCGGATCCGGGAAGCGCGCTTCGATACGTTTCGCTTTCGGGTTCGAGCCGAACGGAATACGGATCGAGGCCGAGCGGTTGCGCGACGAGTAGGCGAGCATCACCGGCGCTTCATAGCCTGGCACGAGACGCTTGTAGCTGTTCGTCGACGGGTTGGTGATCGCGTTCAGGGCTTTGGCGTGCTTGATAATGCCGCCGATGTAGTAGAGGCACATGTCGCTGAGGTCGGCGTACTTGTTGCCGGCGAACAGCGGCTTGCCGCCTTGCCAGATCGACTGGTGGACGTGCATGCCCGAACCGTTGTCCTTGAACATCGGCTTCGGCATGAAGGTCGCCGTTTTGCCGTACGAAGCCGCCACATTGTGGATGACGTACTTGTAGAGCTGCATCCGGTCAGCCATCACGGTCAGCGTCGAGAACTTGAGGCCAAGTTCGTGTTGGGCCGGGGCCACTTCATGGTGGTGCTTTTCGGGCTGAAGGCCGATTTCGCCCATGATCGACAGCATTTCGCCGCGCATGTCCTGCTCGGAATCGATCGGCGGAACCGGGAAGTAGCCGCCCTTCGGACCCGGGCGGTGGCCCAGGTTGCCCATCGGGTATTGCTTGCCCGTGTTGGCCGGAAGTTCGGTCGAGTCGAAGCTGTAGCCGGTATTGTGCGGATCGGTGTTCCAGCGCACGTCATCGAAGATGAAGAATTCGGCTTCCGGGCCGAAATAGGCTGTGTCGCCGATACCAGCAGACTTGAGGTATGCCTCTGCCTTCTTAGCCGTGGTCCGCGGATCGCGGTTGTACGCCTGGCCAGAAATCGGGTCGAGGATGTCGCAGAACAGGACCAGCGTCGATTGCTGGAAGAAGGGGTCGATGAAACCGGTCGCGAGGTCCGGCTTCAGGAGCATGTCGGACTCGTTGATGGCTTTCCAGCCTGCGATCGAGGAGCCGTCAAACATGGTGCCTTCTTCGAGAAGCTCCTTGTCGACCATGTCCTTGTGGAAGGACACGTGCTGCAGCTTGCCGCGCGGATCCGTGAAGCGAAGGTCGACGTACTGGACGTCCTGATCCTTCATCATTTTAAGCAGGTTATCAGCCATTGAGTTTGCCTTCTGGTGAGCTGTTTGTGCTGTCTGATATGAAATGCGCGTGACCGCGCGAAACGTTCTTAAAGCGCTGCGTCGCCCGTTTCACCGGTACGAATCCGCACAGCGTCGATAACATCCGACACGAAGATCTTGCCATCCCCGATCTTGTCGGTGTGCGCTGCTTTCTTGATTGCCTCAACGGCACCCTCGACGGCGCTGTCAGCGAGAACAACTTCGATTTTCAGCTTCGGCAGAAAGTCGACGACGTACTCCGCGCCGCGGTAGAGTTCGGTGTGGCCGCGCTGCCGGCCGAAGCCTTTGGCTTCGATGACGGTCATGCCTTGCAGGCCGATTTCCTGAAGGGCTTCCTTCACGTCATCGAGCTTGAACGGTTTGATGA
>CAZXQD010000037.1:0-31541 GCA_964643405.1 uncultured Hyphomonas sp. | reverse complement strand
CTTGAGTCCTACTATCCGGACGGAGAAGCGGCGCACAGGATGGAGAAAGTTCTCATCGCGTCCTCAGATGGAGCCCCATGACCGATTGGGTCGTGCTCGTAGAATCGGCGAGCGACATTTCCCAGGCCGAAACACCGCACAAAGTGCTGCGTATCGCCGACTATATCTCCAAGCCCGCCCTGTTCGCCGGTCGGCGCCCTTACATCCTGAACCTCGCCCGCTCCTATGCCTACCAGTCGGAAGGCTACTACGCTTCGCTGTTGGCCGAGGCCCGCGGCCACCGTGTCTCGCCTACCGTCCAGACGATGGTCGAGCTGGCCAAGAAGAGCCTCTACAACCATGCGCTGCCGGATCTGGGCGAAACCCTGCAGGAAGCCCTCGCCAAGGGCGCGCCGAAGATCGGCTCCCTGTTCGTGGCTTTCTCACGCTGCGAAATCCCGGCCTATGAAACCCTCGCCCGCGAGGCCATGGACTGGTTCCGCACGCCCGCACTCGAGATAGAGTTTGACGAGGAAGCCCCGCACGGCATCGCCCGCATCCGGGCCATGCCGCCGCACAAGCTGAAGGACCAGCGCCGCCAGTTCTTCCTTGAGGCCATGGAAGCCTACACCAAAGGCAAGGTCCGCGACGCAAAAGCGCGCGCCCCCGCCAAGTGGGCCCTCGCCGTGTTGGTCGATCCGAACGAGAAGACCGCCCCCTCGAAGCCCGCCTCACTGAAGCGCTTTGCCGATGTCGCCGAGAAGATGGGCGTCGAGGTCGAGCTGATCGATCCGACCGACCTGCCTTCTTTGGCCGAATTCGACGCCCTCTTCATCCGCGCCACCACCTCCATCGACAACTTCACCTACCGCTTTGCCCGCCGCGCCGAACAGGAAGGCATGCCCGTCATTGACGACACACAGTCGATGATCCGCTGCACCAACAAGGTCTATCTCAAGGAAATCCTCGAGAAGGCCGGCCTGCCCATTCCGCGTACGGAGGTTGTCGACGAGAAGGCAGACCTTTCTGCCCTGTTTGACCGCCTTGGCTCCCCGGTGATCCTGAAAACGCCGGATGGCAGCTTCGGCATCAATATGGTCAAGGCCAACACGCTGGAAGAATTGCAGACCGGCGCGAAGAAGATGTTCGAGGATACCGCCCTCATCATCGCGCAGGAATTCCGTCCCACCAAGTTCGACTGGCGCATCGGCGTCCTCAACGGCGAGCCGCTCTATGCCTGCCAGTATCGCATGGCACGCGGCCATTGGCAGACCGTGAAGTATGGCGAAAACGGCAAATCCACCGAAGGCGGCTTCACCACGATGCCCGTCGAGGATGCGCCGCCCGAAGTCGTCAACGCCGCCGTCCGCGCCGCCAGCCTGATCGGTGACGGCCTCTACGGTGTCGACCTGAAGGAGACCGAACAGGGCGTGATCATCATCGAGATCAACGACAACCCTTCGATTGACCATGACGTCGAAGGCGCAGTCCTGAAGGACGAAATCTGGCGCCGCATCATCTCCTGGTTCTCGACGCGCCTCGAACGGCGGATGAACCGGGCGGGCTAGGCCCTCCGCTTACGGAGCTTTTCCCGGTACGCCCCCGGCGTTTCACCGAACCAGACTTTGAACGCGCGCATGAACGCCGTCTGGTCGCCATATCCGAGCAGGCCTGCGATGTCCGCCATCGAAAGCTTGTCTTCGTGGATATAGACCTCCGCGGCTTCCTTGCGCGCCGCTGCCAGCAGGTCCGAATAGGTCAGCCCCTCCTCCTGCAACCGCCGCCGCAGCGTGCGGCCACTCATCCCCAGCAGTTTCGCCGTATCGTCAAGGCTGTGTTTGCCCTTGCGCATCTGCGCATGCAGCCTGTTGATCACCAGCATCCGCAGCGAACTGCCTGCCGCGTAGGCGCCAAGCCGTGCATTCAGACGCCCTTCCAGCAACTGCACCAGCGGCGGGTTCGCATTCGGTAGCGGCCTGGACACCAGCTCCGCGTTCATGACCATCATGTCCATCGGCGCGCCATACCGCACCTCCTCGCCGAACAGCGACCGGCAGAACGCATCGGTCTCCGGCTTCGGCTGCGCGTGCCGGAAATGCACTGAGGCCAGCGGCCGCTCCTGGTCCCACAGCAGCCAGCGTCCGATCGAGGCGTAGCCCGCCAAAACCGCCTCAGTGATCCGTCGCACCGCCTCGGCATCGGCAAAGGCAGGTTCGAACACGATGCGCGCCTCCCGCCGGCTGAGGTCGAGCCGCGTGCGCACCACCTCCTGCGTCAGCGGCTGGTAGCGGATATTGATCTCCAGCGCTTCACGGATCGTCGATGCCGCCGCCAGCGCATAGCCCACGTCAAGGAACGTCGCCGGCCGGAACTGCATGCCGACGCGCAGGCCGATCGAATCAATCCCCGTCACGTCCGCCGCGAGGTTCAGCACCTTCCCCGGCAATTCCGCCGGAAACCGCGCATCCGGCGAGGCCAGCGCCGTCCGCCCGCCGGGCACCAGCGCATGCAGAACGTCGGCCGGCGCGCCGAGCGCCACAGAACTGTCGATGATGTTTGCCAGATACGCCGTCGAAACTGTGGGCACGCGAGTGATCCTCTCCCCTATACAATACTTGCACGTGCAGCACTTGGCGGCTGCTTTGAATTCCAGCGTATTCGGCCAAATTTGGCCCAATTTGACGGCCGCCGTGGCCGATTATGTCAAGACTGTTAAGTATGACAAAGTTTAATTGCAAGCAGGGACGCACGCGGCAACCATCGTTCGTTGGGGGACGGCCGACTTGGTCATCGCACAGTGCCTGGCGGCGCTGCCTGGGTGGGCGGCGCCGCATTCGTCTCCGCCACAGTGAAAACCGCTTGCGCCCACCCTCCATCTCATTACACCGGGACTCCGGAGCGTAGCGCAGTCTGGTAGCGCATCTGGTTTGGGACCAGAGGGTCGGAGGTTCGAATCCTCTCGCTCCGACCAAAGTTTCAGAGACGGGTCACAGAGCGGCAGGACGATGGAAGCGCGGATCTACAAACCGGCAAAAAGCGCAATGCAATCAGGGCGTGGCAACACGAAGGACTGGGTGCTCGAGTTTGTGAACCCGTCCGCCAAGCGCCGCGTGGACCCCCTCATGGGCTGGACCGGTATCGACGACACGTCCGGCCAGGTCCGCCTCCACTTCGAAACCCGTGACCAGGCCATCGCCTATGCCGAGCGCGAGGGTCTGAAATTCACGGTGGAAGAGGCGAAGGAAAGAAAACGCCTCGTGAAGTCCTATTCCGAAAACTTCTCCGCCTCGCGCAAACAGCCGTGGACACACTGAAGGCCCTCGCGCTACTTGGCCCCCAAGACTCCGTAGCTCAGCTGGATAGAGCGCTCGCCTTCTAAGCGAGTAGTCGCAGGTTCGAATCCTGCCGGGGTCGCCACTCCCTTAAAACTTGAACCCGCCTGTTTGCAGCTTGTCATACCGGCCCTGCGTCATCGGGACATAGCGCGCCTCTTCCGGGTCGAACATCCACAAGGGGTCCTCAACCTTGTCCGGATCAAATCCGTCAGCCACCAGCTCCACCTTGCGGTACTTGAACGTGCCCGTCGTCTCCGCTTCCGGCTGCACACGGATGAAGATCGGCACGGCATAGCTCGGCAGCATGGATGAGAGCGATTTGTAAAGCGCCGAGAAATCCACCTCGCCTTCGGTCGTGATCGCGGCCATGCCGGCCTTGCCATCCGTACCCGGAATAGGCACGCCGTAAACGTTGGCCGTCTTGATGCCTTTCACGCGTGAAAGCGCCTCGCCCACCTCGTTGGTCGAGACATTCTCGCCTTTCCAGCGGAACGTGTCGCCGATCCGGTCGACGAAATAGATATAGCCGTCCTTGTCCATCTTCAGCAGGTCGCCCGTGCGGAACCACAGGTCGCCCTTCGTGAACACGTCGCGCAGCAGCTTCTTCTCGGTCGCCTTGGCATCATTATAGCCCTCGAACCGCTGGCGCACATCGTCGCCGATGAGGCCCAGCGCTTCGCCCGCCTCGTCCACATCCGCCTTCACGCAGAGCCCGTCCGGCCCGCGCACCGGCTGCTCCGTTTCGATGTCGAACTTCACGAAGGCGATGTTGGCAAACTGCGATTTCAGCCAGCCCGGAATGCGCCCCACGGCACCAACCTTGCCATCAAAGTTCAGGAAGCTGACATTGCCCTCGGTCGAACCATAGAATTCGCACAGGTGCGGAATGTTGAAACGGTCAAGGAAGGCTTGCCACACTTCCGGGCGCAGGCCGTTGCCGAAACCCGTCCGTATACGGTGTGCTCGCTCCTTCGGATGCGGCGGCGAATTCAGGAGATAACGGCACAGCTCGCCGATATACACGATGGCGGTTGCTCCTTCCGCCGTTGCCTCGTCCCAGAAGGCGCTTGCAGAGAATTTCCGCCGCACGATCGCGGTTGCCCCGGTCATCAGCGCCTGCCCGATGCCGCAAAGGCCGCCCGTGCCGTGATATAGTGGCAGCGTGATGTACACCTTGTCCTTAGGCGTGATGCGGCACGGCGCAATGAAGCTGCGCATCATGCCCTGCGTGCGGGCCTGTGTCAGGCGCGCCGCCTTCGGCAGGCCCGTCGTGCCGGACGTATACACATAGAGGCACAGGTCCTTGCCCAGCAGGCCCGCGCGCATCTTCCGGTCCGGCCGCTTGTCCGAAAACGCTTCAAGCGCCCCGCCAAGGTCCGCGCCCGCCTTGCCGCCCAGCGACCAGACCGCCGGGTTGCCCTTGATCATTCCCAGCGCCCCGCGCACCGCCTCGTCCTGGTCCGCCCCGGTCACGATCAGCTTTGCATCCGCGATGTTCACGCAGTGCGCCAGTGCCTCGCCTTCGAGGTTGTGGTTGATCAGTGCCGTGACGAGTCCGGCCTTCGCAAAGCCCGCCCAGGCTGCCACGTATTCCGGCCGGTTCTCCATGAACAGCGCGATGCAATCGCCCGCCTTCAGGCCCTGCGCTACCGCCCAGTTGGCAAACCGGCTCGCCAGCCCGTCAAACTCGCCATACGTCATCGAGCGGCCTTCGAACCGGAAGGCCACATTGTTCCGGTGCGCGTCAACGGCCCGCTCGAAATCGTCGGCCACAAGGAAATCCGACTCCGGCGATATGTCGCCCGTCCATTTTTTCAGGAGCTGCGCATCCTGGAAAAAGCGGAACTCACGCTGGAGAATGGCAAAGGGGTTCATGGTCGGCGCCTCCGGCTTTAAAGCGTCGCGGAAAAAGGAAAATTGGAGTGGTTGAAGACAAAGGCGTTTCGGCGTTCTTGTCAAAGAAAACCGGCGTGATCCGCCAATTGCCTTCCCTCGCGTGACCGCTTAATGCTGCGCCGCACAAATATAATAAGGAGCCGCGACATGGCCATTGATCCCGTTGGAGACCTGCTGACCCTGCTCGACATCGAACGTCTCGAGCTTGACCTGTTCCGCGGCCAGAGCCCGGACGAAGAGGAAAGCCAGCGCGTCTTCGGTGGCCAGGTTATCGCGCAGGCCCTCGTCGCCGCCTACCGTACCGTACCCGACGACCGCACCTGCCACTCCCTCCACGGCTACTTCATCCGCCCCGGCGACCCCAAGGTGCCGATCATCTACCAGGTCGACCATTCCCGCGATGGCGGCAGCTTCACCACCCGCCGTGTCGTCGCCATCCAGCACGGCAAGCAGATCTTCAACCTCGCGGCCAGCTTTCATGTCGCCGAAGAGTCCTGGCACCACCAGCACGCCATGCCGGAAGTCATCGGCCCGTACCAGGTCGAGGACCGCACCGAGTGGCGCAAACGCTTCGCCGAAAAGCTGCCCGAGCGCCACCGCGGCCACTTCCTCCGTCCACGCCCGATCGAGATGCGAGAGATCGCCCCGCTGCACCCGCTGAAGCCCGCCATCGCCAGCGACCAGCACGACCTCTGGTTCCGCGTCGCCCGACCCATCGACGAAGCGCCGTGGCTCCACCACTGCCTCCTCGCCTATGCGTCCGACATGGCGCTCCTCGGCACCGGCAACCGCCCGCACGGCATCTCCTGGATGACCGGCGAGCTGATGTCCGCCAGCCTCGACCATGCCATGTGGTTCCACGCCCCGCTGAAGTTCGACGACTGGCACCTCTACTCGATGGACAGCCCCTATGCCGGCGGCGGGCGCAGCTTCAACCGCGGCAAGGTCTTCGATGCGAACGGAAACCTCGTCGCCTCGGTCGCTCAGGAAGGCCTGATGCGCAAGGTCGTCCGCAAGCCGAAGCCGGAATAGCCCTTCCCCCTCCCGTTCAAGAGCCACGGGCTGGGGAACCTGCCCTTGCGCAACACTGCGCGCGGCCTCTGGCAGACCATTTCCGAATGCGTGCCGTCCCTGTGAAAGTCACGTGGCCAGAACCTGCGCCACACCCCTCCGCGCTGGGTTACACTCGGAATCGCCCCACACCCGCAGCCCGGATTGAGGCCCAGGGCGGAAATCCAGCACACCCGAGAAAGCGCGATAGCAAGTGATAACAAATGATAGGAAAATGAGAATCCGTGAGAACGCGTGAGAGAGGATCGACACAGGACGTGCACGGATCGCGACGGAATATCGCTCGCCGGTGCGCCGAAACACCCGGTTTGCGCCTACGAGAAACACGCCGTCAGGAAACGAAAACCCTTCCGGATCAAGCGTTTGCAAAACGCCCGGCCATTCCTTGCGCAACACCTCCGCCCACGGAGCTATACTCTCTGGATGATTTCAGCAGAAAACATTCCAAGTGGACCCCAGAGGCGGATCGTTCGGGCGAAAGGGCCGCAGTCTAGGTCACCGAGCCGTAGTCCGCCCCGGCCCCGGCAAACCAGTCGCGCCAGAAGACCTTCACGTCGCCGAGCGGCAACGCATACTCCTGACGCGGCACAATCCGCGCGACCACTTCGACACCTTCAAGCCCGGCCCGCATGTCCGCCAGCGAAGAGTCCGCCCAGGCGTCAGCATCCGCGCCGCTCTTGTACATGGAGAAGCCCGATGAATGCTGCATCAGGTCAGACACGAGGATCAGCCGCCGTACCGGTATGTGCGCCTGGAAATCCGGCCGGTCGGCCAGCGTATACATCGCCTCCATCAACGGCGAGCTTGGCGCCACGGTGTCACGCAGCGACTGGTCCGCCTCAGCCATCAGCGGCGCATGGAATTTCCGTTCCCAGGCTGCCGCAATCATCTTCGGGTTCTGGAATATGGGGTTCGATTCTGCCGCGCTCCCCGGCGAGCATCCGGTGAACACCTGCACAGGATCATACGGCGACGCCGAGTTCGGCACGACGAGGGTCAGCCGTCCATGACGCGGCAGGCTGCGCGCCTCTCCGTCCAGCAATGTACGAACCCATTCGAGGTCTGTGGCATTGAACGGATCGGACTGGTCGACCAGCACGATCGTGTGCACCGGGTCTTCCCGGTCCAGCCGGCACCCTGTCTCAGGGTCTGTCGCTGGTGGCTGGTGAATTGCCGCGGCCGCAAACAATCCGAACACGGAGGTCAGCATGAGCGCGATCGCACCGCGCCAGAACCATGGGCCTCTCTCTCTGCGTCTTGGCATGACCTATCCCGCCTTCTTGGCATCGCCGGAGGATTTCGCTTCCCGCACCCGGCCGATTTCTTCAGCCACCTTCCTGTCAATCGACGAAAGTCCTTGCTGCACTTGCTGTATATGCGTCTCCAGCCATTCGCGCGTCAGGTTCAGCGCGGTGATGTTCTGGTCGATCACCTTGATCGCCGCATTCGCCTGCGCGCGCTCCTTCGCATATTCGAAAGGCGGCAGTTGCGGCGTCAGGATCTCGTCAAAATACGCCGGGCAGGCCGACTGTTCGCCCAGCCGGTCCCGCAGGCTGTTGCGCATCCGGCGATGCGCCTGCCGGTAGGCGACCTTCAGGCCCCGCTCTTGGTCTGCGGCCTTCGCCGCAATCGCAACGGCAATGTCGCGCCGAGATTCAAGCAGGTTCATCGCCTTCTCGATCTCGCGCTTGGCCGCCGCATGGCGCGACAGCTGCGTCTCGAACCAGAGCCGGCTGGCGGAGAAGTAGTTCGACAGGTCGCCGCGCAGGTCCTCGCGCAATTGCTGGCGATGTTCGTACGCCTTGCGCTCCTTGCGCCAAACGCGGCCATACCCCGGATAAGGATCGGAAATCCGGTCATAGCCTTCGTAGACGGCCAGCGCGAAAACGGTCAGCCCGAGGATCAACAGCGCCAGTGCCACGAAACTGTCGAAGCCGATGATGTTCGGGAACATCGACCTCACGACCATGCCCGGCGGAATCTGGAACATCGAGAACTCCGCCAGTGTACCGGCCGCTTCTGCCGCGACGAGGCCGTGCTCCACAGCATCCCGGAAATGCGCGATGAAGAAGTTGAGGAAGATACCGATCATGATGCAGACACCGGCAATCACGCCGCCCGCGACCTTCGCCGCCATGGCCGGATGGTTCAGGTAACGCAGCCCGAAAAAGCCGGCCGTCACACCGAACAGGACGTTCACAGCGGAAACGCCAAAGGCAACGAGAAGCCCGCCCAGCAGGCCCGCGCTCTGCGCATCCTTGAACAGCAGCGCGTTGAACGCGCCCTCCACCAGCATGATGAACACCAAGATGGCGATGGCCTGTTCCACGTTCTTCTTGATGTCCGGTGTTCGCTGGCCGATGCGCGTGCCGTGGCGTTCCTTGAATGCCTGAAGCTCGATGATGGCCGCCGAATGACGCTCCTTTGCATCATTGGAATCGTCGGTTTCATAGTGACGGTATTCGTGCTCTTCCGCCTTGATCGCCTCGCGCAGCTGGTCGGGATGGATGTCCGCCGGTGCGGTATCATGGATGTAGTTGCGCACGGCAGCCGCCGTGGTCGACATCCACGTCGTCAAGCCCCGGCGCACTTCCTCGGCGCGCTCGGTAATCAGCTGTTCGCGCTCGCTCCACTGGTCCTGTGTCAGGGCTTCGGACGCAGGAATGGCGTCGGTCGCATCACGCCGGGCCTCCTTCCGGGTTATGCCCCGGCTAAGCCCCAGCTCGCCCTTGGCGCGCTTTCCTTTCAGTCCGTGATCTGACAATTCATTTCGGCTGCCTAGCGGATCAATCCGCTTCGGGCATCCGATGTCCGTGCCCCAGCGCACAGTCCTCTTCATCATGTCCGTCCTTCGTGCCGTAAATCGTTGGCCTCCCATCAGGCCTTTTACGGAGGGTGTGGGCCGACACTTGACAGAGTCTGAACAGAGATGGCGCCTTCCAAATTCGTAATGTTCGTTAACGGAGCAATCCTTTCCGCAATTTCATGCGGCACAATCCGTTCAATTACATGGGCTTATCCTGCGCCTGTATCCGCAAGGACACGTTCCGCAAGATTTTCCATCCTTCAGCTTTTGCTAACGCTTGTGTCCAAAGCGAGGTGATGCGGGGTCCGCGCTCATGCGCATTCGCGAATGAGGTCCAGCAGCGTGCTTGCAGACTGGTAGGCGGCAAACAGGTCGCCGCGCGGCAGGTAGCCGTACGGTATGCCGACACGCTTTGCCTCAGCCTCGAAACCTGAACGCCAGGTTTCAGTCGTTTCGATCCCGGAAAGCGCAATACCCCGCAGGCGCGCAAACACGCCATCGGTCAGAAAGGGATCATCGTTCAGGGAGTAACGCATCTCGTCCCGGAACGTGTCGGACTGGATCGCCGAGCCGATCTGCCAGGCCACCTCGATATCGTCGGCATAGGCCGAGACGAAATCGACATCCCCGGGGCTCTTCTGCCCAAAGGTCTCGTAGAACCACTTCGCGCCGAACTGACCCGCAATCTGGCGCAGCGCCGCCAGCGACAGGCGGGCACCCGCAGGGTTCTGCAGCGCCTGCGCGAAAATCGGCCCTAGCCATTGGGGCCGGAACTCGGCCATGACATCGCGGTTGAACACGCAGTTCACGTAGACCGAATAGGTCACCCGCGGCGACGCCATGGCCACCCGGTAGCCGACCGGACAGGCCGAACCGACTGAGACGAGGATAGCGTTCTCCAACCCTGCTTCTTCAAGGAAATGGCCTATGATGATCGCCTGCTCTTCGGCGCCGTTCACCCTGTCCGAATTCCCGAATCCCGGCCGGCGAATCGCGAAGATGCCATAACCTGCCTGGGCCGCATCAACGCAGAATCCCCAACCGGGACAATTCGGATACTCAATAGAGTGAAGAAAAATCAGAGGCCTGAGCCCGTCTGCGCCAAACTGCATGTACTCCAGCCGGCGCGTCGTGGGACCCACACGCGCTGTCTGCCAGACTCTCAGAACGCGCTTCTTTTCGCCCACCTGGTCGAGACGGTTGCCGTGCGGTGATATCGCCGGCTCAGGATGGGATACGCGCGGCATCATGGTTCAGATCTGGGCGGCAACTAGCCCTTCCCGCGAGTTTGGCAATGTCTCATTCCCGTTGCAAGCCGTGCGGTGTGCCCTGCTGTCTCAGGTCCGGTCAGCAATGAGCTGAAAAAGCGCAGGCGCATTCTGATAAAGCGCAAACAACGCACCAGACGGAAGAATGTGCGTGTCAATTCCAAGACTTGCAGACTTGGCCTCGAACCCATCCCGCCAGATGCGCGGCGTTTCTGCGCCAACCACGGCAACGCCGCGAAAGCCCTCGAGCGCGCCGGGTGTGAGACTGGGGTCAGGCTCAAGCGACTTGAGCTCACGACGGAACGTGTCAGTCTTGATCACGCGCAGGCAGTTCCAGGCCTCGGCGAGGTCGCGGCCATTGGTACGGATGTATTGGGAATCGCATTCGAGCTTCAGGAAATTTTCGTAGAGCCACTGATAGCCGGACGTACGGCCGAGCTGGGTAATGGCAGCGAACGAGAACGCCGCACCGGCGCGCGTCTGCATCGTCTGAAGGATGAGATCACGGAACCAGGGATCCATGTCGCCAAAGCCTTCTGCGACATAGCCCGGACGGGCGAGCACTGTGAACGCAATCCGCGGGTTCGTCTGCGCGAGGCGGATCCCCGCAGGGCGCGCCGTGCCTTCGACGATCATCACCGCATCGTCAAACTCCGCCTCTTCCAGGAACGCCGACAGGATGCTGACTTCTTCGGCCAGATCGGCAGCAAGGCTGGATTCGCCGAAACCCGGACGGCGCACCGCGACGATACTGAAACCGGCATCGGCGGCATCGACGCACAGCCCCCAGGGCGGCGACATCGGATATTCGATTGAGTGCAGCCAGAGAAGAGGGCGCAGACCGTCTGCACCGAACTGCATGAATTCGATCTGTTTGCCGACCCTGGACAGATACGCGGTCTGCCAGACGCGCAAGATGCGTTTCCGGCTACCTACCTGGTCCAACTGGTTCGCATACGGACCTACCGGAGCGCCTTGGCGCAAAGGCGCGCTCGCCAGATAGCCTTGTCTATATCCGCGTGCTGGTTTGTCCGTCATCCTGCCCCCGAGCCGTTTTCGCGCTTCCACCCTAAAGAGCGAACTATAGCGAAAATTCCTACCTAAATCCTGCGTGTCCGCTCACACTTTCGCCATCGCGACATAGAACCGGTCCGGCCAGGTATGATTCTGGTCAGCGCCAGCGTTCGCACGAGTATACCGCCCCCGAAGGCTCCACCGGCCCCGTACGGACCCGCGAGAGATCTGGTTCAGCTTCATCCTGCTCCCCTTTGCCAGAATCGGACGACCCGGCGGCGCGCAGTTTGGCATAACATGCGCCACGGGAACATTCCGGCATTCAATGAAGTTTGACTTGCATGACCCCGCGGCATCAAGGCAGCTTTCCACCGCAATGCCAGAAACTGCGGAGTGAAACGCCATGCCCGATCCGAACATCCTGAAACGCCTGAACCCGGAATTTGAGCCATTGCTGGCCCAGTTCGCCGTTGTGCCGGAGACGCCCCCGACCATTCCGGACACGCGCGCGATGTACCGGGTGCTGCAGCCGACGGCTCCCCAACTGAAAGTCGGCGAAGTGCGCGATGCAACTTTCCCCGGCCCGGCGGGCCCGGTGAAGATCCGCCACTACATCCCGGAGGGCAAAGGCCCCTTTCCGGTGATAGTGCACTATCACGGCGGGGGCTTCATCATGGGCGACCTGGAAACGCATGACGCACAATGCCGCCTCTTGTGCCGCGAGACTGGATGCATCGTGACGGCGGTGGATTATCGTCTGGGGCCGGAGCATCCCTATCCGGCTGGGCATGACGACAGTTTCGAGGCGCTGCGCTGGGCGGCGGTGCACGCGGCGGAGTTCGGCGGCGATCCTTCGCGCCTTGGCGTGGCGGGTGACAGCGCGGGCGGGCACCTCGCCCTTTACTGCGCCCTGCGCGCCAAGAAGGCAGGCGGGCCGGCGCTGAAGGGACTGCTCGCCATTGTGCCCGGCGTCGTGATGGGCCCTCCGCTGACGGACGACATCAAGGTCGGGCGCGAGAGCCGCAACAACACCCTGCTCAGCACCGACGGCATGGACAACTTCGTGGCCGCGTATTTCCAGAACCCGTCTGATCCATCCGACCCTGCGCTGAACCTGCTCGGCGCAGACCTGACCGGCCTGCCGCCTTCCATCATAGCGCCTGCCGAGATCGACGTGCTGCATGACGAGGGCGTTGCCATGGCCAAGCGCCTCGAAGCGGCAGGTGTCCCCACACAGCTGATGGTCGCCGAGGGGATGGTGCACATCTATTTTTCCGTGACGGAAGTGTTCCCGTCCGCGAAGCCCTACGCGGTGAAAGCCGCGCAGGCGTTCGGCAAGCTGATGCGGGCGTAGGGCCCGCCCGCCTCAGTTACCGGCCGGGGCGGCGACCTCCGGAACATCCGTGAACGGTTTTATCCCGAAATAAGGATAGATTTCGCTCGGGAAGTAGACCGTGTCGCCTTTCGAGACGAGGCGGATGGTCTTGATCGCCTTGATATCGTCGACCGGATTGCCCGGCACGAGGAAGAAGTCGGCCTGCTTGCCGGGCTCAATCGAGCCGAGCTCGGCGCCGAGGCCCATATAGTCCGCAGCTTCATAGGTTGCGCGCGCCAGGATTTCGGCGGGCGTGAAGCCGGCCTTCTGGTAGAGCTCCAGTTCGCGGTGGAGCGTCAGGGCGCCGCCGAGATCTGTGCCAAAGACGATAAAGATGCCGCGATCCTTCATGCGTTTGATCGTGCCGGTAACCTGATCGAACGCGGCCTTGTAGGCGGCATCTTCTTCAGGGCTGCCAATGGCTGACCAGGCCGCTTTTGCCTCGCGCTGAACAGCAACGGGCATATTCGCCACATAGTCCGCCATGCCGGCTTGCAGCTCGCCATTGCGGGCGAGCAGCAGCGCTTCGGTGATCGCATAGGTCGGGTCGATGGAGACGCCATTCTCAACCATCAGGTCAAGCGTCTTGTCGACCGCTTCGCCATCCAGGTCGACGACTGGAAGGCGCTGAAGCGCGGTGAGACGGAGCAGTGTGCGCGTGTCTTCTTCCGGAGAGAGCACCCAGCCGAGCATCAGCTGGTTGATATGCGTGATTTCGTCGTAGCCCGCCGCGATCATTGCATTGGCGTTGGTGAAGGCGGGCACATGACCGGAGACGCGCAGGCCGCGTTCCTCGGCGCGCGCGATGACGGCGGGCACCCAGTCCGGGTTCATCGAGTTGTAGATCTTGATCTGCCAGAAATCACCCTGGTCTGCGTACCAGTCGACGGCGCCGAGCGCTTCTTCCTCGGTGCTGACGAGGATGCCGTTGTTCGAGCTGAACGGGCTTTTGCCTTCGATGAAGCCCGAGCGGACGACGCGAGGGCCTGCCAGCGTTCCGGCCTCGATCTTGCCGATCAGTTCACTGAGCACGGCATTGTCGTTCCCCATGTCGCGGATCAGCGTGACGCCGGCGGCGATATTCTTCAGGGCGGCGTCCTGGCCCATATGGCCGTGCATTTCCATGAGACCGGGGACGAGCGTGCCGCCCTGCCCGTCGATTACATAGGCGCCGGAGGTGTCGGCTGGGCCTGCCGAGACGGATTTGATGACGCCGTTCTCGACGATGACGGTCGACGGCGCGGTGATCGCCTTGGCCTTGGGGTCAAACACGCGGACGTTGGTGATGGCCAAAGGCGTGTCGAAGCGGTGCGCCGTTTCGGCCTGGATCTTCTCAAAACGCTCCGTGGACAGACGGGTCGCCATCTCCTTCAGCTGCGTGTCGGCAGCTTCGTAGCCTTCGCGGATGATGACGAAGCGGGGCGACATCGTGGCAAAGAGGTCACCTTCACCATCGAGGAGGAAATAGGTCGGGTCAGTATCGTCGCCGATGAGGGCATAGGCGGTGGTGTCGACCGGTCCGCCGGCGCCCTCAACGCGCACCGTCTCCAGCTGCGTCATCGTCAGCTGGCCTGCGGGCCAGGCGGGCATCGAGCGGTCGCCGTCGGCCAGCAGGGCCTTCGCGTAGAGGGCCAGCGCATAGGGCGAGCCGTTCTGCGGGATGTAGATGGTGGGCTCGGTCTTCACCGCCGTGCCGGGGCCGGTCGTATCGGTCCAGCTGGCAGCGTCTCCCTCGAGCGTGAAGGTCTCGTAGACCTCGTTGCCGAAGGTCGTCGCGCCGTCGATCGACCATTGGACCGGCAAACCATCGGCGCCGAGTGTAATCGTCTCGGCCATGGTGGGGCCGCGGCCATTGTTGCGGAACTCGAAATCGACCTTGATGCTGTCGCCGTCCGTGGTTGCGACGAGCTGGCCGATGGTCTTGTCGAACAGGCGGACGGAGAAGGTTTCAGTCCCTGCGGCCGTCGCAGCGGGCGCCTCGGCCAGAGGAGTCTTTGCCTCATGTGCGCAGGCGCCCAGTAAAAACAGCGCCACCAGCGCCGTGCAGCCAAACCGGTTCAGCATCCCGAATTTCCTTCCCGCCTGTGCGGCTCGGCATCGGAGCACGCATGTTTCGGCATTGGTGTCACAATGCGGCGGGAGTGGGAAGATGCTGCCAAGCAGAGCAGCTCTCATCCTTCGACTTCGCTCAGGATGAGAACTCTGCTGACTGAACCCTCCGCCCTAGAGCGGAATGTTATCGTGCTTCTTCCAGGGGTTGGTGAGCTTCTTGTTCTTCAGGGTACGGAGCGCTTTGGAGATCCGGCGGCGCGTATTGTGGGGCATGATGATGTCATCAATGTACCCCTTCTTCGCGGCCACGTAGGGGTTCGCGAAGTTTTCTTCGTATTCCTTTGTGCGCGCCGCGAGCTTTTCAGGATCGCCTGCTTCCTTGCGGAAGATGATCTCGACCGCGCCTTTGGCGCCCATCACGGCGATTTCAGCTGTGGGCCAAGCGTAGTTCACGTCGCCGCGCAGGTGCTTCGAGCTCATCACATCATAGGCGCCGCCATAGGCCTTCCGTGTAATGACGGTCACCTTCGGCACAGTTGCTTCCGTGTAGGCGAAGAGCAGCTTTGCGCCGTGCTTGATCAGGCCGCCATACTCCTGCTTGGTGCCAGGCATGAAGCCCGGCACGTCCACGAAGGTTACGATCGGGATGTTGAAACAGTCACAGAAGCGCACGAACCGCGCGGCCTTGCGGCTTGCATCGATATCAAGCACGCCGGCGAGCGTCATCGGCTGGTTGGCGACCACACCGACGGTGGAGCCTTCGATGCGGCCAAAGCCGCAGATGATGTTCGCGCCGAATTGCGGGCTGATCTCGAAGAAGTCGCCCTCATCGACGACCTTTGTGATCAGTTCTTTCATGTCGTAGGGCGTATTCGGGTTCGGCGGGATCAGCGTGTCGAGGCTCATCTCCTGGCGGTCGAACACGTCGTGCACCGGACGCACGGGCGGCTGCTCGCGGTTGGAAGCCGGCAGGAAATCGATCAGGCGGCGCATCTGGGTGAGCGCTTCGATGTCGTTCTCGAAGGCGCCGTCCACGACGCCGGATTTCTTGGCATGGACAGACGCGCCGCCAAGGGTCTCGTGCGTCACTTCTTCATTGGTCACGGTTTTCACAACGTCCGGACCCGTCACATACATGTAGGACGTGTCCTTCACCATGAAGATGAAGTCGGTCATGGCGGGCGAGTAGACGTCGCCACCGGCGCAGGGGCCCATGATAACGGAAATCTGCGGAATGACGCCGGATGACAGCACGTTCTCCACGAAGATGTCAGCATACCCTGCAAGGCTGTCGACGCCTTCCTGGATGCGCGCGCCGCCAGCATCGAAGAGACCGATCACGGGCGCGCCGTTGCGGGCGGCCATCTGCTGGACTTTCACGATCTTGGCGGCGTGCGTGATGCTGAGCGAGCCCCCGAAGACGGTGAAGTCTTTCGAGAAGACATAGACGAGGCGGCCGTTGATCGTGCCCTGGCCGGTCACAACGCCGTCGCCGGGGATCTTCTGGTTCTGCATGTCGAAGTCCGAGCAGCGATGCTCGACGAACATGTCGTATTCCTCGAAGGAGCCCTCATCGAGGAGAACGTTGATCCGCTCGCGCGCGGTCAGCTTGCCCTTGGCATGCTGGCTGTCGATGCGGGCCTTGCCGCCGCCCAGTCTTGCCTGCTCGCGTCTGGCTTCCAGTGCCTCGATCACGTCCTTCATGCCCGGCGCTCCTTCGGAATCTCGTGTGAAAACTGCCGGGGTGACTGATTACCCGCTCATGCGGGGATGGCAAGCGGACCGGGCGCGACAGTTGAGCTTGCCCCAACGCAAAGATACGCCCCGGATGCGAGGTCCGGGGCGCAGGTTGGCGGGATCGGGATTGACGTGGGGTTACCAGCGGCCGCGGGGCGGTTTGCCTTTCGCCGGGCGCGGCAGGCCCTCGATGCTGGTGACATGGCCCCTGTGCACGTCGCAGGTTACCCGGGTGCGGACATCGTGCCGGCGGTCTTCAAACTCGACGTCATCGAAATGGACCAGGAATCCCTGGCGCGAGACCTGGCGGGTGCGGCGGTCGTCGTCGATGTCTACGTCCCTGAAGCCCAGATAATAGGCCTCCTCGCGGATGGCATCGGCGCAGGCCCGGACGGCCTCCCGGTGGAGGGCACGGGCTTCACGCTCGGTCTGGCCCCAGTAGTTGAGACCGCGGCGCCAGTCATAGGCATCCCGGCGGTAGCTGTCATAGCCGGCCGAGCCGATGGCGAGGGTCAGCGTGGTGCTGTCCCCGAGACGGGTTTCGATACTGGCGACCGAAGCCTGAGCAGCGGCCGGGAGAGCGAAGAGTGCCGGCGCAGCAAGCGCAACGACGGCGGCTCCAAGGGTGCGGATGGGTTTCATCATGGGATCACCAATACGCCCCCCTGGCAAAACGGGGCCTGAAGCGGGCGTTCATTCTCGGTTTCGCTGCCATTCACCTTAAACGCCGGACCCGCCCAAAGAAAATTAGTGAGCGCTTGTTCGCATTGCCGCATTTTTGCCGCAATGTAATGTGAGTGAGTGTTTGTTCGCAATATGGAGACCCGAACATGACCGCCCGGCTGATGACCCCCTTCTGCTTTGCCTCGCTGGCCCTCGCCGCGCTGGTCGCGGAGGGCGCGCTGGCGCCCTACATGCCCGCCACACCCGGCCCCCAGATGGCGGCAGCGGAAGAGCCTGCGACCCTGGCTGACCTCTATGCGATGGACGCGCTGAACGACGACCCCGAAGCCGGGTAAGTCTGGCTTCCAGCCCGGCCTGCGGAACCTTCGCCGCAGGCCGGCGTTGCAGCCTTACCAGGGCAGCACATGATGGGCATGGGGCGTTCCGGGGGCACAAGTTTACCCTTCCTTAGTGAGGCCGGGTGCATGCGTGCGCGAATATTGGCTGACACGATTTAACCTCTGGAAGACGCGGGCGCCGAAGGCGATGCAGACCCTGAAGATCGAAATGGCAATTGCCGGCTCGGCGCTGTTTGCGCTGGGAGCATTCGTGGCCACGCGGCCGACGAGCGCAGAAGCCACTGCAATCGAGCCGACGCCCGTGCGCGAGTTCACCGAAGCCGACTATTCCGCGTTCGACCGCGGCTTCATGCTGGGCGAAATCCCCTGCACCGTAGGCCTCGAGCGCTACAAGATGTGCTTCTCGCCGGCGCCGATCGAAGCGCGCCTTGAGCGGGGCATGAAAATTCCCGACGAAGTGCCGCTGGTGGCGGCGGAATTCCGCATCATCGTGGTGACCGACCTGAAGGCGCCTGACCTGCGCACCGTACGCTTTGGCCAGACACTGGCGCTGGTTGACCCCAAGACGCGCATCGTCGTGGACGTGCTGCCGCTTTCCGCGAGCGCAAGCTGAGGCTTGGCGCGGCACCGGCTCCGGCGTAAGCGGAGCGGATGACCACTGATCCCCGCCCCAAACGCTTCTACAAGGTGGCTGCCGCCGAACGCCTCGGCGACGCTTGGACCGTGGCGCTCGACGCGCGCACCATCAAGACGCCTGAACGCAACGCCCTCGCCCTGCCGACGCGCGGGCTGGCCGAAGCGATTGCCGCCGAGTGGGATTCGCAGGGCTCGAACATCGACCTCCTGAGCCTTCACCTGACCCGCCTCGCCAACGTCGCCATCGACCGGGCCCCCGAAACGCGCGACGGACTGGCCGACGAGCTCGCGCGCTATTGCGAGACGGACCTGCTCTGCCACATCGCGGAAGAGCCGGAGGAACTGGTAGCGCTCGAAGAAGGCCATTGGGCGCCAGTGCGCGACTGGGCTGCGGATGTTCTGGGCGTGATCCTGGTGACGACCGAAGGCGTGCGCGCCGCGCCGCAACCGGACGCCTCGCTGGAGGCGGCGCGCGACTACGCGCTGAGCCTCGACGATTTCCGGCTGACGGGCCTTGTGTTTGCCTGCGCGCTCTATGGCTCGGCGCTGCTGGCGATGGCCGTGTGCGAGGGCGCGGTCACGGCCGAGGAAGCATTTGAAATGTCCGTGATCGACCAGACCTGGCAAGCCGCGCGCTGGGGCGAGGACGAAGAGGCCACCGCCGCACTGGAGGCCAAGCGCGAAGAGGCGAAAGCCATCGGGCGCTGGTTCCGGGGGCTGGCGAAGTAACGCCTGCATTGACGCCGCGACACGGTTGGCGACGGGCAAGTCAGTGTTATCCTCCCGAAAAGACCAGACGCAGACGGGAGGAAGTTTGCCATGGCGGACGATATGCGCTTCGTGCTGGAAGTGCCGGGACAGGCGGCGCAGCCGGTCTCGCCTCAGCGCACGGCCTCGGCAAAAACGCGCGACTGGCCGGCCGGCACGACGATCATTTCCGCCGACAGCCACATGCTGGAAACCGATTGCTGGATCGACCGTTTCCCCGCTCATC
This sequence comes from uncultured Hyphomonas sp., assembly GCA_964643405.1. Classification (GTDB taxonomy): domain Bacteria; phylum Pseudomonadota; class Alphaproteobacteria; order Caulobacterales; family Hyphomonadaceae; genus Hyphomonas. The sequence continues at coordinate 12,356 of CAZXQD010000037.1, read as the reverse complement.
TGAAAGACAAGGCACCGCGGATGGAATTCCGGGATGGCGGCTGGCACTTCACCATCGGCGGCAAACCGATGATGCGCCCGCACGACATCGTGCCGCTATGCGAGGCGATGGAATGCCATCCGGGCCTGACCAGCATAGAGGCCAGGCTGAAAGATCTGGACACGGAAGGTGTCGACAAGGAGCTGATCTTCCCGCAGCGCCTCTTCGGCCTCTACATGATGACCGACATGGAAATGCGCCACGAGATTTTCAGCGCGTACAACGAGTCGATTGCCGAACAGTGCGCCAAAGGTCAGGGGCGGCTGTTCCCGGTAATGGTGCCAAACTACTGGCACATGCCGGATGCACGCGCGTCCGTTGAGCGCTGCAAGGAGCTCGGCGCGCGCTGCCTGATGGTGCCGATCAATCCGCGCAAGGACCTCGACGGCAATCCCATCCTCTACAATGATCCGAAGATGGACACGCTCTGGGAAGCCATTGCCGACAGCGGCATTCCGCTCTGCTTTCATATCGGCGAGAACATCCCGACGGCAGCGCCCGGCGCAACCGGCACGTTCGTTCTGACACAGATGGGCGGCTTCCGGCAGAACTGGGGGATGCTGACCTTTGCCGGCGTGTTCGACCGCTTCCCTGCATTGAAAGTGGTATTTGTAGAGGCTGGCATTTCCTGGGTGGCGAGCATGATCCATGACGCGGACATGATCTACACGCACTTCCCGACACAGGTTCAGCCGAAGCTGAAGCATCCGCCAAGCTGGTACTGGCACAACCACTGCTACGCGACCTTCATGACCGACCCGGCAGGCCTTGAGCTGCTGCACCGGATCGGTGCGGACCGGGTCATGTGGTCGTCCGACTATCCGCATCAGGAAAGCACGTTCGGCTATACGCGCGGCGCGATCCAGGCCGTGTTCGATGCAACAAGCGTGGAGAATGCGCAGCTGATCCTCGGCAAGACGGCCGAGCGGCTGTTCCGGATGTACTAGGCCGGGGCGAAGGCCAGCAGGCTGTCCGTCAGCGTACGGAACTCGTGGTGAACCTCGTCGGCGCCCGCGTCCTGCAATTCCTCAGCGCGGCCAAAGCCCCAGCTGACCCCCAATGAGCGCACACCGGCCGCGCGGCCCATCGCGATATCGTGGATGGCATCGCCGATCATCAGCGATTGGCCAGGCACGCAGCCGAGCGCACCCATGGCCTGCTCGACCATGAAGGGGTGCGGCTTGCCGGGGCCATCGTCGGCGCACCAGACGGTATCGAAATAGGCTTTGATATCGTGCTTGGCGAACAGGCCGTCGAGACCCCGGTGCGTCTTGCCTGTCGCGATGGCAAGCAGCCAGCCATCCTGCTTCAGCCGGTCCAGAACTTCGAGCGCACCATCATACATCGGCTCGTGCAGCGCCGGGTCCGCGCGCAGGCGCGTGAAGGCGTGGCGGTAGCAGTCGACAAGATGTTCCAGCCGGCCACGGCCAAGGTCGGGCGGCGCAAGCTGCGAGATACCGGCGACCAGGCTGAGACCGACAATCCGGCGCGTGGCGTCATAGTCCGGAGGCTGAAGATTGCATTCGCGGAAGGCCGTTTCCATGCAGGCCTGGATGACCGCGCGCGAATCGACCAGCGTGCCGTCCACATCCCAGATCGCGAGGCGGAGATCTTGTGATAGTCCAGGCATCAGTGGAATGGCGCCAGCGGGTCCTTGCCCGCTTCCTGTTCAAGGAAGCCCAGCGTTTCAAAGGTTTCCTTCATGTGCGGGGGCAGCGGCGCGACGATGGTGATCGGCTTGCCATGCTCGCGCGGGATGATCAGCGCGCGGGCGTGCAGGTGCAGGCCCTCCGCAAGCCCCTGCGGCACTTCGCGGCGCGACTTGTACTTGTGATCGCCGAGGATCGACGTGTTCATTTCCAGCATGTGGAACCGCAGCTGGTGCATGCGGCCGGTTTCGGGGCGCATGGCAACCCAGGCTGCCTTCGGGCCAGCCGTGGATATGACGTTGTAGTCCGTGATTGCATGGCGCGCGCCTTCGACGCCCTGCGCCGAACGGATCATGCGTTCACGGTCACCATCGCGGCGCTTGCCCGCTTTCGGATCATAGGGACGGTAGCCCGAAGGTTCGTCGGGATCCGGAACACCCTTGACCATCCAGCAGCGGATCTGGCCCATCGGCGGGTTGGGTACGCCGACCGTGACGGCCCAGTAAACCTTGTCCATGTCCCGCCCCTTGAACATGTCGGCCAGCTGGTGCGCCGCGCGCGGGTGCTTGGCGAGCAGCAGGACGCCGGACGTGTCCTTGTCGAGCCGGTGAACCAGGACCGGGCGGTGTTCCTCATCGGCGTAGACAGCTTGCAGCACGCCGTCGATGTGGCGGCCCTGCCCCGAGCCGCCCTGCACGGAGATGCCGGCGGGCTTGTTCAGGGCCATCATGTCATCATCCTCATAGATGATGATGGACTCAAGGAAGGCCTTGTCCTCGGCGCTGGCGCGGGCGGCATGGTGCGCCTTAGGCGCCATCGTCTCTGTGCTGAAGATCGGCAGGCGGACTTCATGGCCGGCCTCGAGGCGCGTGCTGGCCTTGGCGCGGGCGCCGTTGACTCGGATCTGCCCGGTGCGCAGCATCTTCTCGATCTGGCCCTGCGTCAGCTGCGCCCGCCGCTTGATCCAGCGGTCAAGGCGCGCGCCGGCTTCCTGGTGCGAGACGGTTTCGGTGATGATCTGGCCGCTCATGCGAAGGCCCTCCGCGCAATCCAGAGGCCGAGACCGAGTGCAGCGACCGACAGGATGACCGACAGCGCAGCATAGGCGGCGGCCTTGGCCGCCTCCCCGCTGCGCAGCATGTTCAGGGTTTCCAGAGAGAAGGCCGAGAAAGTGGTGAAGCCACCCAGCACACCGGTCGCGAGGAAGAGGCGCAGGTCCTGCCCGCCCTCGGTCGCCTTGTAGGCGAACCAGCCGGCGACGAGCCCCATGGCGAAGCCGCCGATGAGGTTCACTGCAAATGTCCCCCAGGGCCAGTTGGCCGGAAGATGGCGCACGCTCAGGAGACCGGCGCCGTGGCGCAGGGATGCGCCGATGGCGCCGCCGGCGGCGACGAGAAGGAAGCTGTTCATGGCGGGCCGTTTACACGGGGGAAAGCGATGGCGCCAGTGTGTATTGGCGGGGCCTTGCGCGCGCGCCCGGCTTGGCTCAAATACCCCGGCGCGCGCGGGTGTAGCTCAATGGTAGAGCAGCAGCTTCCCAAGCTGACGACGGGGGTTCGATTCCCCTCACCCGCTCCAGGATACAGCGCAAGCTTCAGATCAGACCCGGTTGATCGCGGTGGGCTCGGTTGCGACCGCCTGCGCCTGCACGCCCAGCGTTTCATTCAGCAGATAGATTGGGCGGCGTTTCGTCTCGATGAAGATGCGTCCGACATATTCGCCGATGGCGCCGAGGCCGATCAGCAGGATGCCGTTGAAGAACAGCTGCACGCTCATCAGCGAGGCGTAACCCGGCGTGTCGATGCCGGTGATCAGCGTCCGGACGACGAGGAAAATCATGTAGAGCATTGCCAGGAAACTGACCGCAACGCCGAAGTATGACCAGACTTTCAGCGGCAGCGAGCTGAACGAGGTGATGCCTTCGAGGCTGAAGTTCCAGAGTTTCCAGTAGTTGAACTTGGTCTCGCCGGCGGCGCGCTCGGGCCGCGTGTATTCGAGGATCACCTGGCGATAGCCAACCCAGGCAAAGAGGCCCTTCATGAAGCGTGCGCGCTCGGGCAGCTGTTTCAGCGCGTCGACGACCACCCGGTCCATCAGGCGGAAATCGCCCACGTTCGGCGGGATGGCCGGTTTGGCGAGCGCGGAGAACACCTTGTAGAACATCGACGACGTGGTGCGCTTCAGGAAACTGTCCGAGGCGCGGTCAGCACGGCGGGCCAGCACGACCTGCGCGCCGGCGCGCCAGTGGGCAAGCATGTCGGCAATCAGGTGCGGCGGGTCCTGCAGGTCGGCATCGATCGGAATCACGGCGCGCCCGACGGCGTGGTCAATGCCGGCGGTCAGTGCGGCTTCCTTGCCGAAATTGCGCGACAGGCAGAGGATCTTGATGTTCGGGTTCTTCTCGCGAAGGGACTTGAGGATCTCGACCGTGCGGTCACGGCTGCCATCGTCGACGCAGATGATCTCGTAGGAAGACACGAGCGGCGTGATGAGCGGCACGACGGCGTCGAAGAACTTCGCGCACACAGCCTCTTCATTGTACATCGGCACGATCAACGACAGTTCGGTCATCTTGCGGCGTCCGGCTCCATACCCGTTTACCGCGTCCGGAAGGGACACGGGCGGTTGAGCACTAGGATGCAAGGCACATGCCGCTGGCTCACCGCGGCTATGCAATACAATGTTTTTATAAGTCTTTTTAAACCGACGCCACCAATCAGGCGGCGAAGTCACCGGTTTTGACCGCTTGACGGGCCAGCGTTACCGCGCCGATCATGCCGGCATCGTCACCAAGCGCCGGGCGCTGGATCAGGGTTTCGATGTCGCCCTCTGAGAGGTCCAGGTAACCATTCAGCAGCTTGGCAAAGGCGGCGCGCACTTTCGGCATCAGGCCTTCGGCCAGCATGACGCCGCCGCCGAGAAGAATGCGTTCCGGCCGGGCTGTCAGAGTCAGGGCGAGGCACGCCTGCGCAAGGTAGAAGGCCTCGATATCCCAGGCCGGATGATCGCGCGGCAACAGTGCCGGGTCACCGTAGCGCCGGGTGAGCGCGGCGGCGCTCGCAAGCCCCTCGAGACAGGCGCCATGGAACGGGCACACACCCGCAAAGCCCGCATCGTCCGGGTGGCGTTCAACGCGGATGTGGCCGAACTCCGGATGCGTCGGCTTCGACAGGAAACCGCCGGGGCCAAACAGACCGGCGCCGATGCCCGTCCCGATGGTCACATAGGCGGCCGAACGCATGCCGCGCGCTGCACCGAGTTCGCGCTCGGCCAGCAGCGCGCCATTAACGTCCGTATCCAGAACAACCGGTGTGCCGAGGCCGGCGAAGAAGCGCTGGGTGAGCCGCGTGCCAGACCAGCCGGGCTTCGGCGTGGCGAGCAGCGTGCCATAGTCCGGCGAGACGGGGTCCACATCGACCGGACCAAAGCTGGCAATGCCAAGGCAAGCGAGACGAGCGCCCCGCCGCGTAAGGCTTTCGCGGAAAAAGCCGAGGCAGGCGCCGATGGTTTCTTCCGGAGAACCCACCGGAACACGGCGTGTTTCGAGAAGATGGCCGGATGGATCGGCGACAGCGCACTTGAACGTGGTACCGCCGGCATCGATGCCGCCGAGCAGGCTGACGGGTGAAGCACCGGACGGAATGTGCGTCATGGTTACTTTTCTCTTGTCGTCGAGCACGGCCTGCATCCCTTCGCAATGCCACCTTGGTTCCATGCCGGGATTGCGAAACCTTTACGGCAATTGGTGTAAATCCGGGAGGCCGGAAACCGCGTTTGCGCCGGCTCAGCCGCCGGAGGCCGTGCCGATATAGCCAAGCGTGGTGGCGAGGCGGATCGTCTGCGAGCGGCCGGAGACGCCGAGTTTGCGGCTGGCATTAGTCAGGTGAAAGCGGATGGTCGGAACGGAGACCGCCATGATCTGCGCGATCTCATTGTCGGTTTTCCCTGCAGCGGCCCATTTGAGGCACTGGATTTCGCGGCGGGTGAATTCGACCGCCTCAGCCGGAACACCCGGTACGTGAGGCTGCATGGCATCGCGGTAGGATGAGACAAACTTCAAGGAAAGGATATGCAAACGCTCGGCGTGCGCGGCATAGATCGCCGGCACATCAAGCTCGGAATCCCGGGTGGCCCAGACAACCGCACCGATGGCGCCGAGCGGTGAATGCACCGGCGCTGCAATCGCCCCGCCAATGCCATGGCCCGCGTAGTCTTTGGGATTGAGGTGCGTATTCACCTCCTCCAGCGCGCGCACATTGCGCCAGCTGCCCAGTCGGCCGTCATGGAAATAGAAAGGCTCTGAACACACGCGGAAAACCTGGATCAGGCTGGCGCGCAGCGCGAAGGAACGGTCCTTCCAATAGGCAAAGTCGGGATTGAGCCAGCGAAACAGGGTCTCCGCGAGCGGCTTTCCGTCGGGACCGATCATCGGCGCAGGATCACTGATGTCGGCGCTGACCGCGATGTAAGGCAGGCCAATCTCACGGCCCGTGCGGTCGATCACGCGCGCCAGTTCCAGAATGCCTCCGGGGTCAGAAGATCGAAGTCCGGAAATCATAGCGATTGGCGCGACCTATCATTTCTGTCAGCTTGAAGATGGGAACGCGGCCCGGCTTCTTGAAGGCACAATTACCGCGCGGGGGAAAAACCAGACATGAACTTGAATCTGACACCGGCGGATATCGAATTCCGGGATGAAGTGCGAGCCTTTCTTACCGAGAATTTGACACCTGACCTTGCGGCAGCCGGCCGATTGGCCACGAGCGTCTTCATCGAACCGGACTTCACGCTGCCCTGGCAGCGCATCCTGCACAAAAAGGGATGGGTCGCGCCGCACTGGCCGAAGGAATATGGCGGCACCGGCTGGGACGAGATGCAGCGCTACATCTTCGCGTCCGAGTGCGCGCGCGCGGGCGCGCCGGGTCTCGCGCCGATGGGTCTCGGCATGGTCGGCCCCTGCATCATCGGCTACGGCACGCCGGAGCAGAAGGCTTACTACCTGCCCCGCATCCTGTCCGGCGAAGATTATTGGTGCCAGGGTTATTCGGAACCCGGATCAGGCTCGGACCTTGCCTCACTGCAGCTGCGTGCAGTCAGTGACGGCGACGACTATGTGCTCAACGGCACGAAGATCTGGACGACGCACGCGCACCACGCCAACAAGATGTTCTGCCTTGTACGGACGGATCCGGACGCGAAGCCGCAGCTGGGCATCACCTTCCTGCTGCTCGACATGAAGACGCCGGGCATCAAAGTCGACCCGATCATCACGCTCGCGGGCGAGCATGAACTCAACCAGGTCTTCTTCGACGATGTGCGCGTGCCCAAGAGCGGCCGCCTCGGCAAGGAAAATGACGGCTGGTCCGTCGCGAAATACCTGCTCGAATTCGAGCGCGGCGGCGGTTCGTCGGCGGGACTTGAGGCAGTGCTGCAACGCCTGCACCGGCATGTGATGGACGACGGCAATGCCGATCTTGGCCTGATCCGGCGCCTCGGCGAAGTCTCGATGCGGCTCGAAGCGATCAAGACCACGGAGCAGCGCGTTCTGGCTGAGCTGACCAGCGGACAGCCGCCCGGCCCTGCGGGTTCTATGCTCAAGGTCCAGCGCACTGAACTGATGCAGGCCATCGACACTGTCTCGGTGGAAGCGCTCGGCAGTTTCGCCGCGCCCTACCAGCCGGACGCCTGGCAACCCGGCGCCAACGTGCCCGTGCTCGGCCCGGAAGCGCTGGTCACCGGCATGGCGCGCTACCTGAACAACCGGGCCGGCTCGATCTATGGCGGCTCCAACGAGGTCCAGCGCAACATCATGGCCAAGGCAGTCCTCGGCCTCTGATCGGCCTGTGGCTTCCTGGCCACGGATGCCTGATTTCTTGGAAACACCCGTCCTGCGCGCAGGCTACGCAGCGTCATACTATCAGTTTCGATAGCTTGTCCCGGCAGCATGTTCGGACATTGTCCCGGCCAACCAAGCCATAAACGACCCCCGGGAGGTAATCATGAAGTCAACTCACGCTACCCGTATGCTTTTGGCCGCTGGCGCATCTGCCATCGCCCTCACAGCCTACGCCCCTGCCATGGCGCAGGAAGACACCGCCACCGAAGCAGCCCCCGCAGCCACCGAAGAAGAAGCCAGCGACCTGAAGCTCGGCTCTATCGTCGTGACCGCCCAGCGCCGTGAGGAATCGGCGCAAGACGTTCCGATGGCAATCCAGGCCTTCGGCGAAGACACGCTGAAACAGCTTCAGGTGAACAGCGTCGAAGATCTCCAGAACGTTGTTCCGGGCTTCTCCGTGTCGCAGTCCTACCAGGGCGTGCCGACCTACACGCTGCGCGGCATCGGCTTCAACACGATCAACCTGTCGGCCACCTCCACCGTCGGCACGTATGTCGACGAGGTCGCCTATCCCTATCCGTTCATGAACTCCGGCCCGGTCTTCGACGTCAGCCGCGTCGAGGTCCTCAAAGGACCGCAAGGTACGCTGTTCGGCCGCAACACGACGGCCGGCCTCATCAACGTCGTCACCAACAAGCCGGGTGACGAGTTCGAAGCCAGTGCGTCGGTGGACGTCGGCAATTACGACACCTGGAACATCGAAGGCATGGTGAACCTGCCGATCTCCGAGAACATCCAGGCCCGCTTCGCCGTGCGCAGCGAGAACAGCGACAAAGGCTGGCAGCGTTCGATCTCCCGCCCGGATGAAGACCGCGGCACCATCGAAAAGCTCGGCTTCCGCGCCGCACTCGCCATGCAGCCGACCGAGAAGCTGGACATCAATCTCAGCTACAATGGCTGGATCAACAAGTCCGACACCATCGGCGGCCAGGGCATCGGCCTCACCCCGAACACCGACCCGACCTTCATCGTGCCCGGCACCAGCGGCCCGTCCAGCGCCTCGGGCTTCAACCAGCCTGGCCTCGTCGCCTTCCTTGCCAACAACTTCCCGACCGATGCCAGCCAGTCTGACTGGGCCTCCTATGCAGACCGCTCCGCGACCATCGGCGGCGTCCCCGGCATCGATGGTCCGCATGAGGAAGACTCGACCTTTGATGCCTTCCGTGCAGGGATCAATTACTCTTTCGACAACAACCTGACGCTCGTCTCGCTTACCGGCTATAACAAGCTGAGCCGCGAGTCGGTGCTCGACTGGTCGGGCGTGCCCTACCAGATCCTGTTGCAGGACGTGGACGGCGAAATCAAATCGTTCAGCCAGGAACTCCGCCTTGAAGGCGAAACCGGCCGTGCAAACTGGCTCGTCGGCGCCTATTACGGCAAGGACGAAGCGATCGACACCAACCGCACGATGCTGCGCGACAACGCCAACTCGAACTTCCTGTCGACCGCGTCTTACCTGCTGACCGTGAACCCCGGCGCACTCGGCCTGCCCCCGGCTGTCCTGCCGCTCGTGCCGCTTGTCAACGTCGATCCGGAAACCGGCACGCCGTACACGATGGCGCAGCTGCTGAACTCGTTCCAGACCTACCGCGACAGTGGCGACTTCGAGACGACCACGCAGTCCGTTTTCGCCAACGTCGACTGGGAAATCTCGCCGGAGTTCTCGCTGACCACCGGTCTTCGGTACACGGAAGATCAGCAGGAGTATGTCGGTTGCTCGGCAGACGTGAACGGCTCGATGCAGCCGAACGTCAACGTGTTCAACCGCATCTTCTTCACGGCGATCTACGGCCTCTCCGCACCGCCGGCCGCGCTGCGCGAGAACAGCTGCAACACCTATGACGTGGCCACCAACACCTTCGGTCCGGTGACCTCCGACACCAAGGAAGACAATGTCAGCTGGCGCATCGCCGGTAACTGGACGCCGCGCGACAATACCTTGCTCTACGCATCGGTGACGCAGGGCTACAAATCGGCTTCGACCCCGGTGAACGCGGCCTCGAAGTCCGAGCAGAACGCCCCGGCAACGCAGGAAAGCCTGCTGGCCTACGAGGCCGGCGTGAAGGCTCAGCTGTTCAACCAGCGCGTCCAGACGAACGCTTCGGTGTTCTTCTACGACTACGAGGACAAGCAGGTCGCGTCCTTCTTCCCGGATCCGATCTACCGCGCCCTCTCACGCCTCCAGAACGTGCCGAAGTCTGAGGCCTATGGCTTCGAGACCGAAGTGACCTGGCTGGTCAACGAGAACCTCACCGCGATGGGCGGCCTCACGCTGCTGAAGACGGAGATCAAGGAATTCGATACGTCGGACGCTTTCGGCCTGCCGACCAGCCGCGCCGGCGATCCCTTCCTCTATAGCCCCGAAACCAGCGCCAGCCTCGCCCTGCTGTATGACCGCCCGGTCAACGACACGCTCGGCTTCCGCGGCTCGCTGAGCGGCCGCTGGCAGAGCGACTCGACCGCAGGCGATCCGGATGATCCGCTGTACGACATCGACTCCTACGGCACGCTCAACGGCTCGATCGGCGTCTACTCGCTGAACAACAAGTGGGACCTGTCGCTCTGGGGTCAGAACCTGACCGACGAGTACTACACCCAGCAGGTCACCTCGAACGCCAACGTCGTCCTCCGTTTCGCGGGCCGTCCGCGCACCTACGGCATGACGCTGAGCTACCGCTACTAAACTATAAACGTTTCCTCCCAGGAACTGGCCGTGGCGGGCAACTGCCACGGCCTTATTTTTGTACGGGTTTACGAAGCGCTACTCGCGCGTGAGGCGAGCGGCAGGGTTCTTGCAGCAATGCGGCAAAGATACTGTTTGGAGATCCCTGCACCATGTTGCGCCAGATGCTGCCCGCTGCTGCCCTGTTCGGCGTTGCCCTCGCCGCCGGGTGTGCCCAGACCCCTGAAATCCCGCTGTCCACGCTGGCCGTAGCCTCGGAACCCGCGCCCGGCTGGCGCCCGTTCTCGCCGGACAGCCCATGGAACACCCCGATCGCTGCAGATGCCCCGGTTGACCCGAATTCGGACGTGCTGGTGGCCGAACTCGGCAAGCACGGTCCGCTTTTCGTCAACATCAACGAATGGTCGGTCAGGGTTAAATACTTCGATTCCGCGAAATCGCCGCTGCGCAGCGTGCGCGGGATCTATGACGGCCGCCATGGTCCCGGCTTCGGCCCCGGCGAACTCGTTCCGATCCCCGCCGACGCGCTCGATCCGGCCACGCCCGAACCGCAGCGCTATTACTTCACCCTGGTCGATCCGGTCCGCAACCTCGCCTGGGACATGCGCCAGGCCGGCCAGACACTGGAAGGCGCCTGGACTGCAGGTTTCGGCGCGGCCGTGGACCTTGCCGGCACCGGCGTTGCCCAGCCGTGGATGAAGGCCGCTCGGGCTGACGATTCAGCCGGCGCCCGCCCGTCGGGCGCGCCGCTGATGGCCGGCCTGATCCGTGTCGATGAAGTGAAGGCCGGCCGCATTGATCACGCGCTCGCCTTTGCCTATCCGCAGCCGCAGACCGGCAAGTTCCTGCCGCCCGCCAGCACTGACCTGCGCGCTGAGGCGCGCGGCGCCGAGCAGCTGTCCGGCCTGCCGATGGGCGCACGCCTGCAGCTGAACCCCGAATTCGACATCGACAACACCCTGCTGTCGCCGGGGGCCAAAGTCGTTGCGAAGGCCCTGCAGGAATACGGCGCCATCGTCGTCGACCAGGCCGGTGCCAACGTCCTCTACGCCGAGAGCGGCCCCGAAGCCGTTGCCGCCTGGGAAGGCGTGCTCGCGCCGAGCGACCTGCAGATGCTGTTCACGCCGGAATTCATCGCCCTGAACTTCCGCGTCATCGAAACCGGCGAACCGCTGCCGGGCATACCCAGCCGGTACAACTGAACCTGCGGGCTCAGCTCGGAAGCGACGTGTCGTAGGGACTGTCGAGCGAGAAGGTCGGGATCACCGCGACCATCTCCTCGCCATTCTCGCCCACCAGATCATACGTGCCGCTCATGATGCCCGATGGCGTCGCGAGCGGCGTACCTGACGAGTAATTGAACCGCTCCCCCGGTCCCAGCGTCGGCGTCTGCCCGACCACGCCTTCCCCGTCCACGGCGACCATCCGGCCCACTGAATCCACGATGCGCCAGTGGCGCCGCGCGATGGTCCAGGTGCGGTCGCTCTCATTCTCCACGTCGATGGTGTACGACCACATGTAGCGCCCGCGCCCCGGCTCGGACTCGTCATGCAGGAAACGCGTGCGCACGCGTATGCGCACGCCGTCGGTGACGGCTTCATACTGCGGAGGCGCGGGACGTCGGGCCATCCGGCAAGGCTACCTTTGCGAATCTACACGGCGCTCAGCGCGCCAAGGAAGTCTGCCTCAAGATCATCGATGTCCTCAAGTCCGACCGACACGCGCACCCAGCTGCGATCAAGTCCCATCGCGGCCTGTTCGGCATCCGTCAGCGCCCGGTGCGTTGTCGTTGACGGATGGCAGGCCAGCGTCTTGGTATCGCCGAGATTGTTGCAGATGTCGGCGATCTTCAGCCCGTTGAGGAAGCGGAACGCCTCCGCCTGCCCGCCCTTCAGCGACATCGCCAGCAGCGTCCCGCCGGACTTCATCTGCTTCTTGTGTATTTCGTAATGCGGGTGATCCTTGCGGTGCGGATAGCGCACAGCCGCCACCGCCGGGTGCGCCGCAACTGTATCGGCGAGACGCGCCGCGTTGCGGCTCTGCGCCTCGACGCGCAGCTGCATTGTCTCGAGCCCCTTCAGCACGACCC
>CAZXQD010000036.1:0-32780 GCA_964643405.1 uncultured Hyphomonas sp. | reverse complement strand
TGAACAGTTCCGGGAACATCTGCAGCATCGTTTCCCGGTTTTCCAGCATGTAGGAAACACCGGAGGGCGTGCGTGCATTGTCTTCCAGAACGAAGAATTCGTTCTCACCCGTCCGCACGAGATCGACGCCGACGATGTGGGTGTACACGCCGCCTGGGGGCGATACGCCGAGCATCTTCGGCAGGAAGGCATCGTTGTTCTCGATCAGGTCCACCGGCACCCGCCCTGCCCGCAGGATTTCCTGACGGTGGTAGATGTCATTGAGGAAGGCGTTGATCGCCCGGACGCGCTGCTCGATGCCGCGCGTAAGGCGCGACCATTCCTTGGCGGAGATGATGCGGGGGACAATATCGAAGGGGATCAGCCGTTCGTCGGCGTCGGCCGCGCCGTATACGTTGAAGGTAATGCCGGTGCGGCGGAAGAAGGTTTCCGCTTCCCGCGCCTTGCGGCGCAGGCGTTCGGGCGGCTCGGCCGCGAACCAATCCCCATACCGGGCGTAGGGCGCGCGAGGTTTCTCGCCGCCGCCATCCATCTCGTTGAAAAAAGCCGGAGTTTCTCCCATGCGGGCCACCTTACGCGGGATTCACCGGGGCTCAACGGGCTTCGCGTGGGGAGCACAGTCGGCCGAAGGGTGCCCCATACGTAAGCAAAGTGCCCCAGGCGCTGCCCGAAAATCCGGCAAACCCTTAAGGGGTGACCGGCACGAGCGGCCAGAAGATCGGGATCACGAAGGCCGCCACGACGACGAAAATCCAGTTCAGGGGTGAGCCGAACTTCACGAAATCCATGAAGGTGTAGCCGCCGGCACGGTAGACCAGCGTGTTTGTCTGGTAGCCGATGGGCGTCGCGAAGCTGGCACTTGCCGCAAACATCACCGCCACGACGAAGGGGCGCGGGTCGATGCCGATTTCCTGGGCGAGGCCGATTGCGAGCGGCGTGATCAGGATCGCGGCCGCATTGTTGCTCATCACTTCGGTGACGATCGAGGTGAAAGCATAGATGATGATCAGCAGGACCCAAGGCCCGAAGCCGCTGGAGATCATGCCGAGGAAGCCCACGATGAGATCGGCGGTACCTGTCTTCTCGAGCGCGATGCCGAGCGCGAGCATGCCGAAGATCAGCATCAGGATGTCCCACTGGATGGATTGATAGGCTTCCTGATGGTCAAGACATCCGAACGCGACCACGGCGGTCGCCGCGATCAGGGCGAGGCCTGCAATCGGCATCAGTTCGATGGCCGCAAGCCCCATCACCAGCAGCACGGCGCCAATTGCGATCGGCGCCTTGTCGCGGCGGATGGCGCGCTCGGTGCTTTCCGTCAGGTTGTTGAGAACACCGTCCTCGAACATCTGGCGCATGCCGGCGGGCGGCCCCTCGATGAGGACCGTGTCGCCAACTTCGAAGCGCAACTCGTCGATCTGCTTCGCCATGTTCTCACCGCGCCGATGGATGGCGAGGACGTAGACACCATAGAGGCGGGCAAGGCCGAGCCCCGCGAGGCGCCGGCCGATGAGGCGCGACTGCGGGCCGATCACGCCTTCCATGACAACCGTCTCAGTGGTCTGGACAGGTTCGAACGAGGCACCGGAACTGGCCTGCGCGCCGAGCGCGACATTGCCGGCCTCCTTCAGCGTGAGCATTTCCGAAACCGGCGAACGCAGCACCATGCGGTCGCCGGCCTGCAACACGATGGCTTTCAGGTTGCTGCGCAGGGACTGGCCCTCGCGGAAAACGTCGATGACCGTGAAGCCCTTTTCGGCAGTGAACCCGGTCTCGGCGATCTTCTTGCCGATGAGCGTGGAGCCCAGGGGAATGAGGATCTGCGCCACGAAGCGGCGCTCTTTCTGGTCCGGCAACAGGGACGTGAGCGATTCGCGCTGGGGCAGCAGGAAAGGACTGAGAATTGCGGTGTATAGGATTCCCACGCCTGCAAACATCAGCCCTGCCAGCGTGATTTCGAACATGCCGAACGGCGCAATGCCCTGGCGCTGCGCGACGCCGTCGACGAGGATGTTCGTAGACGTGCCGATCAGCGTGGTTGTGCCGCCGAAGATGGCCGCAAAGGATAGCGGAATAAGCAGCTTCGACGGCGAGATGCCGATCGCGCGGGCAAGGCGGATGGTGACCGGGATCAGGATGATGACGACCGGCGTGTTGTTGATGAAAGCCGAGAGCACGACGACGCCCAGCATCAGCGAAATCACCGCCAGCGTAGGAGACCCTTTCTGCGCGATCGTCGCGACCTGCCGCCCCACCCAGTCGATCACTCCTGTACGTTCGAGCGCGGCGGAGAGGATGAACATGGCGCCCACCGTAATTGGCGCGGCATTCGAGAACACGGAGAGCGTGTCACCTACCGTGAGGATACCGGTCAGCATCAGCGCGCCCATCGCCAGAAGGGCAACGACATCCGCCGGAATCTTTTCGCGGATGAACCCGAAGAAAACGAGGACAACGAGGACCAGCACAAAGCCGATCTGGAAGGCCGAGCTTTCAAGTATGGGGGCAAGCATGCGGACGCCTGATCTTGGTTTTCTCTTGAGCACACAACCCTGAACCGCCAGCCAGCGCAACCTTGTTGCAAGAAACGTCCTTCGGCGCGCCCGGAACAGTGGCCAAACAACCCCTGCCCGCGCTACAGGACCGCGTGCATGCAGAACAGAAGATAGACCTGAACAAGCCCCGCACCCTCCACGAGATGACTGCCTTCATCCGCGCCAACACGCGGCTGGCGCCGGTCGCGGGCCTGCGGCGGCCGGGCGCGTTGGATGGCAGCGAGATTTGTATCTGGCAGGCGGACGAGATCACGCCGATATGGTCTGCAACCGAGGCTGACCTCGAAAGTGCCGGGCTCGATCCGCCATTCTGGGCTTTCCCCTGGGCCGGGGGACAGGCGGTGGCCCGGCTCATTCTCGAACGCCCCGAACTGGTAAGGGGCAAGCGCGTCCTGGACATTGCCGCAGGCAGCGGGATGATCGCCGTGGCCGCCGCCCTCGCGGGCGCGATGGAGGTGGCAGCCAACGACATCGATCCCCTGTGTGAGGCAGCGGTAAAGCTGAATGCGGCGGCCAATGGCGCGACGATCCAATGGCGCGGCGGCAATCTCCTGGAAGGCGCCCTGCCGGACACGGACGTGATTCTGGCGGGCGACATCTTTTACGAGAGACAGATGGCTGAGCGTTTCCTCACGTGGTTTGGGCAAGCCTCCGATGCGGGCATCACCGTTTATGTCGGCGACCCCGGACGGGCTTATGCACCGCAGGGCGTGCCTGCGCCTGTTGCGGAATACGAAGTTGCAACGACGCAGGACCTGGAGAGCGTCACCTCTCGCAGGGCCTGCGTCTGGAAGCTTTGAACCGTGAACGCGGCGCTGTTCGCGTCAGAAGCTCGTGCGAAGCGTGATACCGTAGGTACGCGGATCACCGAGAAGGCCGGCATAGTAACCGGAGCTCGCGCCACCGGCATTCAGCATCTCGAAGTATTCCTCGTCGAGCGCGTTGCGGGCCCAGACAAAGGCTGTCCAGCCATCGGCGCCCCGGAATCCTACGCGCGCATTGAGGATTGTGTAGCCGTCAATGTTCAGAAAATCCGACTCTGTCGGGCTGGAGGAGAATTCCGAGCGGTAGTTTCCGTCTGCGCCAAGGAACCACTCGCCATCACGCCCGCTGAATTCGCCTGGGATGACATACTCGCCGCCGAATGACGCGGCCCAGTCGGACACGCCCGGAAGGCGCGTGCCGGAAGCATCGACCTGGCCGATTGCGCCGCCCGAATCCTCAAGCGCAGGTGGTGCCTGCGTGAAGCGCTCGTACTTTGCGTCGGTATACGCAATGTTCGCATACAGATTGAGATTGTCAGTCGCGCGCCACGAGGAATCCAGTTCGATGCCCTGGACGACCACTTCTTCGGCATTGGCGAGGTAGCCGCGCAACGTACCAGCCTGGTTACTGACAACCGAGACCTGGAAATCGTTGATCGTCGTGTTGTAGGCCGTGAGGTTTGCCACGAGCCCCGGCAGCAGTTCCGTCTTCAGGCCCGCTTCAAAGTGTTTGGTATCTTCGGGCTTGATCGAGGCCAGCGAGAGGATCGGCTGCGGCGGCGTCTGGCTGTCGACCGGAATGCCATTGTTGTTCAGACCAAAGGTCTTGAACGCCGTCGAATAGGTCGCATAGGCATTGATATTGTCAGTCACGTCATACGCGGCCGTGAGGTTGTAGGAGATGTTATCGTCCTCGCCCTCGGTTTCGTAGGACAGCGGCTGCAGGATCGAAAGTTCAAGGTTGCGCAGCGCCGTGATCTGGGCCGGGGTGAGGCCGAGGCCTGTGGTATCCAGCTGGCCATAGGGATTTGCCAGGTAGTATCCATCTTTTTTGTCGAAGTTGAAGCGGATGCCCGGCAGGATGCGAAGCTTGTCAGTGACCTCCCATTCAACCTGACCAAAAAGCGCCTGGCTGGTGTGATCGGAACGGATGTCCGTAAGCTGACCATAGCCATCAAGCGCACCAAGTTCGCCCAGCAGGGTGTTCGTCGCATTGGGGTTCGCCAGGAACCGCCACGCAGCAGCGCCCTGCTCTTCCCGGCCGAGTGTCTTTGTGACCTGGTTGAACCAGTAGGCTCCGGCAACGAAACTGAGCCTGTCGTTCACTTCGCCCGCATATCGCAGCTCCTGCGACCACTGGAATGACTTCGACGGGTTCTGCGACAGCGTGCGGATCGGCAGGCCGAGGAAGTCGCGGTCGTTTGCCGGATCCCAGAGCCAGTAACGCCAGGCGGAGATTGCCGTCAGCTTGTCCGGGCCGACATCCCAGTCGACGTTTAGCGAGGCGCCGCCGATATCAGAGTTCGAACGGTGAACGGAATCAGCATCGGTAATACGGTCGAACGGGTTGGTGCTCGGAGGCGCATAGTTATAGTAGGCGGCCTGCGCCGCATACTGACGGTTCAGCGGACGCTGCGTCGGCACCACGCCGGCGAAGACCTGCGCGTAGCCTTCCGGACGCTGGACCGTATTGTCCGCAGAGACCCGGATGTTGAGCGTATCGGAGGGCGTCCAGAGGAGTTGGAGGCGCGCACCGATATTGTTCAGATCGTTGAGATCATCCTGGTAGGTAACGTTGTAAAGCACGCCGTCGCGCTGCGTTGCCGAGAAGGAGGCACGATACGCCAGCGTATCCGTGATGGGGCCGGTGGTCGTCGCCTTGGCCTGGAAGTAGCCGATATTGCCATAGCTGGCTTCAATCTCGGTTTCCGGCGTAAAGCTCGGCGCCCTGGTCGTCACGTTGATGGCGCCTGCCGTCGTGTTCTTGCCGTAGAGCGTACCCTGCGGACCGCGCAGCACTTCAATCTGCGCAACGTCGATAAAGTCCATCACGGCGGAGGCCGGCCGGGCAAAGTATACGCCGTCGACATAGAGGCCGACACCCTGCTCGATACCGTCATTCGTCAGGCCGAACGGCGCACCGAGGCCGCGAATGTTGATCGCGGAGTTGCGCGGGTTGGTGGAATAGAACTGGACGGAAGGAACCAGCTGGTCGATGGCACCGACATTTCCGGTGCCTGAATCGGAAAGCAGGTCTTCGCTGAGCACAGCGACCGGGATTGGAACATCCTGGAGATCTTCGGAAACGCGGCGCGCCGTAACGGTGATCGTCTCGCGGCGCAGCTCTGGCTCGGCCGGATCTGATACAATGTCGCCCGCTGATTGTGCTGTCGCAACTGGCGCTATGCCGGCCAGCGCTGCAAACGCAAGAACCCGGGACCTGTAACGCATGAAAATCTCCTTTGAGCCGCCATGCGGCGATAAAATTCGTCCTCGCGCTGACGCCGCGAACGAGATCTGTTCTGCACGCCCGGTTTTAATACTGCTAACTCTATCTTTTTAATCGTCATTTGAGGCGCACTAAACATTGCACGCAGGGTTCGAAGCGAATAAGCAGGCGGACCAGGACGAACTCAGATGATCTCTCAGAAGGCCAAATATGCGCTTCGGGCGCTGATCGCGCTGGCAGAAGCGCCTGATAATGAGCCTGTTTTCATTGCCGAGATCGCCGAAACGCAGGCAATTCCACGCAAGTTTCTGGAACAGATCCTGTTGGACCTTAAGCATCAAGGTCTTGTCGTCAGCCGGCGCGGCAAAGCGGGTGGATATCTTTTGCTCAGGCGGCCTGACACGATCACGTTCGGAGAGGTAATGCGGATAATCGAGGGTCCGCTCGCGCCACTACCCTGCCTCTCCAAGATGGCCTACCGAAAATGCGAAGATTGTACTGACGAGAAATCCTGCCGTATCCGCCGTGTTTTCACCCATGTCGCGGAAGCGACGCGGGTCATTCTGGATGGAACTACAATCTCGGATGCAATTGCTGCGGACAAATCGGGCAGGATCCGCTGGGTGATTGCTGAATAGACCAAAAAATCCCTACCCGTACGGAACGGTGAGGTGAGTACTTTTTCGGGCAGCTGGATCACTGCCCGATAGTGGCGGCACCTTTGGCGGCAATCATGATCGTGGGGGTATTCGTATTGCCTGATGTGATCCGGGGCATCACCGAGGCATCGATCACCCGAAGTCCGTCCACCCTGCGCACCTTGAGCGAGGCATCCACCACAGCAGAAAGGTCATCCGCGCGGCCCATCTTTGCGGTGCCGACCGGATGGAAGATCGTGGTGCCGATGTCCCCGGCGACAGCCGCGAGATCCTTGCCCTCTGCCGCCTCGCCGGGGACATACTCCACCGGCGCGTAAAGGCTGAGCGCCGGTTGCTGCATCAGGCGCCGGGTCAGCCGGATGGCTTCTCGCGCCATGCGCCGGTCTTCATCCGTATCGAGATAATTGGGATTGATCACCGGGGCTACCGACGGGTCAGGAGAGGCAATCCTGACAGAGCCGCGCGAGGTTGGCCTCAGATTGCAGGCTGCCACGGTGATCGCCGGGAAACGGTGCAGCGGCTCGCCGAACCGGTCGAGCGACAGGGGCTGGACGTGGAACTGGATGTCGGGACGAGATTGATCGGTGTCAGAGCGGGCGAAGATGCCGAGCTGGGAGGGCGCCATGGTCAGCGGCCCCCGGCGGCGGAGGCCGTAGTCCAAGCCCATCTTCATCTTGCCGTACACGGAATAATAAGTCTGGTTCAGAGTTTCGGCGCCGGAAACCTTGTAGATGGCGCGCTGTTGCAAATGGTCCTGAAGGTTGCCGCCGACACCCGGCAGGTCGACCAACGGCGTGACACCTGCGCCTGTCAGGACATCAGCGGGGCCGATTCCGGACCGCTGCAGGATTGCCGGAGTGCCGATGGCCCCGGCGCACAGGATGACTTCCGCCTTTGCCGACGCTGAAAAGGTCTGCCCGTTCCGCCGGAATATGGCGGCCGTTGCCCTCCGGTTCTGGAGGCTGATCCGGTCGACCAGAACGCCGGTTTCGATACGCAGGTTCGGGCGCCCCGCGGCAGGCTTCAGGAAGGCCGTTGCAGCCGACCATCGCCGGCCCGCCTTCTGGTTCACATGGAAGTAGCCGGAGCCTTCGTTGTTGCCCGTGTTGAAGTCCGGCGTCTTCGGAATACCGATCTGTTCGGCCGCGTCGCGCACTGCATCGAGAATGTCCCAGCGTACACGCGGCGGCTCGACCCGCCATTCGCCTTTCGTGCCGTGCACATCGCTGTCGCCCAGGAAATGGTTCTCGATTTCGCGGAAGACCGGCAGGACATCTGCCCATCCCCAGCCCGGCAGGCCGAGGTCGCGCCAGCCATCATAGTCCTCCGCCTGCCCGCGCATCGTGATCATCGCGTTGATCGCAGACGAACCACCCAGCACCTTGCCGCGCGGATAGGCAAGCGCCCGCCCGTTCAGTCCCGGTTGCGGCGTGGTCTTGTACATCCAGTCCGCACGCGGATTACCGATGGCAAAGAGATAGCCGACGGGAATGTGGAACCAGATCCAGTTGTCTGCCCCGCCAGCTTCCAGCAGCAGCACGCGCCGCGACGGATCCGCAGACAGGCGGTTTGCCACGACGCAGCCCGCGGATCCGGCACCGACGACGATGTAGTCGAACTCGCCATCAAACGGCTGCGCAGACCCTGCCATGGGCGCCTGCTAGCCGGGCTGCACGTCGATGAAACGGCCGCCGTCCTTCGCAAGTCGCTTCAGCGTTGCGCTCGGGGCAAATCGCGCATCTTCCTTGCCAAGCCGCTCCATGGTCGCGAGCACCGCCTCTGCGCCAACCATGTCGCCGTACAGCATGGGCCCGCCCTTATCGGCCGGCCAGCCATAGCCATTCAGCCAGACGATATCGATATCGGAGGCGCGCTGCGCCTTCTTCTCCTCGAGAATCTTGAGCCCCTCGTTGATCATCGGATGAATACAGGCAGAGATGATCTGGTCAGCGCTCGGCGGCGCAGCCGCGGCCACGCCGGTCACGTCTGCAATCACTTTCGCTGTCACGGGCGATGGCACCGGTTTGCGATCCGTGCCGTAGTCATAGTATCCGGCATTCGTTTTCTGACCCCGGCGGCCGAGTTCGCAAAGCGCGTCGCGGATCGGGTTCGCTGTCTTCGCGCCGGGCTTCCAGCCGATGTCGAGGCCTGCAAGGTCTGACATCTGGTACGGCCCCATCCGGAAACCGAACTGGTTCAGCGCGGCATCCACATCCCAAGGCATCACGCCGCTGTTAACGAGTTTCTGCGCCTGCGCCTGGCGCGCAAAGAGAATCCGGTTGCCGACAAAGCCGGGACATACGCCCACCAGAACCGCAATCTTGTTGATCGTCTTTGCCAGCGCCATGCAGGTCGCAATGACGTCATCGGCTGTGTGATCGGCGCGGACGATCTCGAGCAGTTTCATCACGTTGGCGGGCGAGAAGAAGTGCAGGCCGATCACGTCCTGCGGCCTTTTCGTTGCGCTCGCGATCTCGTCGATATCAAGCGCAGAGGTATTCGTCGCGAGGATCGCGCCGGGCTTCGCGATCCGGTCGAGATCGGCGAAGATGCGCTTCTTCAGGTCCATGTCCTCGAACACGGCTTCGATGATCAGGTCGCAATCTGCAAACGCACCCATGTCGAGCGTGCCCGTGAGCCGGTCCATACGCTCGGCAACTTCCGACTGCGGGAAGCGCCCATTGTCGGCGCTGCGCTGGTAGTTCGTGCGCACGACGCCAAGGCCGCGGTCGAGCGCCTCCTGTTTCTGCTCGAGGATGACGACCGGAATGCCGGCGCTCGCAAAGTTCATCGAGATGCCGCCGCCCATGGTGCCAGCGCCGATGACACCCACCTTGCGCACCGGACGGTGCGGCGTGCTCGCGGGCACATCAGGCACCTGCCAGGCCTCCCGGCCGGCTCTGGCGATATAGTCTGCAACCGTTTCGGCGGTCATGGCGATGGCTGGCATGTCTGGTATCCTCCCGCTTGCTACCCCCCGTGTCTTTGCCGAAGGATATTGCAGCACACTATGCGCCGGGGGCGCGACGAGGGAAGCCCGCGGATTGCCGCTGGTTCGCATTTCCCGGAAAGCGGACGAAGGCGGCAGACTGGAGCGGGTAGACGGAATCGAACCGACATACACAGCTTGGAAGGCTGGTGCATTACCATTATGCTATACCCGCCCCTCAGGGCCGCGAGAGCGGCGGCATTGGCGGGGTGGTGGAGGGAGCTGGATTCGAACCAGCGTACGCTAGGCGGCCAGATTTACAGTCTGGTGGATTTAACCACTCTCCTATCCCTCCACGGGACCCGCGCCAACGCCGTTTGACGCCGCCGCGCCAGCGCTTCAAAAGGGCGCAGCAATGCACCCCGATCAACGCCGGAAGCGGCCTTATAAGGATGAACCTCATGGCGCGCAACCATGCAAAACGGCCCGGGAGCAGGCCGCCTGCCCCCGGTGGCCAACGGCCCCAGGGTGTGAATTTCCCCCGGCCTGAGCGGGAAAAAGAAGGCGGACCTGTCTGGTTGTGGGGCACGCATGCCGTTCTGGCGGCCCTCGCCAACCCTGACCGTCAGTTCCTGCAGTTCCTTGCTACCGAGAACGCGGCTGAGCGCCTGCCCAAGGGCCGCCTCACGCCGCAGATCACAACCGGGAAGGAGCTGGACCAGCGTCTGCCCCCCGGCGCCGTGCATCAGGGCATCGCCATCAAGGCGGAGCCGCTGGAGCCACTGGCGCTGGAAGACCTTATCGCAGAGGGCGCTACGCGCATCGCTGTGCTCGACCAGGTTTCTGACCCGCACAATCTCGGTGCCATCTTCCGGTCGGCTGCCGCCTTCGGCTTCAGCGGACTGGTCCTTCAGACACGTAACGCCCCGCCAATCACCGGCGTGGTCGCCAAGAGCGCCGCCGGCGCAGTCGAGACCGTTTCGGAAGTGCGCACGGTCAATATCGCCCGCGCGCTGGAGCAACTCGCCGAAGCGGGTTTCCATACGGTCGGCCTCGCCGGCGAGAGCACGCGCCCTCTGGATCTCGCCGTTAAGGGCGCTGCGAAGATCGCCATTGTGCTGGGCGCCGAAGGACCCGGCCTGCGCCCAGCCGTCGCCAGGGCCTGCGCCGAACTTGCCCGCATCCCGATCGCCGCGGACATGGAAAGCCTCAACGTGTCAAATGCTGCCGCAATTGCCTTCTATGAGGCGAGCCGCGGCGGTTTTCCGGCCGCCTGAACGTCTGCTAGACTGAAGCCTGAACTCCGGGGAGACCACCCATGCTGCGCATCCTGTCCGTACTACTCGTAGTCTTTGGGCTTGTCGTCGCCGGTATCGGCGGCGCGGCGCTGATGGAACAGTATTCGCCTCAGGGAACGGTATCGACCGCTGCAGCGCCTGCGGCCGATGTGGAACCCGCAGCTATCGAGGCACCGCCGGAAGAGCCTGCCTTCGATGTTGCGTCAGTTGAGCCGGATGCAGACGTGTCCGAAAAGAGCGCGCCTGACGTTGCACCGTCCGACTCCGTGGAAGCGGCCGGGCCCGCGCTGACGGACGAGGAAAGCCAGTTCAACTTTCAGACACAGATGGAGCCCTCCCCGATGGCGCGCTCGGCGGCACCTGAAGGCGCCTCTGACGCTGCTCCGGAAATCTCCGCGATGTCCGCCCCTGCTCCGGCAGCGCCTTCCTTCGAGGAGCGGCTGCAGACCGTGCCTGTTGCGCACGAGACGCCGCTGTCGGCCGAGTACAAACGCGCCTTCGACGTGACTTTCGCCATCGACGCGACAGGCGACGCGACGGCCGCCGACGCTCTGCCCGGAAAAGGCGTTGTTGAGGAAGGCGAGGCAAAGGTTTCGGAGCGCGTGGAAGTGCGCCTCTCCGGCGCGAACTTCAACATCGTTTCCACCTCCCCGCCGGTCCAGTCGCTTTCTCCGCTCACGGAGAATACCTGGCGGTGGTCAGTAACCGCGCTCAGCGCCGGTGAACACGACCTCACCTTCGAGGTCTTTGCCATCGACTCCGACGCCGTCACACCGCTGCGCACCTACCGCGACACGGTGACGGTGAAAGTCTCGGGCCTCAACCGCGCCATCGCCTTCGCAGACCAGGCTAACCCGCTTTTCGTTCTGCTCGGCGGCCTCGGTTCGGCACTGGCCGGCCTGTTCGCGGCGTTCCGTTTCTTCGGGGGCAAGTAGCCAGCCCGACGGCTTTCCTTTAGAGCTTTCCTCCAGGACGCGAACAATTGCGCAGGGGGGAACCAGATGACACTAAAGGTAATCAGCGCCGGTTTCGGACGCACTGGCACCCTATCGCTCAAGATCGCGCTTGAGCAACTCGGGTTCGGGCCCTGTCACCATATGAAAGAAGTACTGGAGAACGGCTCCGTTCAGGTTCCGCTCTGGCATGCTGCCGCCGACGGGAAGCCGGACTTCGCCGCGATCTTCAAGGGCTACAATTCCGCGGTTGACTGGCCGACGGCCGCCTTCTGGCGTGAAGTAGCGGCAGCCTATCCGGAATCCAAGATCATCCTGTCCACGCGCTCGGCTGAAAGCTGGTATTCCAGTTTCTCTGAAACCATTCTCACCAGCCTGCTGGCAAAGGACAACTGGCCGCCGCCTGCCGTGCCATGGCTTACCATGGTGTCAAAAGTTGTCATTGACCGCAGTCTCGGCGGGCGCACCGATAAAGAAGGAGTGATCGCGGCGTTCCATGAACAGGAAGCGGCTGTAAAAGCTGAGATTCCGGCAAACCGCCTGCTCGTGCATGCCGCGAAGGACGGCTGGGAACCGCTCTGCGCCTTCCTGGATGTGCCGGTCCCCTCCACGCCCTATCCGCGCACCAACAGCAAGGAAGAATTTTTCCAACTCATGAAGGGCGCGGACAATATATAATACGTAGACGGATCAATAACTCTTCGGCAATCCCAGAACGCGCTCGGCGATAAAGTTCAGGATCATCTCGCGGCTGACCGGCGCAATCCGCGCCAGCATGGCTTCGCGCATCATGCGCTCGACATGGTATTCTTTCGCATAGCCCATCCCACCATGCGTCAGCACCGCCGTCTCGCAAGCCGTGAAACCCGCTTCAGTGCCAAGATATTTCGCCGCGTTAGCCTCGGCGCCGCATTCCTCGCCGGCGTCATAAAGAGCCGCCGCCTTGTAGGCGAGCAGCTCCGCCGCAGACAGTTCGGCCCAGCATTTGGCCAATGGGTGCGCGATGCCCTGGTTCTGGCCGATCGGCCGGCCGAACACGACGCGCTCATTGGCATACCGCGTCGCGCGTTCCAGAGCCGCAAAGCCAAGGCCTACGCTTTCGGCAGCAAACAGAACACGCTCGGGGTTCAGGCCCTGAAGCAGGTATTTGAAGCCTGCGCCTTCTTCGCCGATCAGGTGTTCCTTCGGCACTTCCAGCCCGTCGATGAACAGCGCGTTGCACTCCACCGCCTTGCGGCCCATTTTCGGAATCGGCTTCGCCTCGATCCTGTTGCGGTTGAGATCGGTGTAGAACAGCGACAACCCGAGGTGCGGCTTGGAGCATTGGTCCTTCGGCGTTGTGCGCGCAATGATAAGGATCTTGTCCGCACGCTGAGCACCTGTTGTCCAGATCTTGCGGCCATTGATGACATAGCCAGTGTTGGTTCGCTCCGCTTTCGTCTCAAGACTCGATGTGTCGAGACCCGAATTCGGCTCGGTCACCGCGAAACACATCTTCTCCTCGCCGGAGATGATCTTCGGCAGGTTCTCGCGCTTCAGCTCCGGATTGCCGAATTTCTCCAGCGGCTTCGGCCCGAAGATATTGAGGTGGATCGCCGAGGCGCCGGAATATCCGGCGCCAGTGCGCGTAACGGTCTGCATCATCAGGGCAGCCTCCGTCAGGCCGAGACCCGCACCGCCATATTCCTCGGGAAAGGCGATGCCGAGCCAACCGCCTTTGGCCATGGCATTGCAGAACTCTTCAGGCCACTCGCCCGTCTCGTCCGTCTTTGCCCAGTAAGCATCGTCGAAAGGTTCCAGCGTCTTCGCCACAGCGTCGCGGATTGCCTGCTGGTCCTCGGTCATCGGACGGATGGTGTGCATGCCTTCTTCTCCCTTTGACCGCGAGACTTAAGGCGGGGTCTGAGCCTCGTCCAGCGTCAGGGGGTCGCGGTATAGGCGCGGCGAGTCGAGAACGCGGCAGCAAGCTCGCCGCGCGCGGTGCCCAGCATCTCGTCTGCGAGCAGCTTCGCTGTCACGGGCGCCAGCAGGATACCGTTACGGTAATGCCCTGCCGCAACGAAGAGGCCCGGCGTGACCGTCTCGCCCAGAAACGGCGCATGATCCGGCGTACCCGGGCGCACGCCGGCCCAGCTTTCTGCCACCGGCGCGTCAGCGAGCCCCGGGCACAAACGAACGCCTTCTTGGCGCAGCGCCTCGATGACCTCTGCCTCGGGTGAATCGATTGCCCTGTCCGGCTCTACCGTCGCGCCGATCACGACCTCGCCGCCCCGAGGGACCAGATAAACGCTGCCCGAGCGCACCACCCGCCTCGGCGCGCCCTCGCCGGCGCGCACGGCCAGCATCTGCCCGCCATAACAGTCAATGTCGTCGAGGGCCGTATCCCAGTTCACGAGGCTGTAGAGCTGTCCATGCTCTTCGACCTTGATAACTGCGGTTTCCCAGCCCGCCGCCGCAAGGATGGTATCATGCCCCTCCAGCGTCACACGACCGCCGGCGGCTTTAAGCGGCGCCGCACCTGACACGAAACGCACGCCCGGATGCGTGCCGAGCACCGTCAGCAGCGCAGCCACAGTCTCACGGTTGTGCACGCGGAAATCCGTCTCGAGCTCCAACCCGCCCAGCACCTCGGCGCTCAGCGCAGGCTCCCGCGCGCGCAGCTCCGCCTCCGACAAATCGGTATGCGCAAGGCCTGCCCGGCGCAGCTTCGCGGCGATCCGCGACAGCCGCTGCATCTCGCCTGCATCCAGTGCCGCTGCCAGCGACGGCGTCTGGTCAAACCCCACCGCCCGGCCGGCGCGGTCTGCCAGTTCCTCGGCAAAATCCGGCCACAGCGCTGCGCTTGCAAGGCACAGATCAAACAGCCGGGGATGCACACCCGGTTCGTCCGCCGCCTCGAAAGCCGGCGCCAGCATCCCTGCGGCCGCCCAGCTTGCCCCGCGGCCCGGCGCGCGCACGTCAAAGATCGTCACACGCACGCCCCGGCGAACGGCCAGTTCGTAAGCCGTCGTCAGGCCGATGATGCCTGCGCCAACTATTGCGATGCGTGGGCGGGAAGAGAACGCTGCCATGTCGAATATGCCTTCCGCCGGGGTTTAGGTGCCCCGTCCGGTACATTCAACATGTGGGAGGTAATTCAGTTGAGGCCGCGAAAGGCCGACCAGAACGCATTGAACGCGTCGGCCAGGTCGTGCTGCTGGAAGATGATCTGCTTCAGGCGCTCGCCGCCGGGGCCGAACACGGTGCGCACCATAAGGTCGAGGTCGAACGCATCACCGCGAAGGCCGGTGTCATGCAGGGTTACGAATGAATCAATTGCAGCCGAGAGCCGGACGTCCTCGTCCTCGCTGTTCAACTCGACATCCAGAATGAATTCCGTCATCGCGCCCTCACCACCCGTAAACAAAACATTAACAGACAATCCCGCGATGTCGAAGCTATTTCGCACTTGCAGCATTACAAGGCTGGGACAGCTCGCTCATCGCGCGAAACCCCTTTTGCAAGTTCCGGGCAAGCCCGACGCCTCTTGCAGCAAGGTCTAAAACGTCGCGTCGCGAACTGGTTGCGATTCATTCTCATTTGTGGTTGGGAACTCAGAAATAACGAGGAGCCACAGATGCCCAAATTCCCTTTCGCCATCGCCGCGCTTGCCGTCCTGGCCGGCTGCGGCCAGCCGGCGACCCGCACACCTGCTGAGGGCGCCGAAGCCCCGGCCGCGCCGGAAGCAGACGCCGCGGGCGAGGTGCTGAACATTTATTCCGCCCGCCATTATGATTCCGACAAGGCAATGTACGCCCGTTTCGAAGAACTCTCGGGCATCAAGGTCAATGTGCGCGAGTCGGGCGCGCCCGAACTGCTCGAAGCCATGAAAGCAGAAGGCGCCGACAGTCCGGCTGATGTTATCATCGTCTCGGATGCAGGTGCGCTCTACCGCTTCCAGTCCGAAGGGTTCACGCAGCCTGTGCGCTCCGAAAAGCTGGAAGCCGCCATTCCGGCCCAGCTGCGCGAGAAGGACGGCAACTGGTTCGGCCTGTCGAAGCGCGCCCGCATTGTCGTCTATGATCCCCAGCTGCTGCCCACAGAGGAAGTCGACACCTATGCCGACCTCGCCGATGAGCGCCTGAAGGGTGAGCTTTGCGTACGGTCGAGCACCAATGTGTACAACCTCTCCCTCCTCAGCGAATTCATCACCCGCAATGGCAGCGAAGCCGCAGAAGCCTGGGCGAAGGGCGTCGCCGGAAACTTCGCCCGCCCACCAGAGGGCGGCGACACGGCACAGATCCAGGCTGTCGCAGCCGGTCAGTGCGCCGCCGCCATCGTCAACCACTACTATTGGGTTCGCCTCGCGACGGGCTCTACGGAAGACCGTCTTGTAGCCGCAAAGACCGCTCTCTCCTTCCCCGATCAGGACGGCACGGGCACACACGTGAACATCAGCGGCGCCGCCGTCGCTGCCACATCGAAGTCACCGGACAAGGCCGTGGCCTTCATCGAATTCCTCGCCTCACCGGAAGGCCAGAAAATGCTGACTTCTGAAACGAAGGAATTCCCCATCGTCGCGGGCGTCGAGTATCCCGAGGGCCTCGAACTGCTGCCGGGCTTCAAACAAAGCGATTTCCCGCTTTCCGAACTCGGCGCAAACCAGGCAGAGGCGCAGGCCATCTTCGACCGGGCAGGATGGAACTGAGGGCGCCCGCTTTTTCCGGTTCGGCCCTTCGCCAGCTGCCGGTCCTGTTGGCAGGCATCGTCATAGCGCTGCCGGTCGTCATCGTGCTCGTCACCGGATTGGTGAGCGGCGGCGGCGCGGCCTGGACCCATATCCGCGAGACGTTGCTGTTGCGATATCTGGGCGGCACGCTGTCTGTCCTGACACTGACCGGGACACTCTGCCTGCTGATGGCTGTGCCGGCGGCGTGGCTCGTCACCATGTTCCGGTTTCCGGGCCGGGGGATCTTCGAATGGCTGCTCGTCCTGCCGCTGGCTGCGCCCGGTTACGTACTGGCTTATGCGTGGAGCGATCTCGCCGGCGTCGCAGGCCCGCTCCAATCGGCCCTGCGGGACGCAACTGGCTGGTCGGCACGAAATTACTGGTTTCCTGACATCAGCTCCGCACCCGGACTGTCCTTCGTTCTCGCCTGCACGCTTTACCCGTATGTCTACCTGACGGCCCGCGCGGCTTTCATCTCCCAATCGGTCTGCACGATGGAAGCTGCCCGCAGTCTCGGTGCTGGCCCCGGGCGCACCTTCTGGTCCGTCGCCCTGCCCGCTGCGCGCCCGGCCATCGCTGCCGGGTTAGCCCTCGCGCTGATGGAGGCCGCAGCAGACTATGGCGCCGCCGAATATCTCGGCGTGCCCACACTCACCTTTGGCATCGTGCGCGCCTGGAAAAGCTTCGGCGAACCGGCTGCAGCTGCCCGCCTCGCCTTCGTGCTCCTTTTGCTGATCCTCGCATTCATCCTGATCGAGCGCCGGGGCCGAGGCCGGGCTGGCACTCAGCAGAGCTCCATCCGTTGGCGGAACATCACGCGTGCGCCGCTGGACGGTCCCGCAGCCTGGGGGGCTGCGGCCTTCTGCACCCTTCTCTTCACGCTGGCTTTTGCGCTGCCAGTAGGCCGTCTGGTCTGGCGCAGCCTCGAGTCTGGCACACGCAACGCTCCGGTCGCGGATGCTTTGATCAACTCCCTCCTGCTCGCCGGCGCTGGCGCTGCTCTGGCCTTTGTCCTCGCCCTGATCATCGCACTCTCGATCCGCGCGCGCGGCCCGCTCGCCACCTTCGCCCGACTTGCTGCGTCGTCTGGCTATGCCATCCCTGGAGCAGTCCTCGCCCTCGGCGCACTCGCCCTCATCAGCGCTTCGCCCATAACCCTCACCGGCACACTGGCACTCGCCGCCCTCGCCTGGGTCTATGCAGTGCGTTTCACGGCAGCGGGCACCGAACCCATGGCGGCGGCCCTTGCCCGGGCGCCCGCCTCCATCGGATTTGCCGCCCAAAGCCTCGGAGCTTCGCCGTTGCGCCGCACCTTTGCCGTCGACCTGCCGGTCGCGATGTCGGGCGCGGCAGCGGCTGCGCTCGTCTTGTTCGTCGAAGCACTGAAGGAACTTCCCGCAACGTTCATGCTGCGCCCGTTCAACTGGGATACGCTTTCCGTGCGCGCCCATGCCTATGCCAGCGATGAGCGTCTCGCGGCCGCCGCATTGCCTGCGCTTCTGATCACGCTCGCCGGCCTGCTTCCGGTCATTCTCCTGTCCTGGCAGATTTCCCGCGCGCGCCCCGGAGCCTCTGCATGACCGGCATCCTCGAGGCCCGCAACGTCACCCGCCGCTACGGCATGCGCGCTGTTGTGGAAGACGTCTCGCTGTCCCTGGCGCCTGGCGAGATAACCGCCCTGCTTGGCGGCTCAGGCGCCGGCAAATCCACCCTGCTCCGCCTTCTCGCCGGCCTCGAACCCATCGACGCCGGGCAAATCCGCCTCGGTGACCGTATATTGTCCGAACCCGGACAAACCCTGCCACCGGAGCGCCGCCGCATCGGCCTGATCTTCCAAGACTTCGCCCTGTTCCCTCACCTGACCGCCGAACGCAATGTCGCCTTCGGTCTGAAACATCTGCCGCGGCTTGAGGCGACCGCCCGCATCGACCGCTGGATCGGCCTGCTCGGCCTCACGCACCGCGCCGGCGCCTTCCCGCACGAACTTTCCGGCGGCGAACAGCAGCGCGTCGCCATCGCCCGCGCCCTTGCGCCGGAGCCGGATGCCATCCTGATGGACGAGCCGTTCTCGGGACTTGACCCCGCCCTCAGCGGCAGCGTGCGCGCAGCCGCACTGTCCGCTGTGCGCGCCGCCGGCATCCCGGCTCTGATGGTGACGCACGATCCCGCCGAAGCGCTGGAAAGCGCTGACCGAATTGCAATTCTTTCCGCAGGCCGCCTGCTGCAGTCAGGCACGCCGGAAGAAGTCTACACGCGGCCCGCGACACTCGCTGCCGCCCGCGCGCTCGGGCCGGTCAATGTCATCCCGCGGGCCCTCCTGCCCGCAGCGTGGCAGGAAGGCTTGCCCGGCAACGGGGCTCAGGTCGGTTTCCGCCCGGAAGCCCTGCAACTTTCGCCTTCTTCGCAGGTTCGACTCCTGGTCAGGAACCGGCGGCTCACAGGGCCGCTAGCGCGTGTAACGCTGGAAGGCCAAGGCCTTGAACTTGAAGCGCTTCTGCCCCTCGGCATGGCGCCGGCGCCCGGAGAGGAAATTGGCGTCATCCTGACACCCGGCGCCGCGTTCACATTCGCGTCAGGGGAAACCTGACAAATCAGTAACCGGTGCTGCCGAGCCTCGCTTTCGTCGTGCTAAAGTCTTAGGCTCGGGCAGTTCTGGTATGGACGGGCCTCTGGAGAGAAACTGATGGCAGCAAAACTGTTCCGCTCGGTCGCTGCGGTCGCGGCTTCGGCGGTTCTGGCCCTCAGCGCTTCGGCACAGGGCCTGATCCGTGATGCCGAAATCGAGGAAACGCTGCGCGAATGGACCGATCCGATCCTCGAAGTCGCGGGCCTTGTGCCGGAAGACGTACAACTCTTCATTATCAATGATCCGTCGCTGAACGCCTTTGTGGCCAATGGACAGCGGATTCACCTGCACACCGGCCTGCTGATCGAAGCCGAGACGCCCGGCCAGATCAAGGGCGTGATCGGCCACGAAACCTGCCATATCGCCTGCGGCCACACGGTCGCGCGCCTCCGCGCCGGGGAAGTGGCGATGCGACCCGCCCTGGTCTCGATCGGCCTTGGCATCCTCGCCATCGCCGCCGGCGAAGCCGGCGCCGGCGCCGCCCTCATCGGCAGCTCCGGCCAGTTCGCTGCCCTGAACTTCTATGTACATACCCGCGCTGAGGAATCGGCCGCAGACGCGGCGGCCGTAAAGTATCTTTCCGCTCTCGGCCAATCGCCTGCCGGCATCGTCGAGTTCTTCGAGAATTTCCGCTACCAGGAAGTTCTTTCGGACGCCAAGCGCTACCCTTACTTCCGCTCGCATCCCCTCGCCTCGGACCGTATCCGCACGGCACGCACGCTGGCGGTCGCAACCGGCCTGATGGATGTTCCGCCTACGGAGCGTGAGCAAAAGCAGTACGAGATGATGCGGGCCAAGCTGGTCGGCTTTCTCGATTCGCCTCTCAAGGTGCGCCGCGACTATCCTGCCACCGACAAGAGTGCGCCGGCGCGCTATGCCCGCGCCATCTCGGCCTATCGCGCCTCCGACATC
This sequence comes from uncultured Hyphomonas sp., assembly GCA_964643405.1. GTDB lineage: Bacteria > Pseudomonadota > Alphaproteobacteria > Caulobacterales > Hyphomonadaceae > Hyphomonas. The sequence goes on along the minus strand of CAZXQD010000036.1, from coordinate 12,927 downwards.
CAGACCGCGCTCGACGATGTCGAATCCCTGCTCGCTGAAGACCCTGAGAACCCCTATTTCTGGGAGCTGAAAGGTCAGATCCTGTTTGAGAGTGGCCGCGCCGCTGAATCAGTTGAGCCACACGCGCGCTCGCTGGAACTAAAGCCGGGCCAGCCTCTGCTGCTGATCAACTATGCCCGCTCGCTCAACGCCCGCAAGGAAGAGGGCGATTCCCAGGCCGCGGAGGCCGCGCTGCGCGACGCGCTGATCGCTGAGCCCGACAACGCCTTCGCCTGGGCCCAGCTCGCCATCACATACGAGAACCAGAACCGCCGCGCCGAAGCCCAGCTTGCGACAGCAGAATCCGCTTACTGGGTGGGCGACATCGTCCGCGCCAATGCCTTCGCGAAACGGGCTGCCCAGTCGCTCGACAAGGGTTCGACCAATTATCGCCGGGCCGATGACATCGTGCTCATCACCGACCCCAGCAACCCGGACAACCGCGTCTTCTACGAGCGCTATGGCCGGGGTTCTCGCCTGTCGCTTGAAACTTCTGATCGGGCGATGCCGTTCGGTGACTTTTCGGCCATCCGCAGCCGGTAACGGCTGTGTGAGCGAGGGTGGACGGGCGCGCAAGCTTGCCTATAGTCCGGCCAGATTCACCGACAGGACCAACGCCGTATGACGCCCCTTTTCAGAAAGCCGCTGCTTGCCTTGGCTGCGGCCAGCCTTGCCTTCCTGCCTGCCTGCGCAGATGCGGGCGCTGCTGCGAGCAAATCCGAGATAGAGAAGGTCGTCCGGGACTACATCCTCGAAAACCCGGAAATCATCGAAGAAGCCCTAATCGCCCTCGACCAGAAGCAGAAGGTCGCCCAGGCCGCAGCTGCGCAGGCGGCCATCAAGGCGAACGCTGACAAGCTCTATTCGCTCAGCACAGATTATTCGATCGGCCCGGCCGACGCGAAAGTGACGGTCGTCGAGTTCTTTGACTACCGTTGCGGTTACTGCAAACGCTCGCTCGACTGGGTCCGGGCGCTGCCGGAAGAGTATGACGGTCAGGTCCGCGTCGTGTTCAAGGAACTGCCGATCTTCGGCGGTATCAGTGAAACCGCCGCGCTTGCGGCGCTCGCCGCTGGCAAGCAGGGCAAGTATGTCGAGATGCACACCGGCCTGATGCGGATCAAGTCGAACGACGACCTGACCGAGGCGAACATCGATGCCGTCGCGCAAGCAGCCGGCATCAACGTTGCCAAGATGCGCGCCGACATGAAGTCCATGGCCGTGCAGCAGCAGTTGTCCGACATGAAAGCCCTCGGCCAGAACCTCGCGGTCGGTGGCACGCCGGGCTTCTTCATCGGCGAACAACACATCGAAGGCGCCAACATCCCGCTCCTCGAGTCCGCCATCGAAGACGCGCTGAAGAGCTAGTCCTCGCCCGTCACCCCCCCGCGCAAAGCCTTCACTTCGCCGCGCTTCTTCTTGGACGCAATACGGCGCCGCACGCTGCCGGCCGTGGGTTTGGTCTTGATCCGGCGTTTGGGGGGCACGGACGCCTTCAGGATCATCTCGGCGAGGCGGGCGCGCGCGGCCTGCCGGTTCTGGACCTGGCTGCGATGCTCGCTGGCCTCCAGGATCAGCCGCCCATCCGCCGTGATGCGGCTGGCAAAAAGCTTCTGGAACCGCTCCTTCAGCGCCGCCGGCAGGGATGAGGCGCTGACCTGCCAGGTCAGCTGCACGGCCGATGAAACCTTGTTCACATTCTGCCCGCCGGGCCCGGAAGCCCGCACGAATGCCTCGCTGATCTCCCAGGCTGGCAGGGTGAGCGTGTCCGATATCCGCAGATCGCCAAATTCGCTCATGGGAGAAACCTGAAGGACCTGTTCAGCCAAAGTTCAGACGGAGGGGCAGAGTGTTGGCGCAAGAGACCGGTGTTTGCGTTCTTAGTCCAGCGCAGCCGTCACGCCGGTCAAAAGTATACAGGAAAGGCCCGTACCCACGATGTCCCTGACGAAGAACCTTACCCGTTTCGTGGCGGCGGTAACCGCTGCCAGCCTCGTGATCACCCCGCTGGCCTACGCCGACCGTGACCGCGACGACCACAGACGCGACAGAGGCGGCTGGGATCGCCACGACGATGACTGGCATGACCACAAACGGAAACATCGCCGGGATGACTGGCGTGACCATCGCCGCGATCATGACCGGTACGACTATCACCGTCACCGGCCAGTGGTCGTGTATCGCCCGTCTTACGAGTACTACCCGCGCAGCTCCGTAACGGTCACATACGGCAGCTCCTACGGCCCGTATTATTATTCCGGTTACAGGCCGCGCTACGATGTCGGGCATTATTACAGCTACGGGCCGCGCCGTACGGTCTACATCACCGACTATTACAACTACGGCCTCTACGATCCGCCGCGCGGGTACCACTGGGTCCGCGACCATGACAGCGGTGACGCAATCCTTGCCTCTGTCGCTACTGGCGCGATCCTCGGTCTCGTGATCGGAGCAATCGCCGCCGACTGACACACGGCCTCTTTTGACCCCTTTTGAGGCTTACTCACGCCCGGGCGCCCCGCAAAGGCTGCCCGGGCTTCTTTTTGTGCTGGTGCCATAATCCGTGCAGCAATCACCACGATGTTAACTTCACATTGGCGCAAATCATGCTTAGCTCGGAACTGTGCCGGATGGTCTGGCGCAAAGGCCGTGCATACCGCACGCGTGAAAGGAGGTGATCCATGTCGAGTGAGAAACCAGGTGAGGCCGTTGGGTCTGTGTCCTATGGTGTCTGGCTGGAGCAGCCTCTGACCAGAGCCTAGAGATTCGAAGGGCCGCTGCAACGTGGCCCGGACCTGATTGCCCCATGGGCTCACGGAAGCCGCTCCTTGATCGGGGCGGCTTCTTTGATTCTGCCCCCCTGCTCTCAGGCCTTTGGCGCCTCAGCGTTTTTCCGCTATGGCAGCCCCAGCAAGAAGGAGCCCCCCATGAGCGTCGTGACCCACAAGGCCTCCGGCTGGAGCATCGGTAGCGGCAAGCCTCTCGGCGTGCTCGCAGGTCTGAACGTGCTGGAGGACGAAGGCCTTGCCTTGGAAGTCGGCACGGAGCTGAAGCGTATTTGCGCCAGCCTTGGCCTGCCTTACGTGTTCAAGGCGAGTTTCGACAAGGCTAACCGCTCCTCGATCAAGTCCTACCGCGGCCCCGGCATGGACGGATTGAAAATCCTTGAAGCGGTAAAGGCAAAGCTCGGTGTACCGATCGTCACCGACCTTCACGAACCCGCACAGGCCGAACCCGTCGCAGCGGTCGCTGACATCCTGCAGCTCCCGGCCTTCCTCGTGCGCCAGACCGATCTGGTGATCGCAACCGCTGAAGCCGCGGCTAAACATGGCGCGCTGATCCAGGCCAAGAAGGCGCAGTTCATGGCGCCCTGGGACGCAAAGAACATCATCTCCAAGATCGGCGAAGTCGCGCCGAAGGTCGGCGTGATCCTGTGCGAGCGCGGTGTCAGCTTCGGCTACAACAACCTGGTCGTCGACATGCTGGCGATACCGGAAATGAAAAAGCTCGGCGTGCCGGTGACGATTGACGCAACGCATGCCGTACAACTGCCGGGCGCTGATCCGCGCACCGGCGGCGCCTCGACCGGCGGACGCCGCGACGGCGTCGCGATCATCGCGAAGTCTGCCGTAGCCGCCGGCGCCGACGGCGTCTTCCTGGAGTTTCACACCGATCCCGACAAGGCGCTCTGCGATGCGCCGAGCTGCCTTGCCCTGTCAGCCGCTGAAAACCTGCTCGCCACGCTCAAGACCTTGCATGAGGCCGTCAACTGAAGATCATCCTGCTCAACAAGCCCTTCAACGTCCTTTCTCAGTTCACGGATGAAGGCAGCGGCAAGCGCACGCTGAAGGATTTCGTCCCAGTGCCGGGCGTCTATCCGGCGGGCCGGCTGGACTATGATTCCGAAGGTCTGGTCGTGCTCACTGACAGCGGCCCCCTTCAGGCGCGCATCAGCGACCCGAAACACAGCCTCTCGAAAACCTATTGGGCGCAGGTCGAAGGCATCCCGGACGAAGCCGCGCTGAAAGCGCTCGCCACCGGCGTGGAACTCAAGGACGGCATGACACGGCCGGCAAAAGCCCGCGCAATTCCGGAGCCGGAACACCTCTGGCCGCGCGATCCGCCGATCCGCTTCCGCAAATCGGTGCCGGACAGCTGGATCGAACTCACCATCACCGAAGGCCGCAACCGGCAGGTGCGCCGCATGACCGCCGCCGTGGGCCACCCGACGCTGCGCCTCATCCGCGCGCAGGTCGGCGACTGGACGCTTGAAGGCCTCGCCCCCGGCGAAATCCGCTTCGCCAAGGGCTGACGCGCTATCGCACCCACGCGCCGGGCGCGTTTGTGCGGTAACCGAGCGCGGTGTAGGCCGCGTCGATCAGGCTCTGGCAGCGTTCATTGAGCAGCAGGCCATTGCCCATCTGGTTCATGGTGTAACTGAAGGCGAGGCCGCATTCCGGATCGGCAAAGCCGATAGATCCGCCCGCCCCCACATGGCCGAACGCCTTCTCGCCGATGATCGCGCTGGTGCCTGGGCCATAGCCGCCTTTGCGGTTGTCCATCGACTTCATGAAGCCGGAGGCAAAGCGCGTCGGGATCAGCAGCGTTGCATCGCGCTGCGTCGCGGTTGACACCATCGACATAGCGGCGAGCCGGTCCGACGAGACGAGTTTGCCGGAATTCGTCGCAAGCTCTGTGTACCATGCCACCTGCCCGCGCGCGTTCGACAGCCCGCCGCCGCCGCCAATCTCGGCCGCCTGGCCCTTTCGGTCATTGAAATCCCAGCCTCCGGTGTTCAGGAAGGATTTGTGCTGGATGGAATTGGGGTCGGTCATCAGCGCGATGACAAATTCCGAAGGCTTGTCGTCCGGCTTCGGAACATATTGGCGGATCGGCGCGATGTGCACCTTCTCGCTCTCCGGCAGGCCGATCCAGAATTTTGCGCCCGTCTTCTCCGCCACTTCCTCGCGGAAGAATGTGCCGAGCGACTTGCCGGAAACACGGCGGACAAGCTCGCCCACCGTCCAGCCGAAATTGATCATGTGATAGCCGTTGCGCGCGCCGACTTCCCAGAAGGCTTCTTCATCCGCCATCCGCTTCGCCATGTAGTCCCAGTCTGCAAAGCCGCCCGGCTTGACCGGATCGCGCAACGTCGGCAGCGCGCTCTCATGGTTCAGCATCATCTGCACCGTGGTCTTCTCTTTGCCTTTCTGGGCAAACTCGGGCCAATATTCCTTCACCAGCGCGGCCGGGTTCAGCTGGCCGCGGTCGATCAGGATGTGCGCGCAGAGCGCCACGGCCGCCTTCGTGCACGAGAAGACGATGGAGACCGTATCCTCCTGCCACGGATCACCTGTCTCGGGGTTCGCCAGGCCGCCCCAGAGGTCCACTGCCGTCTGGCCGCCCACCGAGAGGCAGACACTCGCGCCCACTTCGCCGCGCTCGGCAAAGCTGCGCTCGAACTCCTCTTTCACTTTCGCAAACTTCGGATCGCACTTGCCGCTGACTGCCATGATGTCCTCCCGGGATTGTTTTGCCTGACGTTAGCCGATTGTCGCGCATTGGCGAGGGCTATCCATACGTCAGCCACACAATCGCAAAAGCAAAAGGGCCGCCCCGGCGGGACGGCCCTCCTTGAATGCCCTGGCGCCGGGAGCCTAGCTTGCCGGCTCTTCGGCTTCGTCCTTGGTCGCCTTCTTCTTTTTCGCAGGCTCTGCGAGGTACTTGAAGGTCAGTTCGTCCTTCTTCTCGTCGAGGCCGATCTTCACCACGCCGCCCTTCATGAGCTTGCCGAACAGAAGCTCTTCCGCCATCGGCTTCTTGACGAATTCCTGGATCGTACGCGCCAGCGGGCGCGCACCCATGTCGGCATCGAAGCCGCGCTTGGCGAGCCATTCGCGCGCCGGCTTGGAGACTTCGATGGAGACGTTGCGATCTTCCAGCTGGACTTCCAGCTGCAGGATGAACTTCTCGACGACGCGGTCGATGATCTCCGGCGTGAGGCCGCCGAAGGTCACAATCGCATCAAGACGGTTGCGGAACTCCGGCGTGAACATGCGCTTCAGCGCCTCTTCCTGTTCCTCGTCCTTCTTGCCGCGGCCGAAGCCGATCGAGTTCTTCGCTGCATCCGAAGCGCCGGCGTTCGTCGTCATGATGACGATGACATTGCGGAAGTCGACCTTGCGGCCGTTCGCATCCGTCAGCGCGCCGTTATCCATCACCTGAAGCAGGATGTTGAACAGGTCCGGGTGGGCCTTCTCGATTTCGTCGAGCAGCAGCACGCAGTGCGGATGCTGGTCCACACCGTCCGTGAGCAGACCACCTTCATCATAACCGACATAGCCCGGAGGCGCGCCGATCAGGCGGCTCACCGTGTGACGCTCCATGTATTCCGACATGTCGAAGCGCAGCATCTCGACGCCCATGATGGACGCCAGCTGCTTGGCGACTTCAGTCTTGCCGACGCCGGTCGGGCCGGTGAAGAGGTAGGAACCAATCGGCTTGTTCGGTTCGCGCAGGCCCGCGCGGGCGAGCTTGATCGAGGCCGACAGGGCTTCGATGGCCTCGTCCTGGCCGAACACGACGCGTTTCAGGTCGCTCTCGAGCGACTTCAGCGAGGCGGCATCGTCCGAAGTTACCTGCTTCGGAGGAATGCGCGCAATCTTGGCAACGACCGCCTCGATGTCGCGAACACCAACCTGCTTCTTGCGCTTGGATGCGGGCAGCAGCCACTGCGCAGCGCCTGCCTCATCGATGACGTCGATGGCCTTGTCCGGCAGCTTGCGGTCCGTGATGTAGCGGTCCGACAGTTCGACAGCCGACTTGATGGCGTCGTTCGTGTATTTCAGGCCGTGGAAGTCCTCGAACTTGGTTTTGAGGCCGGTGAGGATCTTGATCGTGTCCGGAACGGTCGGCTCAACCACGTCGATCTTGCGGAACCGGCGGCTCAGCGCGCGGTCCTTCTCGAAGTGCTGCTTGTATTCCTTGAACGTGGTCGAGCCCATGCAGCGCAGGCCGCCGGACTGAAGCGCAGGCTTCAGAAGGTTCGACGCATCCATCGCGCCGCCACTCGTCGCGCCCGCGCCGATAATCGTGTGGATCTCGTCGATGAACAGGATCGCTTTTTCCTGCTGCTCGAGTTCCTTCATCACCGACTTGAGGCGCTCCTCGAAGTCGCCGCGATAACGCGTGCCGGCAAGCAGCGCGCCCATGTCGAGCGACCAGATGATCGCGTCATCCAGGATTTCCGGTGCCTCGCCGTCCACGATCCGCTTGGCCAGGCCTTCGGCGATCGCCGTCTTGCCCACACCCGGATCACCTACAAGGATCGGATTATTCTTGTTGCGGCGGCACAGCACCTCGATGCAGCGGTTCACTTCCATGTCGCGGCCGATCAGCGGATCGATCTTGCCGGCGCGGGCACGCGCATTGAGGTTCACACAATAGGTGTCGAGTGCTTCGTGGCCCTGTTTCACGGGTTCTTCTTCGCTGGCTTCTGCGCCGCGCGGCGTCGTCGGACGAGACATGCCCGGTTGTTTCGCCACGCCGTGCGAGATGTAGTTGACGGCGTCATAGCGCGTCATGTCCTGCTCCTGCAGGAAATAGGCGGCATGGCTCTCCCGCTCGGAGAAGATCGAGACGAGCACGTTGGCGCCCGTCACTTCTTCGCGCCCTGAGCTTTCGACATGCAGGATCGCGCGCTGCACAACGCGCTGGAACGCGGCGGTCGGCTGCACGCGGCCATCGCTGCCATCCACGATGAGGCTGGAAAGCTCCTCGTCGATATAGCGCGTCAGGTCGGTGCGAAGCTCGTCGATATTGACCTTGCAGGCCCCCATCACATCGCGCGCGTGCTCGTCCTCCGTGAGGGCCAGCAGCAGGTGCTCCAGCGTGGCGTACTCGTGGTCGCGTTCGGACGCGAGCGAGAGAGCCTTTTCAAGAGCCGTTTCGAGAGAGGTTGAGAGACGGGGCAAGGAGATGAGCCTTTTCGAAGGTCGTGTTTCAGAAGTGTAGGAGCAGTCCGTGGCTTTTATGTGGGTAGTCTAGTCGTCTTTCTCCATGACGCACTGGAGAGGATGTTCATGCCGGCGCGCGAGATCGAGCACCTGAGCTACCTTGGTCTCGGCAACCTCGTATGTATAGACCCCGCAAAGCCCGACGCCCTTCTGATGCACATGCAGCATGATCCGGGTCGCCTGTTCACGTGAGCGGTTGAAGAACCGTTCGAGGATGAACACGACGAATTCCATCGGCGTGTAGTCATCATTGAGCAGCAAAACGCGGTAGAGCGAAGGCTTCTTGGTCCGGACACGTGTTTCGGTGGCAAGGTCAAAGCCCGTGCCGCCGCCCTCGCCGGGCGTGCCGGTACCGGGAGCGCCGCCGCCGGGATTGCCGGGCGCCGGCGGGCCCGCCATCCGTATGGGGTCGAAGTCGCTGCTCATGGATGACAAGATATACGTTCCTGCTGGAGAATGAAGATGCATTTGGCGTCTGAACACAGCTCTGCCCGCTTTCAGGGCGCCTGAAGGGCGGTTGCGAGCGCTGCGAGCCGTTTCCGGTTGGCGCCCATGTCCGAATAGCCGACGCGTGACCTCGAGTAAGCCGCGAATGTCGATTTGCCCGGCTGGCCGTCCACCGGCAGCACGGCAAGGTCCACGTCATCCCTGAACCGCATCAGCGGTGTCACGGCGACAAAGCTCAGTCGCATCGCGGCGGCATCCTGCGTGCCGAGTTGCCACTCGCGCTTTTCGCCGATCACGCGAAGCGCGCGCATGAACAGTTCGGATGGCGGCACATCATAGACCGGCGCAGGGCCGTCCGGTTCCGCACCGGGCGTGAACCCGGGCGGCGCCAGCAAGGCGGTGTTGGGACTTCCCGGCCGCGTCAGGGTCTTGAAGTTTATGAAGTCCGGCATGTTGGTCGGTCCTGTCAGTGAGCGCGCAAACCTGCGCGGCGGGCGAAGGCAAGATTGACGTGGCTGTCCGGCCGCAGGGCAAGGCGTTCCTGCACCAGTGCGCGGGCGACGGGGCCCACCTTCCCGCGGATCGCGGCCTCGGTCAGTGTCCAGTCGATCACGTCACGCTGGGCATGACTGCCACCGAACGTGCCGGATATCTGGCGCGCCCACAGCAAGGGTTCAATGGCTGCCTTGTATTCCCCGCGGTCAAACAGGAGCAGCGCGTCGATGATGGGTGTTCCGGTCTCGCGCATCCATCGGTTCATCTCATGGTGCATGTCGCCCTCGTGCGCCACCTTCACGAGATCGGTTGCATCACTGCGCCGGCCAGCGCCAACATATGCCAGCGCGGCATGCACATCATTGAAGGGATAGCACTTTGCGTCCGCATGCTGCGTCCAGGTATCCGCCAGTTCGTCCCAGCGCTCGCCGACATCGACACCCAAGAGGTGCAACCGCCAGAGCAGCGCAGAGGCGTCCACCAGGTTCTGCGCCACCGTCGTCGGTTCGCCGCGAACCTGCTCGTCATAGAGACCGAGCGCCGCCTCGGGCTCGCCGAGTTCGAGATGGAACAGGGCGAGATGCCACCAGTTGTGGACCTTCAGGAAGTTCGCAGGCTGCGCCCAGTGTGCCCGGCGCTTGCGCATGAAGTCCCGCCCTTCGGCCGCCCGCCCCTGCATCTCCATGACGTGCGCCACGGCATGGTGCGCCCAGCTGTCATCCGCGTCTGCTTCCAGCGCCTTCATCCCGGAGGCTTCAGCCCGGCGATAGTCACCCATCTCTTCCAGCCCGAAGGCCAGCATGCCGAGGAGGTGCGATCTGCCTGGCACCCCGTCCCAGGCCGGCAGGGCCCTCGCGATGCGGTCGCGCAGGTTGCGGGCATTGGCCGTCAGGAAATCCGCCTGATGGCCCGCCAGCAGCCCGATCAGGTCGGTCGGCCAGTTTGCATTGTGCAGGTCCAGCGCCCGCGACGCGGCGGTCCATTCGGTCGCTGCCGCCAGTTTCAGCGCGTGCATATGGCTGTCCTCGCGCGGCCCGCGCGGCATCCCTGACAGCTCTTCAACCATCCGGCGCGCCTGCGCGGTAGCCTGCGGCTCGGTGGACATGGCGTAGATCCAGGCCTTGGCGATCAGCGCCATCGCGAAGTCCGGCGAGTCGGCCAGTGCTTCCCGAAGCGGCTCAACCGGGTCGCCGCAGAAGCGGGCAAACCGGCCAATCGCCTCGTCATACAGCGCAGCCGCGCGCGGCGATGCACCCGCAAGCTCCAGTCCCTGCCTGTCCGAAATCGTCATCGCCCGGCTCCCGCCCCGCGTCGCCTTCGGCCATTGTGTGGCGGACGCCCCCGAGTCGCAAGGCGATACGGCGCAGAAACAGTCACCGGAAAATTGAACCGGCCTGAACGCAAAGGGGCCGGACCATGAAAGGCCCGGCCCCTGAACTCTACGCAGCTACTTTACTGCCGGGCGCCTGAAAGGGCGCCTAACACCGAGATTACTTCGCGAAGGACGCCATGTACGGCTTGGCAGCGTTGCGCCAGGCAGCGACGCAAAGCTCGGTCTGGGCCGTCAGCTCGGTCGTGTAGGCCGAGAACATCGACTTGGCGAAAGCCGACTGAAGCTCGAACATCTCGCGCGGGTCGCGGACGTTGGCGAGGGTCTGGGTGAGCTCAACGCTCTGTTCCATCGCCTGGGTTACAAAGTTGACGTTACGGTTGCTGAGCTCGCGGAGGACTTCGGTCGAAGCCACGGCGCTGTCGGTGAGGGCTTTGACGCCGCCTTCAGCCATGCCGGTAAACTTGCTCGCGAGGCCGGTGACCTGCTCCATGCCGGCTTCAAACTGTTTTTCGATCTGTTTGGTGGCGGTGGGTGCGTTCGGACGGGCTTCCGCTTTGGCGCGGGCGGTCGAGGCAGTCGTCTTGGCCATGGGAACAATCCTTCTCTTCAGGGGTGTGCTTTATTTAGCACACACCCCTCGCAGATGCAATAAATTTTGTGCGCTGCAACATTAAGCATTTGGCGTTCGGTTTGCATTCACCCTGTGCCGGTTACAAAACTGTCAGCGGACAGGCTGCGTTAAGGTGTGGTCAACTCGTTTGACCGATTCTAGGTTCCTGTCCGGGGAGTCCGGGGCATAGCGTATTGGAGGTCGCCTTACATGGCACTGTTCAACCTGTCCTTGTATCGCGCCGCAGCGCTTTCCGTCGCCGTCGGCTCGACCGGGGTCCTGGTTGGCCAGACCGCCTCAGCGGAAAAATACGCCGCTCTGGTGATGGATGCCGACACCAACGAAATCCTGCATTCGCGCAACGCCGATGATCCGCGTTACCCCGCCTCGCTCACCAAGGTGATGACGCTCTACCTGCTGTTCGACGCGATCAACGCGGGTGAAGTCAGCCTCAACGACCGCATGACGGTTTCGCGCAATGCAGCCGCCCAGCCGCCATCGAACCTGAAACTCAAGGCGGGCGACAAGATCAAGATCGAGGACGCCATCCTCGCGCTTGTCACCAAGTCGGCCAATGATGTGGCTGTGGTCGTCGCCGAACACCTTGGCGGCACCGAGCGCAAGTTCGCAGAACAGATGACTGACAAGGCCCGGGAACTCGGCCTCCAGAACACGACCTTCAAGAATGCCTCTGGCCTGCCCAACACAGCGCAGAAAACCACCGCATACGACCTCGCCCTGCTGGCGGACGCCCTCGTCGAAAACCACGCCCAGTACTACCACTACTTTGAGAACAAGAAGTTTTCCTGGGGCCGCCTCGTCTACAAGAACCACAACGAGTTGATCGGGTCGGTCAACGGCGTCGATGGCATCAAGACCGGCTACACCCGCGCTTCCGGCTTCAACCTGATGACCTCCGCCGAGCGCGATGGCCACCGCGTGATCGCCATTGTTCTGGGCGGGGCCACCGCCAAATCGCGCGACGCGCATGTCGAGGATCTTGTCGAAGCAGCCTTCGCCCAGCTGAACGGCCCGATGGATGCGGTCTCCCCACAACTTCGCGGTACCAAGGTCATGGCCTCCGTCCAGGCGCCGACCAATCCGAACGCCGCCGCCGAACCGATGCTGAACGGCCTGCCACTCAGCGCCTACAAGGCCCAGCCTGTAAACCTCGCCGTCAACACCGCAGCCGTCGAATCGGTTGAGGAAGACATGTCCGGCGACTTCGTGGTCGTCGAAGGCGACAGCGCCGATGACATCGCATCGGTCCAGCCCTCCCCGGCCCTGCCGGCGCCCGGCGCAAGTTTCTCGGTCAGCGAATACGAAGCCCGCCAGACCGCCCAGGCGGCCAAGGCAGCCGGCGTCTCCGTCGCCGAGTACCAGGCCCGACAGACGGCAAAGGCCTCGGCCGCTGCAGAAGTCGCTGAGTATACCCGCCGCCAGATCCGCCGCCGCTGACACCCGGCCCGCACCCGGGGACTTGCCGAAGCCGCCCGGCTCCCGCACAACGCCGCTCGCCATCCTGCACCGGCCCGGGAGCTGTTGATCCGTGAGCGCTAAATCCGACCTGACCCTCGCCCGCAGCGTCATCCGCATCGAGCGGGACGCGCTGGAAAAGCTTGAAGCGGCCCTGGGCGATTCCCTTCTGGCCGCCGTTGAACTGATCCTGTCGACCGACCGGCACGTGGTCGTCGCCGGCGTCGGCAAGTCCGGCCATATCGGCCAGAAGATTGCCGCCAGCCTCGCCTCGACGGGCACGCCCGCTTTCTTCATCCACCCCACGGAAGCAAGCCACGGCGACCTGGGCATGCTGGTGCCCGGCTCGGTCGTGATCGCGATTTCCTATTCGGGCGAGAGCCGCGAACTGGTCGACCTGCTGCGCTATTGCAAGGCCAACCAGATCCCGCTGATCGCCATGTGCCGGGCCCGCCAGTCGACGCTGGGCCGCTATGCCGATGTGCTGCTCGAAATGCCGACAGTGGAAGAAG
>CAZXQD010000035.1:0-33832 GCA_964643405.1 uncultured Hyphomonas sp. | reverse complement strand
ATCCTGATGGCGCTGGTGCGCCGGATGAGCTTCCTGCCGTTCGTGGCCTACCGCATCCTGCTGGGCATTGCACTGCTGACGATGATGCCGCTGCCTCTGGTCGCAGGCTGAGAGGCGCCGGGCTCAGGCTTCGCTGGGCTTGTGGAATTCGCCATAGGTGCGGAAGCGCCAGAGATAGCGCGGTACGATGGCTTCCACCGATTCCAGTTCGGTGATGCCAAGGTCGCGTATGGTCAGGGCGCCCGGCGCAACGACATTGTCTTCCTGCAGCATCTCGACCTGCGCGCCGGTCAGCGGCGGATCACCCAGAGCGCCCCAGGCGAACGGCGGGACATAGCGCCAGATCGCGCCGGTGAGGTAACCCGCCGGCCGCGCCACGAAGAAGGGCAGCGGGATCTTGAAACGCTTGAGATCAATCGTCTTCAGGATGATGTCGTAAAGCTGGTTGAACGTGTAGACGCCCGGCCCGCCGAGTTCATACGTCCTGCCCGCCGCGGCGTCCGAATCGACTGCCTCCGCGATCGCGCTGGCGACATTGCCGGCATAGATTGGCTGGAACTTCGTCTTGCCGCCGCCGATCGCAGGCAGCACCGGCGCTGAACGCGCCATCGCTGCGAAACGGTTGAAGAACTGGTCTTCAGCACCAAACACGATGGACGGGCGAAGGATGGTCGCGGTCGGTACAGCCTTGCGCACGGAGGCCTCGGCTTCCGCCTTGGTGCGGGCATAAGGTGACTTGGACCCGGCATTCGCGCCGATAGCCGACATCTGTACGAAGCGCGTGATTCCTTTTGCGGCAGCGGCCTCGGCGACGAGCGCGGCGCCTTCCGCCTGCTCGCCGGCGAAGGTCTGCTTGCCCCGCTCGAACAGGATTCCGACGAGATTCACGACCGCATCAGCGCCGTCGAGCGCGCGGTCCACCGAAGCACGGTGCTTGACGTTCGCCTGAACGATGTCGACCCAGCCCGGCGGGCCTGCCAGGCGCACGTCGATCGCCGTATGTACCCGGCGCACTGCCACCCGGACGCGCCAGCCGCGCTCGACCAGCGTCCGCGCCGCATACCGGCCGATGAAGCCGGAGCCGCCAAATACCGTGACCAATCCCTTGCTCATGCTCAGCGCCTCTTTGCGGGCCAGCCGGGGCCGGCCGCGAATCCAGATTTCTGCCGCCTTTGACCACAGGAAGGTTGCCAATGTCCATGCGGCATGGACGGCGAAAAGACGGGCCGCACGCCCCTGCCCGCCTAGTAGATGATGGTCATCACCGGCGCATCGGCATAATCGCCTGAATTGACCTGCTGGCCGGCCGGAATCCGGCCGTAAACGGTGCGCGTGCTTGTTCGGGAGAACAGGCCCAGCAGCATCGAACCCGTGAAACTGCTGCCCTGTACGCCATTGCCCCAGATGGTTGTGCGTCCGGCGTTCAGGTAGATCTGGTAGCCAAGCTCATCGCTTGTTGCGCCCTTGCGCATCTTCCGCCCGAGGATGTTGCCCGACTGCCCCCCATCAAGGCGCACTTCATAGCTGACCCCGACGAATAACAGGCCCGTGCAGGTCGTCGTGACCACCGAGGAGGCGTCCGACACATTGCCCGAGAAGGCGTTATAGGCCGGAAAACTCATCGTGGTCGCCGAAACGGTGCAGCTCTGCGCCCGGGCTGAAAGCCCACCTGCGGCGATCAGCAGGAGAAGGAGAAGCAAAGCGCGCATCAGCTGATCCCCGCGAAGCGAAGGTCGCCGTCCGGGCCAAGCTGCATCCGCCCTGTCTGGCGCAGCTTTGCAACAGGGGCGGTGAAATTGCCTGCGGGCGTGACCACGCGCACCGTGTCGTCGTCCTCTGCGGCCACACAGAATACCCGGCCCTCCATACCGACAGGGCAAAGCGCCCCGGACCGCACCAGTTCGACGCGGCTGCCTGGCGCGAGCGGCGCGCCGTCCGGCGTCAGAGCCGTGAAACCAAGTGCGGTTTCGCGCTGCGTGTCGAAGGAGACCTCTGCAACCCCGCGCCGGGGCACGAATTCAAGTTCGAAATCGGTGATCGTGTAATCGAGCGGCAGCTCCTCGGGACGCAGGCTGATGCGGTTCACCTCGAACGGGCGCACGCCAGTGATCACGGCCTCACCATTCTTGTTGGTCACGGCGACCCGGCGATTCTCATGGTAGACCGGAATGCCGGAAACGCCGGGCACATGCACGAGCGCCGTCGCAGGCGTCGTCTGGCGCGACAGCACGACATGCGACTTCAGTGCGGTGAAGCTACCCCGGACACCTGCGGAAACTTCCTGCGTGCCACCATACTTGCCCGCCTGCAGATAGAGATCCGCCGCGCCGAGGTCGGCCTGCAGATCACCGCGCAACGTATCGACGCGCCGGCCTTCCGAGGCCTGCAGAGACCATTGCAGGCGCTCGCCTTCAAGGCGCGCGCGAGACACCTCCACTGCGGCAAAGTCCAGCCCGCCGATACTGTCGCGCCGGACGCGGCCGGAATACCCACCGAACGTCATCCGGAGACTGAGGGTTGCACCGGTCTCCCCGCGCCGCATGTCGTGAAATCCACTTGCCGCCAGCAGGGCTTGCCCGCGCCCCAGCGTTTTCTCCCAACCGACCGAAACAAATCGTCGGTCGCGCAGGATCCGGTCATTCTGCGTATTGAAGCTGGTACGGAAGGAACCCACCGGCGTGAACACGCCCGCACTCGCCCTTACGGACAGATCGGGAAATGCTGCGCCTACCTGTGCAGCTGCATCCGTATAGGCCTCGTCCGCAACCCGCACCTGCAGCTGAACGGTGGAGACGCGCGTGCTGCGGTCGAGCCCCGCGGCCAGGAGGTGTCCACGGTTTGTATCGCGCGATTCGCTGACCGCCGCAGATATGTTCAGTATACCTACTTTCCCCGCAACAACCTCTGCGCCGCCACCGATGACCTTCACGGCCTCACCGATCTCTGCATGCGCTTCAGCGGTCACAGCATTGGATATGCCCCGGCGCAAAAAGCCCGAGGCGAGCAGCGTGTCGCTGTAATCAGACCGCGCACCGACGAAACGTCGCGGTACGCCAAGGCTCGCCGAGAAGTCCATGACACCCGGCGCAAGCGCACTCGGCGAGGCAAAGAAACTCGCATCCTCGATGCGCGTCAGCCCGCTGGCGTCCCGGATCGCGATCTCGATGTCGTTGCGCCCGGATTCCGGCACGACCTGCACTTCGTTGAAGCCGGGGTCGACACTAGTCCGCTGGCGCACGACACCGTTGACGCGCACATCGATCTCCGACTGTTCACGCAGCAACGTCCGGAAGGTCCGGTAAGGCCTGAAACTCTCGGCCGGGTCCATCGCGAGGTCGGTGCCAAACTGAACCCCGGCAAACGCCGTGAGGCGCCCCCAGCGCGGCGCCCGTGTGAAACTGTCGCCGAGTGTCAGGCGCATCATTTCGTCGGGAAAGTCCCTTTCGTAGGCCGTCGCGAGACGTTCAACCCGCAAAGCGTCGCCGTCCGAGGTAGCCACCTGATCAGACTGCAGCCGCCCCCATCCGGAATGAAAGATCAGCGACAGGTCACCAAAGCCAGCACGGTAGTCCTCACGCGGCGTCTCGACAGACTGCAAGCTGAGCCCGTACTGGCCGATCAGGCCGGGAAGCGCCCGCGCATACTTCGGGCGGTCGCGCGCCCTACCTGTCCTTTGCGGCGCCAGCGTCTCGGCAAAGATTTCGATGCGCGCCCCTTCCCGGTCGAGTTCGTAGTCAAGCCCCGCGATCCGGCCGAGGCAGACTGCCGGGTCTGCGCCTGAATAGAGTCCCGCCGCGCGCAAAGCGTCCGCTTCGATCTCGTCGCAGCCATCCGGCAGTGTACGGAGCATGGCCAGTGTCGGCGATGGCTTGCCGTTGATCACCACTTCGAGCAGCAGGGCAGGCGCTTCGGTGGGCGGACTTGCGGGCGGTATCAGCGGCAGCGGGGCGGCAACGGCCGCCCCAGTTGCCAGGGCCTGGAAGAACAGCCCGGCCAGCGCGTGTGCCCGCCAGCAGCTCACGGCACAGGTCGCAGGTCCAGCGTATAGGCATTCTGCCCGACATTGTAGGACAAGGTGCGGTACTGCGCGGCGCCGCCCTCCAGCGGAATACGCGTTGTAGCTCCGGGCAGCAGGTAGACCACGCCGGCGTTTGCGTCGTCCGCACGCCCGTCGGGCGTCACGAGGCGCAGGCCATGCAGCTTCAGCCAGCCGTGTCCGGGATTGGTCAGCGTGAGCGCATCTTTTTCTGCCGCCGCCTGCAACATGGCAGGCTCGCCTTCCGGCGCAGCAAACATCGACAGGACGTAGCGCAGGCGCAGGTCGAGTTGTGTTGTGCCAGCGGAGGCATCTGTGGCGGATGGCAGTTCATCGACCACCACCCGCCACGTCCCCTGCCCGTCCGTGTCCGGGAGCAGGAACCGGACGGTCTGGGTCTTGCCGGGCGCGATCTCGAAGATCTCGGGCCCGAATTTCACATTCTCTGTGGGCGTCATCTGCTCGCCGCCATCGGCCTGCGACCAGTCGAACACGCGCACCTGCACCATCTTCGGAGCAGCGAGGCCTGACGTGAAAGTCAGCGCCGCAGGGCCGCCCTCTGCGGGCGCTGACAGCATGACGGGTGACAGGGTGAGGCCCTGCGCCTGGGCGCAGCCGGCCGCACATCCTGCACCGAGAAGGAGCAGGGCGAGCCATTTCATGGCGAGAGTTCCTCAGTAAGTGACGGTGACCTGGACCTGGTCGGTATAACTGCCGGCGGCCTGCGGCGTGCCCGTCGTCTCGCCGTAGACCGTCAGCGACTGCGACGGCCCGGTCGTGCTGTAGGCAGAGCCGGTCACGCCATCACCCCACACCGTTGTGCGGCCGGGGTTGGAGTAGAGTTGATAAGTGAAACTGGCTGCCACTGAGCTGTGTGTCAGCGTGCGGGACGAGATGTCGCCCGAGGTGCCACCGTCTAGCGCGATGGAGACCGGATCGCTGTTGGTGCAGTTGACCGTGATGCCGCCTGTAGCGGTAACGGCATCGAGACCGACGTTGGCAAACACCACAGGCGTCGTCGATACAGCGCAAGTGTTCAGCACCGTAGCCTGTACATGAAGCGTGCCGGTCGCCTGCGCGGCGTGGGCGGTGTTGGCGATGGCTGCAAGCACGCCTGCAGCGGCGATTGTCCTGATCATCAGCATGGCTCCACTTCAGACCGGACGTCCTGGCCGGCCGCGTCCCGTCATGGTTCTACTTTAGCGATTATTGATTGCCTGAGTCTTTCCAAGTCCTGAGTGAAAGGTTTCGGCGTGGAATAGTCGCTGAGCGCGGATATTTCCTCATTCGTCGAAAGGGATATTCCGCTGAACCTGCAATAAAGGCTACAGATGTCACGCGATCACATGACGCGGCAAAAGGGTGGGTTGGACCATCTGCTCTGATTTTATTGGACTTTGTCCCTCAACGGACGATTCTATTAAAGGTAGAGTCTCGAAAAGGATATTGATCTGCCGATGCGCGCTGCACTCGCGATGCATGTGGAAGTCGATCAGGAACACCCGTCAGCTGCTGAAGCGTGCAACGCGGCGCTATCCGGATGAAAAAATTTTTGCAGCTGCACCCGTCAGGTGCGCATCAGGCCTGATGCCTTGAGCAGCTTGCCCGCGCGGACCACACGCTCCAGCTTGTGTTCGCTCGATCGGTCGCCCTTGTTCGAGTCCGGATGGAATCGCCGGATGTACTCGGCATAGCGTGCCCGGATTTCGGCCGGTGTTGCGTCCGCCTCCAGATCCAGTTCACGCAGCGCGCGCAGTTGAAGGCTGGAGCGATGTGCCTCTACGCGCGCCTCAGCGGCCGGCGTATCGTCCATGTCGAAGAAGCCGCGCCCGGCCCAGCGGCGCGGATCATGGGCCTGCGCGCTCTTGCTGCCGCCCAGGGGGCCGCCGCCGAACCGCCAGGTGCGCTTGTGGCCATAGCGTTCCGAGCGCACGAAGGACGCCGCCTCGGCCTCGCTCATGCCTTCGAAGAAATTGAAGCGGCGATTGTAGTCGGAAACATGTTGCTCGCAGAAGAAGTGCCGGCCCTTGCCGCCCTGGCGTGGCGCCGGGAAGGCGCCTTCGAGGTCGCAGCCATGCTCGTCGCAGACACGCGTTTCTTTCGCACGAGCGCGCGATGCCTCGTCCTTCGGGGGGTTCACGCGTATATCTTTGAACTTGACGCGGTAACGGAAGGGATCGCTGTCGGACATGGGCCACAATAATAGGGAGCGCCGCTCAAAGATGCCACAGGCAAGTGACAGACGATCGCGAATTGAGGACGCACTGACGCAGGCATTCGCGCCAGTCTCGCTGGCCATCACCGATGACAGCGCAAAGCATGCCGGCCATGCCGGCGCTGCACCTGGCGGCGAGACGCACTATTCGGTCGAAATCGTCTCGGAAGCCTTCGCAGGTCTCTCGCGCGTCCAGGTCCAGCGGACGGTCATGCTCGTGCTGCAGAAGGAGTTCGACACCGGCCTTCACGCCCTCGCGCTGAAAGCCAACGCGCCTTAATTCGCGTCCACCTTCGAGATGTTCACACCGGTCACCTGATTGCGCTGGCGGCGCAGGATGTTGAACCGGTAGCCATGGAACACGAAGCTCTGGCCGGGTTCCGGGATCGTCTGCGCTTCGTGGATGACAAGGCCGGCCACCGTGACGGCTTCGTCATCCGGCAACACCCAGCCGGTCGCCCGGTTCACGTCGCGGATCGGCACCCAGCCGTCTACGTTCACCGACCCATCGGCTTGCGGGCGCACGCCCTGGATCTGCACATCATGCTCATCATGGATGGCGCCGACGATCTCCTCGAGGATATCTTCCAGTGTGATCATGCCCTGCAACTCACCATACTCGTCAACGACCAGCGCGAAGTGCTGGCCCTTGGACAGGAACTGGTCGAGCTGGTCCTTGACCGGCGTCGTCTCCGGCACAAACCAGGGCTTGCGCAGGATTGTATCCAGATCGAGCCTCGACAGGTCGCCGCCCATCGGCAGGGCCGCGCGCAAAAGATCCTTGGCATGCAGGATGCCGATGATCTCTTCCTTTTCGCCCCGATAAAGCGGAAGGCGCGTGTGCGGGCTCGCCAGCGCCTTCATCACCAGTTGCCGCCGGTCCATATCGGCATTCAGCATCTGGATGTTCTTGCGGTGGATCATCACATCCTCGACGGTGAGGTCCTTCAGATCCAGCGCGCCGACGAGCCGCAGCCGGTCTCCGCTTTCAACCCCGCCATCCATCGCATGCAAGTCAATCGCGCCCCGGATTTCCTGCTCTGCTGACACCGGTTCTGCCGGAGCGCCGAGTCCGAAGAAGTTCAGGACGGAACGCACGATCCAGCGGATCAGCTGGACGATCCAGGAGGCAAAGCGAACGAGCAGCCCGATCGGCCGGGCGACGACCAATGCCACACTGTCCGGCCGCGTGATCGCATAGGTCTTCGGCATCACTTCCGAGAAGATCAGTACCGTGAGGGTCATCACGGTGGTCGACACCACCAGCGCGAGCCCGCCCGCACCGAACAGCATCGTGAACATTGATGTCGCCAGGACCGAAGCAAGGATATTGACCAGATTGTTGCCGAGCAGGATGGCGCCAATGAAGTCCTCGCGCCTCGCCAAAAGGCGGTTGACCGCAAGCGCCCGTTTGTCCCCCTCCTTCTCGAGCTGGTGCATCCGTGCGCGTGAGGCTGCCGTCAACGCGGTTTCCGATCCGGAGAAGAATGCCGACAGGCAAAGCAGCACAAAGATGGCAATCAGGTAGCCTGCAATCATGTCGGGCTTGAGGTCTCTCTAAGCGGTTTCAAGGAGTTCGCGGCCAAGGAAAGCCTCGATGGAGGCAAGATCCGCATCCGGATGAATGTAGGATGCCCCGATCCCGCGTGCGAGGATCAGCGGCACGCGCCCGCCGCGCGCCTTCTTGTCCTGCTGCATCAGTTCGGTGAGACGCGGCGCCGTGAAACGTGCGCGGTCCCGCCCCGCGAGGTCGGCCGGCAGGCCAGACGCCCGGATGACGTCGGCCACCCGGCGCGCATCCGCAGCCGGTGTCACGCCCAGCCCGGCGCCATACCGGAAGGCCAGCGCCATACCCAGCGCCACCGCTTCGCCGTGCAGAAGGTCCGGGCCGTAGCTGTTGGCCGCCTCGAGCGCGTGGCCAAATGTATGGCCGAGGTTCAGGAGCTGGCGCACGCCCGTTTCCGTCTCGTCCTCCACGACAATGGCCGCCTTTGCTGCGCAGGAGCGCGCCACGGCATGGCGCACGGCTTCCGCTTCGAGTGCCAACACGCGTTTGCCATTGGCCGCCAACCACTCAAAGAAGACCGCATCATTGATCAGGCCATACTTCAGGATTTCGGCGTAGCCCGCCTTCAATTCCCGCTCCGGGAGCGTCGCCAGAAGTTCCGTATCCGCGATCACAAGACGCGGCTGATAAAACGCTCCAACGAGGTTCTTGCCGCGGGGCGTATTCACCGCCGTCTTTCCGCCTACAGAGGAATCGACCTGGGCGAGCAAGGTTGTCGGTACCTGGACAAAGCCCATGCCGCGTTTCATCAGGCTGGCCGCAAGCCCGCCCATGTCGCCGATGACGCCGCCGCCGAAGGCAATCAGCACATCGCCCCGGTCCGCGCCGCCCGCCAACAGCCAGTCCAGCACATTGCCGAGTTGCGCAAAGGTCTTCGTCTGCTCGCCGGGCGGCAACGCCATCCAGTCGAGCTTTATCCCTGCCCCGGCGACTGCCGCTTCCAGACGGCCCTTGTGATAGGCCATCACCGTCTCGTCCGTCAGCACATACGCCCGGGGCCGCTTCACCATGACCGCCAGGCGCGGACCCAGCTCATTCAGCGCGCCATGGCCGACGAGGATATCATAAGCGCGCGCGCCGAGTTCGACACGGACGGTTTCGGGAGTGAGTGCGGAAGTCATTTAGGCGTCCAGGTCTGAAGGGCTTTGAGGATGGCGTTGACCGTATTGGTATGCGGGCCGTCCTTGGACTGAACATTCAGGTCAGCCTGCGAGTAGAAGGGCTCGCGTTCGGTAACGAGGTTTGTCAGGTGCGCCTTGGCATCGGCGCGCTTCAGCAGCGGGCGGTTGTCGCGCTTCTGCACCCGGCGCCAGAGCGTCTCGAGGTCGGCGTTGAGCCACACGGTCACGGCCTTCTCGCGCATCAGCGCGCGCGTTTCCGCGTCGATGAAGGCTCCGCCCCCGGTCGCCAGCACATGCGGCGGCAGTTCCAGCAGCCGGCGGATCACCTGCTTTTCGCCGCGCCGGAAGTCAGCCTCGCCGTGCAGGGCGAAGATGTCGGAGATCGACAGGCCCGCCGCCTTCTCGATTTCCGTGTCGCTGTCATAGAAGGGCCGGCCGAGCTTTTCCGCCAACCGCCGTCCGACGGTCGACTTTCCTGCGCCCATCAGGCCCACAAGCGCGATCGTCCGCCCCGCGTAGGGCAGTTCGGGCCTTGAAGGGTCGCTGTCGTCCGGCATTGCTCTCTCTTACCCGGCGTTGCGCGCCAGTCCTAGACCTGCCACATAGACGGCGCATTCCGGCGGCAAGATTCGCTTGCGATTCCAGTCGCCAAACCAGCTTTCGGGGCAGAAATCCATGCGCAAATTCCTGATCGGCTTCGTTGTCATCGCTGTGGCGATCCTCGGCGGCATGTGGTGGCTGGGCCAGCAGGCCGTCAAGAACCCGCCCCCGGATGTAGAAACCCGGATCCCCGTAGAGGGCGATTTCCAGTAGAATCAGGCGGTTTCACCCGCCCTTAAGGCGGCCCGGCATAGCGTTCGGGCCATGTCCGACACTCAGCGCATTGGCGCCTTCCTCGAAATGATGTCCGCCGAGCGGGGCGCGAGCCCCAATACGCTCGATGCCTATGGCCGCGACCTGCTGGATGCCTCCGAATTCTGCAATGGGCGGCTGACCTGTGCCAAGGCGTCCGAGCTTGGCGCCTGGGTGAATGACCTTGCCGAGCGCGGCCTCGCACCCGCCTCGCAGGCCCGCAAGCTGTCTGCCTTGCGCCGCTTTTTCCGCTTCCTCTTCGAGGAGGGCGACCGCAAGGACGACCCGACCGCCCGGCTCGACGGCCCTTCGCCTGCCCGCGACATTCCGGATGTGCTTTCGCGCGAGGAAATGAAGGCGCTGATCTTCGCCTGCGGCAATGACACGCGCCTGAAATGCCTGGTCGAGCTGCTCTACGGCGCGGGCCTGCGCGCCTCGGAGCTGGTCTCCCTGACGATGGGCAGCCTCCCCCGCCGCAAGGGGGCGCGCTGGGTCACCAGCGACATCATAATCCGCGGCAAGGGCGGCAAGGAACGCCTCTGCCCCCTCGGACGCCCGGCCCTCGCGGCCCTGACCGACTGGCTGGAGGAACGGACGGACGCGGACGTGAAGACCCGGGCCGAAGACTTCGTCTTTCCGTCGCGCGGCGCCAGCGGCCATCTCACCCGCCGCCGCCTCGGTCAGCTGCTGGAAGGTCTCGCCGCCGAAGCCGGTATCGATCCTGCCCGCGTCCATCCGCACGCGCTGCGTCACGCCTACGCGACCCACCTGTTGCAAGGCGGCGCAGACCTGCGCGCCTTGCAAATGCTGCTCGGTCACGCCGACATTGCGACCACGCAGATTTACACCCACGTCCTCACCGACGAGCTTCAGGAACTTCTGGAAACGGCCCATCCGATGGCGACGTGAGTGCGTAAACCGCCCTATGAGCCATCGCACCCTTGCCCTCGCCGCCGCCCTCCTTGTTGCAACCGCTTGCGCCAGCGCGCCCGCTCAGCCGGAGCCGCTGCGGGTCACGCCTGAAGACATCGCGCCGCTTGTCGGCAGCGGCTGGACCGGCACGCTGACTTATCGGGACTACAGCCCACCTTTCGGCGAAGTGACCATCCAGGCGGCGCTCGATGTGCGCGATACGCCGGAAGGACTGATCTTTGCGTACATCTATCCCAAAGAGCCGCAGGCAAATTCTGAAAGCCCGTTTCTCCTCGCGGAGGATGGCACTGTCCTCGATGAAGCAACCGTGACAGCAGTGTCGCGCACCAAGGAAGCATTGGAAATCACCACCAGCGCCCCTTGCGAGGACGCCGGCGAGCCCGCGACATGCACTTACGACTACAGCATCGCCGCAAAGTCCTTCACCGTCCGCAAGACGGTCGAGGCGACCCGCACAGCGGCCCCCTTCACACGCAATACCTACCGGTTCACGCGGCCCTGAGTGTTCCAGTCGAGGCGCTCAGGCTCCCGGGTCACCACCCAAAGCGCATGAATCACGCCAGGCACCCATCCGATCAGCGTCAGCACGATATTGATGAGCAGCTGCAGGCCAATGCCTTGACGGACAGCCACCGCAACCGGTGGGAGAAAGATGACAAGCAGGATCATGACAAGGGACATGGCGTTTCCTTTACGAGACTGACCGCCACTAACGGCTGAACTGCCTGCCCGTTCCCGCGCCATTCACGATTTGACGCAGTGCAGCACGCGTCCTAATCCTGCTGCCGCCACCGGGAGAGACACATGAGCCAGAAAACGCCGCGCAACTTCTTCAAGCCGCTCGCCATCGGCGCGCCGGAGCCCCTGCGCGACCTGCCCGTGCGCCTCGAGCGGATGATCCACTTCGTCCCTGGCCATAACGAGAAGATCCGCCCCAAGGTGCCGGACATGGCCAAACAGGCGGACGTGATCCTTGCAAACCTTGAAGACGCCATCCCCGCGGATGCCAAGGACGCCGCCCGCGCCGGCGCTGTCGAAATCGGCAACATGTATGACTGGCAGGGCTCAGGCACCGGTTTCTGGGCCCGCGTCAATTGCCTCAACTCCCCCTGGTTCCTCGATGACGTCACCGATCTGGTCCTGAAGGCCGGCCACCAGCTGGACGTCATCATGCTGCCCAAGGTCGAAGGCCCGTGGGATATTCATTATGCGGACCAGTTTGTCGCGCAGCTCGAAGCCAAGGCGGGTCTCTCCCGGCCGATCCTCTTCCACGCGATACTCGAAACCGCCGAGGGCGTCGCCCGAGTCGAGGAGATTGCGCTCGCCTCCCCCCGCATGCAGGGCATCTCCCTTGGCCCGGCCGACCTTGCCGCCAGCCGCAAGATGAAAACCACGCGCGTCGGCGGCGGTCACCCCTTCTACCGAGTGCTCGAAGATCCGCATGCGGATGGCAGCGCCCGCGCCAATGCCCAGCAGGATCTCTGGCACTATACCATCGCCCGCCTGGTGGACGCCTGCCGCATGGCCGGCATCAATGCCTTCTACGGACCTTTCGGCGACATCGCCGACCTTGATGCCTGCGAGCAGCAGTTCCGCAATGCCTTCCTGCTCGGCTGCGCCGGCGCCTGGAGCCTACACCCGAACCAGATCGCTATTGCCAAGCGCGTCTTCTCTCCGGACCCCGAAGAAGTGAAATTTGCGCGCAAGATCCTCGCCGCCATGCCGGACGGCTCCGGCGTCGCCATGATCGATGGTAAGATGCAGGACGACGCCACCTGGAAACAGGCCAAGGTCATCTCCGACCTCGCCGACCTCGTCGCCGCGAAAGACCCGGACCTCGCCGCGGCGTACGCGGGATAGCTCAGAGGGCGAACCTGCCCTCCGGACTCCCCGATTGACGCCCGCCTCCTCCCGCTCGAAACTGGCGGCCGGAGGACAATCATGACCGAGAATCTCAGCCCGGCCGCGCGAGCGCTCCTGGACGAGCTTGTACCACGTCCGATCAGTGCAGCACCCGGCCAGAACATGCTGCCGCCGAATGCGCGCCGTGATGTCGGCGAGATACCCCTCTGGCGCGCACATGAGGGTGCGGCCACATTGTTCGTACACGGCTGGAACGATACGCATCGTATCTGGCGTCAGTACGCGCAGGATTTCCTGTCGAATACCCGCGCTGTCCTGCTGATGGACCTGCCAAGTCACGGCGCCTCGAAATCGAAGGAGTATGGCGCAGACGCCGCCGGCAAGGCCGTATTCGACGTCTGCGCTGCCGAAGCGCCCATCGACACGATCATCGCCCACTCCTTCGGCTGCATTGCCACTGCCAGCGCGTTGAAGGCAGGCGCGACGGCGGATTATGTCGTCCTGATCGCCCCACCCGTCCTTGGCTGGGCGGAAGCCAAACGGCGCGAAGGCGCCGACCCCGCCGCCCTCGCTGCCGCGCTCGACCATCTCAAGGCCGCCCACGCCTCAGAGCCCGGACCATTCGACTTCGCCGCCGCGCTCGCAGGCTTCACCGGCAAACTCCTGTTCATCGGCTCGGACGCCGACATCGGCTGCCCGCTCGATGAAATCGCCGCCGTCGCGACAAACATCCCCGGCGCCGAAGTGTACGGCGTTGAAGATCTCGACCACCGCGAACTCTGCCTCGACCGGGAAGTCTTGGAGAAGATTCTCACCTTCCTTGGCTACGCCTGACCGCAGGCTACAGGATGTAGTGATCCCCCGATGCGCGCACCGTGATGTCGCCGATCGAAACGCCCTTGGGCTGGTTGATCGCGTGGATGATCTGGTCCGCAATGAAGGCAGGGTCCAGTGCCACATAGTCCATCTCGTTCGGATCAAGCCGCGCGGGGTCCAGCTTGCCTTCCCGCATCTGGCCGAGCACGTCGAAATACTCGCCCGCATTCTGCCCGACGATGCCCGTGATGCCCTGCGGATTGACGACGCCTGCGCCGAGCCCCGTTCCCGGCACACCGGTTGGCTTGACGATCGTCACCTTGATCTTGCCGCGTGTCTCGATCCGCAGCGACTCCGACAGGAAGTTCACTGCCGACTTCGTCGCGCCATACACTGCCGCGCCATAGACCGGAAAGTTTCCGTAAATCGACGACACATTGATCACGTGGCCCTCGCCCTGCGCAATCATCTGATCATGCACGGCGACTGTCCCGTTCAACACGCCCTTGATGTTGATGTCGATGCAGCGGTGCCATTTCTCCAGCGCGCTCTCATGATCGGCGTAAAGCGCCAGCGGCATGACGCCCGCATTGTTCAGCATCACGTCAATCCGCCCATAGGCATCCACCGCTGCCTTCGCCGCGGCCTTCATGTCAGCAATGCTGGTCACGTCTGCCCGAACCGCCTGCGCCGTGCCGCCCGCCTTCCGGATCGCCGCCACGCCCGCCTCCAGCGCAGCAAGGTCAATGTCTGCGCACGTCACCTTCGCGCCGAGCGCCGCCGCCTTCTCGCTGACCAGCCGGCCAAACCCGCCCGCCGCCCCTGTCACGATGATCGACTTGTCCTTCACATGATTGGTCATGACGCAAACGTCCTTTCTGTTTCCTGCCCGCCGCGATCCTCTGTGCCGAGCCCGGTCATGGCAAGACGCCTCCTCGCGGAAGGCGGCCGTCGCTGTCCCGGGCCCGGTTGCAGCCATCGCCCGCCAGGCTTAATCTCCGCGCCGGGAGGACAATAACATGTCAAATCACCTGATCGCGCTCACCGGCCACAGCCCGAACCTGCAGGCCTGGGTCGACTGGATCCTCAAGGACCACTCGCCCGCTGGCCTCTCGGCCATCCTCGCAGACGATGTCGTCTTCAAGAGCCCGGTCGTCCACACGCCGCAGGCAGGCAAGCAGATCACCATGGCCTACCTGCTCGCCGCCGGGCAGACGCTGAACAATGACAGTTTCCGCTATACCCGCGTCTTCGATTGCGGCGACCGCGCCGTGCTCGAGTTCGAAACCGTCATGGACGGAATCACCGTCAACGGTGTCGACATGATGGAATGGAACAACAAGGGCGAGATAGCCGACTTCAAGGTCATGGTTCGTCCCTTGAAGGCCATCCAGACCGTTCACGCCGCCATGGGCGCGATGCTCGCGAAAATGAAAGCCGGCGCTTGATTGCACCCATCCTCGAAACCGGACGTCTCATCCTCCGTCCGCATACGGAGGATGACCTGACCCCGCTCGCCGCGATGTGGGGCGATGCAGACGTCACGCGCCATATTGGCGGCCAGCCGCGCACACGACAGGACGTGTGGACAACGCTGCTGCGCGTCATCGGCCACTGGCATGTACTGCACTATGGCTATTGGGTGGTCACGGATCGCACTACAGGCGCGGTTCTCGGTGAAGCGGGCTTTGCCGATCACAAACGCGGCCTTCCCCCGGAACTCGCCATCGGCCCCGAAGCCGGATGGGCCTTCGGCCCCGCCGCATGGGGCAAGGGCATTGCCACCGAGACCATGCTTGCCTGTCAGGCCTGGATGGACAAAGTCCACGCGCCCGAAACAACGCACTGCATCATCGACCCGGGAAACATTGCCTCTCTGAAAGTCGCCGCCAAGCTCGGTTACAGGCGCACGGGCGAAACCCTGCTGCGGGGCGAGCCGGTCGGCGTCTACCGGCGCGGCATCTGACGCTCCGGTGCGTCGTCCAGCTGCTGCGGCTCACCTGCCTGCCCGGGGCGCCAGGCGCGCAGGAAGTCCAGGAACGCCGTCTCCGGAAGGCCCGGTGAATAGAGGAAGCCCTGCGCCATCGTGCAGCCGCGCCGCCGCAGGAATTCAGCCTGCCGCGTTGTCTCCACGCCTTCAGCAACCGTCTTCAGGCCCAGCGTTTCGGCCATCGCAAGGATCATCTCGATGATCGCTGGCGCCTGCCGGTCGGTCTCCAGCGCCGAAACGAATTGCCGGTCGATCTTGAAAACGTCAAAGGGCAGCTGCGTCAGCGTCGCAAGGTTCGAGTGGCCGGTGCCGAAATCGTCGATGGCGAGCTTCGTGCCCATCGCGCGCAGCGGCGAGATGAACTCGGCGACCCGCGCGGGGTCGTTCACGGCCATGCTCTCGGTAATCTCGAGTTCCAGCCGGTTCGGATGCAGGCCTGTCCGGCGCAGCACCGCCATGATCGAATCCGTCAGGTCATGGCGGGCAAATTGGCTGGGCGAGACGTTCACCGCCACGGTCAGGTCAAAGCCTTCAAGCTGCCAGCTGCGCGCGGCCTCGCACGCCGCTTCAAGGATCTGCATGCCGATCGCATCGATCAGCCCCGCCTGCTCTGCCACCGGAATGAAGGTTGCCGGTGAAATCAGCTTGCCGTTCGGCCTCCGCCAGCGCGCCAGCGCCTCGGCGCCGAGAATGCGGCCGGACTCGAAGCAGATCTTCGGCTGGAAGACTGCCTTGAATTCCTTGTTGCCCACCGCATCGCGCAGTTCCGCCTCGAAACGGTAGCGCCCCTGCACGATGCGCGTCAGGCGCGGCGTGAAGAAACGGAAGCCGGACTGCGCCTCCGAGCGCACGAGACGCACGGCGAGCTTCGCGTTCTGCATCAGCTTGGCAAACGACTCGCCGTCCTCCGGCGCCATCACGATGCCGCCCGAGATCGACATGGTGATCTGCCGCGTCGGCAGCTCGAACGGCTCAGCGAAGGCAGCGCGCACCGCGCGCGCAATCGAGATCACGTGGTCGCGATTGATTGCACACGGAAGATAAAGCACGAACTTGTCCGCAGACAGGGCCGACAGCATGCTGCCACGCAGCGCAATCGCGGCTGGATCGCCGAGATCAGCAAGCGCCCGCGACAGGCGCTTCGCCGCCCCTTCGATCAGCGCATCGCCATAGGTCGTGCCGACCTGCTCCAGAAGCTGGCCGAACCGGTCGATGTCGAGCAGCATGAAGGCGGCCGGATACTCGAAGGTCGCCTCCGGCAGCGTCGCATTGACATGCCGCTCCAGCGCAATCGCGTTCGGCAATCCGGTGCGCGCATCCTGATAGGCAATCGTGCGCAGCGTATCGTTCTCGCGACGCAGCTTGCGCACGGTCCGCGTCGTGGCCACACGCAGGCGCCGGAGTTCCGGGAATTGCAGCTCGTCGAGTTCCGCCTCGGCATCCAGGCGGCTCGTCATCATGTAGGCGGTAAAGCGCAGGAAGATTTCCTGCAACGGCTTTGCGGTGAGATACGCCCCGCCCGCCGAAATCGCGACACAGGCCGCGAACATCAGGAACATCACCGGCGGCGGAACCAGCAGGCCGAACGGCGCGCCGAGGAAAATCATCCGGTAACCGACCGAAATCGACACCACCGCTGCGAACAGGAAAATCGACAGCACACCACCGGCGATACCGGCAAACACCGGGATCGAGAACCTGCCGGTCAGCCGGCCGATTGGCGATGTTTTCTTCACACTGGCGCCGCCTGAGGCCTTGATTCGGAAACTACTGCGCAAACTGCGGCATAGATGTTTAGGAATCTGTGAACATCATGCGCTAGCTGTAATGTTTCCGACGGACTATATGCCCAGCCATGACCCAGAACCGCACCGCCACAATCACCCGGAAGACCAAGGAAACCGACATCTCGGTAACCGTTAACCTTGATGGCACGGGCAAGTCCGACATCGATACCGGCATCGGCTTCTTCGACCACATGCTCGACAGCCTGTCCCGGCACTCGCTGATTGACCTTACGGTACGCTGCAAGGGCGACCTGCACATCGATTTCCACCATTCCGTGGAAGACACCGGCATCGTCATCGGGCAGGCCATTGCCCAGGCCCTCGGCGATTTTGGCGGCATCACACGCTTCGGCCACGCCTACATCCCGATGGACGAGACGCTGACCCGCGCCTCGGTGGACCTATGCAAACGGCCTTATCTTATCTGGAAGGTTGATTTCCGGCGCGACAAGCTCGGCGAGATGGACACCGAACTCTTCAAGGAGTTCTTCCACGCCCTCGCCGGCAATGGCGGCATGTGCCTCCACGTCGAGAACATCTACGGCGAAAACAATCACCACATCGCGGAAAGCTGCTTCAAGGCCACCGCCCGCGCCCTGCGCACCGCGATCACGGTAGACCCCCGCCTCGGCGGCAAGCCCGCCAGCACCAAGGGCAGCCTCTAAAGCATCGAAACGTCCACCACCGCGTCGATCAGGGCCGGCTCCGCAGGCACCTGCCCGTCCAGCATCAGCATGGCCAGGCCATGCACCAGCGACCAGGCCTTAAGGCGGCGCGCCTCGCGCACCTGCGGCGGCGTATCCGAGCCGAACAGGCCGTCGATCGCATTCACCAGGATCTGCATCCCGTCAGAGCCTTCCGCGCCGGACGTCGGCGGCGGCGCCATGACGGGCCCGCCCGTCTGCGCCATCATCATCCGGAACAGCGCCGGGTGCGCCAGCGCGAAATGGACATATGCCCGCCCCATCGCCGTGAAGGCTTCAACGCCGGGCGTCGAAGCTGCCATGGCCTTCCGGAACGCGGCCGCCATCCGGGCATGTCCTTCAAGGCATAGCGCGCCGAGAAGCGCTGCCTTGTCCGGAAAGTGGCGGTAGACCGCCGTCGCCGAGACGCCGGCATTGCGCGCGATTTCGCGCAGGCTCAGCGCATCTGCCGGGCCCTTGTCGATCAGCTTCAGCCCTTCCTCGATAAGCGCCGCACGAAGGTCGCCATGGTGATAGCGATTTTTCCCGGATTCTATGTTGACAGTGTTATCATTCTCGGACATGTTATCGGTGTAAACATTATTTCACGCCCCCGCAACCTCTGACTTCCAACAGGAGCCTGTCATGCCCAGCCCCGTCGAAACCGCCATCCGAGGCGCCGTCACCAAAGGCATCATGGGGGTGGCAAACTTCAACCGCGCCCACCGCAGATCCTCGGCGCCGAACCCCTACCTCACGGGCATCCACGCGCCCCTCGACGCCGAGCACACGCTGACAGACCTAAAAGTCACCGGCACTATCCCGCCCGCCCTGAACGGCCTCTACCTGCGCAACGGCCCGAACCCGTTCGAAGCGCCCAATCCCGCCACCCATCACTGGTTCGTCGGTGACGGCATGCTGCACGGCGTCCGCCTCGAAGGCGGCAAGGCCCTCTGGTACCGTAACCGCTGGGTCCGCTCCCCCGCCATCAACGCTGCCTTGGGCGAGCCGCAGACCCCGGGTCCGCGGGTCAACCCTTCAGAAAGTCCGAACACGAACGTTGTCGCCATGGGCGGCAAGATCTGGGCCATCGTCGAGGCTGGCGGCTTGCCGGTCGAAGTTTCCGACCTGCTGGAAACCCGTACACGGAGCGATTTCGACGGCCTCCTGCGCAAGGGTTTCACGGCTCACCCGCACCTCGATCCCCTGACCGGCGAAACCCACGCGATCTGCTACAACGCGATGGAGCCGGACACGATCTGGCATACGGTCATCACCGCCGATGGCACCGTACGCCGCCACGAACCTGTTGCCGTCCAGGATGGCCCTTCCATCCATGACTGCATGATCACGAAGAAATACGTGATCGTGATGGACCTTCCGGTCACCTTCTCGATGCCGGCCCTGATCGGCGGCGACACTTTCCCCTATCGCTGGAATCCGAAACACCCTGCCCGCATCGGCCTCCTCCCGAAGGAGGGCAAGGCTGACGACATCATCTGGTGCGATGTCGAGCCCTGCTACATCTTCCATCCGGCGAACGCCTACGAAACCGAAGACGGCAAGGTGATCATGGACGCCGCAGTCCACGGCGACATGTTCAATGGCGGCAACCACGGTCCGAACACCACCATCTGCAAGTTCGAAAGCCTGGAAATTGATCCCGCCACCCGGAAGGTCACCCGCACGGTCATCGACGATACCCCGCAGGAATTTCCGCGCCCGGACGAACGGCGCATCGGCCAGCCCTACCGCTACGCCTATACGCTCGCGCTGCCGGCGCATGGCGATCCGGGTTTCGTCGGCGATCCGCGCATCTTCAAGCACGATCTCGGCACCCGCACGCGCGAGGTCCACGATTTCGGCAAAGGCCGGATGCCGGGCGAATTTGTGTTCGTTCCCGCGCACGATGCTGCCGCCGAGGATGAAGGCTGGCTGATCGGCTACGTCATCGATATCGCGGCGGACACAACCGATCTCGTGATCCTTGATGCCCGCAACTTCTCCGGCCCGCCGGTGGCTTCAATCACCATCCCGCACCGGATTCCGCCGGGATTCCACGGTAACTGGGTGCCCCTGCCCCCGGCCTAGCCGGTCGGGTCCTCATCCCGGGGCGGAAGGCGCGCGACCAGCAGCTTGTCGATGCGTCTTCCGTCCATATCGATCACCTCGAAGCGCCAGCCGCTGGAAATGACGGCATCGCCCAGCTCCGGAATGCGCTGCAGGTGATGGATCACGAGGCCCGCAACGGTCGTGTACGGAGGATCTTCTTCCGCGGTCACATCCGTGCCCAGCGCAATCTCCACATCCTCGATAGCCATCCGTCCGTCGATCAGCCAGGAACCATCCTCGCGCTTCTGGGGCCGGGCAAGGCCGTCCTCCGGCGAGAAGGCGACGTCGCCCGCAATGGCGCCCAGCACATCGGCCGCCGTCACGATGCCTTCGATATGGCCGAGCTCGTCCGAAACCAGCGCCATCTGCACAGCGCTCGCCTGCATGCTTTCGAGCAGGTTCAGCACAGTCATCGTGTCCGGCACGAACAGGGGCGCATGGCCCGCCGTCTCGAAATCCGGCAGGCGCTTGCCTTCCGAAAGGGCCAGAAGGTCCTTGGTCTGAACAACCGAGATCACATGCTCCAGGTCATCACGCGCCACGGGGAAGCGCGAATGGCCACTGTCTGCAATCTTCTTGAGAAGCTCCTCAGGCGGATCATCGAGATCCAGCCAGACGACATCCTTGCGCGGCGTCATGATGGAGCGTACGTCGCGGTCGGCGAGGCGCATGACGCTGCGGATCATCGCGCGCTCGTCCTCGTCGATGGCGCCGCTGGCCGCGCCTTCCTCGATCACGCTCTCGATCTCTTCTTCCGTCATCACATCCATGTTGACCTTCGACAGGCCGAACACGCCGAGCACGAGATTGGTGGAGCCCCGCAGCACGAACACGATGGGAAACACGACCTTCGCGAGCAGCGCCATGGGCGGCGCAATGATGCTGGCAAAGGCTTCCGGCGCGGTGATTGCGATGCGCTTCGGCACCAGTTCCCCGATCACGATCGAGAGGTAGGTCGTCGCGGCAATCACGACCCCGAAGGCGATGAACCCCGCCTGCTTCTCCAGCGCCGGGATGACACTGACAATCCACGGCTCGACATCCTCGGCCAGCGCGGTCGCGCCATACGCACCCATGATGATGCCGACCAGCGTGATGCCCACCTGCACCGTGGACAGGAACGCCGAGGGGTCTTCCTGCAGCTTGAGCGCAACCTTCGCGCCCCGGTCGCCCTTGTCGGCGCGCATCTGCAGACGGTTCTTCCGCGAGGAGACGATCGCAAGCTCAGACAGCGCGAACACCCCGTTCAGGGCGATCAGCGCGAGAAGGATAAGCAGGTCCATGGTGTGCGCCCTATCGCATGATTGCCCGGCCTTCGCAAAGCGGAATTGCGCGCCCCCGCCGCCCCCGCTATGAGCCGCCCATGCCCCGCACCGCGCTCATCGATTATGGCTCCGGAAACCTGCATTCCTGCGCGCGCGCCCTCGCCGCCGCTGCAGACGCCGGCCACACCATCGACGTGACCGCCGACCCCCGCGCCCTGGAAGACGCCGACCGTATCGTCCTGCCCGGCGTCGGCCACTTTGCCGACTGTGCCGGCGCCCTGCGCGCCATTCCGGGCATGGTGGAGGCCCTCGAAGACGCCGTCCTCGCCCGCCGCCGCCCCTTCCTGGGCATCTGCGTCGGCATGCAGCTGATGGCGGATACGGGCCTTGAAGACGGCGAAACCCCCGGCCTCGGCTGGATCCACGGCCTCGTCGAGGCCTTCGAGCCCGCCCCCGGCCTGCCCGTGCCGCATGTCGGCTGGAACGAGATCGCGCTGACGGGCGACCACCCCGTCCTCGCCGGCCTCGGCCCCCAGCCCCACGCCTACTTCACCCATTCCTACGCCTTCCGCCCGGAAGACGAGGCCGATGTCGCCGCCTGGTGCGACTATGGCGGCCCCTTCGCCGCCGCCCTCGCCCGGGAAAACCTGTTCGGCACCCAGTTCCACCCGGAGAAGAGCCAGAAGCTCGGCCTCACGCTCCTCAGCAATTTCCTGAAATGGTCCCCATGACCTTCACCCTCTACCCCGCCATCGACCTGAAAGACGGCGCCTGCGTCCGCCTGCTGCGCGGCGAGATGGACGCCGCCACCGTGTTCAACACAGATCCCGGCGCGCAGGCCGCCGCTTTCCATGCTATGGGCTTCACCCATCTCCACGTGGTGGACCTGAACGGCGCCTTCGCCGGCGCGCCGGTCAACCGGGACGCGGTCGCCAGCATCCTCAAGTCCACCCCCGCCCCGGTCCAGCTCGGCGGCGGCATCCGCACGCGCGCGCAGATCGACGCCTGGCTGGAAGCCGGCATCGCCCGCGTCATCCTCGGCACCGTCGCCCTGCGCGATCCGGACCTCGTGAAGACCGCCGCCCGCGCCCTGCCCGGCCGCATCGTCGTCGGCATCGACGCGAAAGAGGGAATGGTCGCGGTCGAAGGCTGGGCCGAGACCAGCGACATGCGCGCCACCGAACTTGCGAAAGCCTTCGAAGGCTGCGGCGTCGCCGCCATCATCGCCACCGATATCAGCCGCGACGGCCTGAAGACCGGCGTGAATGTTCCGTTCACGGCAGAACTCGCCAATACCGTCAGCATCCCGATCATCGCTAGCGGCGGCGTCAAAAGCGTCGACGACATCCGCGCCCTACGCGCCAGCGGCGCCCCGATTGCTGGCACGATACTGGGCCGCGCGCTGTATGATGGGGATATTGATGCAGCCGAGGCGGTAAGGGCGGCGGGTTGATGTGACTACTTTCCTTTCTTTGGGCCGGGATTGTTGGCGATCAACCGCGAAGGCGGGCCCGAAGGAGGCGGCTTCCCCTGCCGTTGAGGCGGCGGCGGGGGAGGAGGGAGAGGAGTCAAGTTTTTTGACATAAATGTCCCCGAATTTTGCGCCGGGCCTACTCATCGCCCGTCCAAAATTACACTTCACTTCGCTGGCTTGGGCTCCGCGTGGCCCATCCTTCGACTTCGCTCAGGACGAGTAGCGTCGCATGAGAGTAGCTTGCGCGTCCCCGTTCCGCAGGCGGACTAGCCTATCCCCTCGCCCGCCGCACATGCGGCGCGGCTGCGCGCAGCGGCTCCGGGGCTTCGTCTGCACTCAAGGCGCGGTTGCGGCCGGTGCGTTTGGCTTCGTAGAGCGCGCGGTCGGCGCGGGACATGAGGGTAGAGATCGACTCGCCAGGCTCCGCCGCCGCAAAGCCGAGGCTGAGGGTCACGACCAGCTGCGTGCCGCCATGATCGCAGGCGCTGCCCGCAACACTTGCCACCACATGCGCAAACGCGGCCTTCGCAGCAGCCTTGCTCTCGAACAGGCCCGCGAGCGCAAACTCCTCGCCGCCAAGGCGCGCAGCAATGCCGCCCGCCGGCGCCGTTTCCAGCAGTACGCCGCCCACGGATTTAAGCACCGCATCGCCCGCATCATGGCCGAACTCGTCATTGATGCGCTTGAAATGATCAAGGTCCGCAATCGCGCAGACCAGAACGCCCCCGCCGAACTTCGCCCGCGTGCGCAGCGTTTCCGCCGCCGCAAAGAAGGCCCGCCGGTTCGGAAGGCCGGTCAGCAGGTCGGAATTGGCGAGGCGGTCATTCTCCCGCGCCAGCTTTTCCGCGCGCATCTGCGCCCGCAGCAGGAAGAAGGAACAGGTGGGCGCAATCGTGCCCGGCAGAACGATGCAGGAAATATAGATCGAAGCATGATCCACCACCGGATCAATCTGCAGCCAGATCCAGACCGGAATGAACGACGCAGCCACCGAGGCGACCGTAATCACGGCGCCCACGATGAAGGCCTTGCGGAGGTCCGAACTCATCTGCATCGCCGGAGCATACAGAGGCGTGGTTAAATCCGGCGCCAGACAGTCTGTGAAATTTCACCGAATGGCGAAAGGCTCAGCGATCGTGCGAAACGAGCCCGGTGCGGGCCGCCTTCGCCATGGCGCGCTTCTCCGCGCGCCTGTCAAGCCTGGCATTCACGCCGCGCTCCACCAGCACGACGAAACCGGCAGCGAAGGCGGCCTTGATGATCTTGCCCATGGGTCTTCTCCGTATCCAAATCACTTGCCAACAGAACGCGCGCCCACCGCCTGCGGTTCCCCGGCGCCCGCGCCCGTCCAATTCTCACTGCAATTTCATCAAGCCGAACTTGACGCGGACCACCTCCCGGACGGATCGTTAACGCATGCCGGAAAAGCCGCTTCACCCCGCCTATGCCGAGACCGGGCCGCACCGCCCGCAGCGCGGCGTCCTTGGGGAAGCCTGCGCTTATGTGCTGCTGAGCACCGGTGTAGCGGTCAGCGTGGCAGGCCTCCTGCTGCTCGCGGGCGGCTGGATTTTCTGGACGGTGCTTGCCCTGCTGATCGCCCTGCCCCGGCTGGCGGAAATCGCGCTGGGCGCGGCGCTCCTGATCAGCGCTGTCAAGGTTATTCCGGATACGGAGGGTCTGGCGGTCCTCTCCGCCCTGGCACAGCACTGGCCGGTGGCGCTGGCCGTGCTGGTCCCCGTGCCCTTGGCGGCGTTGATCGACCGGACATTCTTCCGGCGCCGCATCTCGCCCTAGCGCGCGCTGCTCAGCGGCCGGCGCAGGCGGCGGCGCGTGTGCAGCGCATGCGAGAGACCGGTGGTCTCCGGCGCGGCCACGCCGGTTTCGGCCTGCATCTGCGTCAGCCGCGCGGCGAGGCGGCAAAGGTTTTCCGTGTCATCCTGCCGGATGCGTTCGGCGGCCTTGAATTGCGTTTTCTTCAGGTCCATGGGCTCGTCCTTCTCAGGCTCTCAAAAGCACCCCCGCCTGTTTCCATAGCAGAAATCCGGCCCGCGCTCAAAAAGCCGGTCGCAGCGCCCGGAATTAAAACCTTGACACTAGGACTTTTTTCCTGTACTATCTGTCCAGTACCAAGCCTGTTTATTCACGCGCCGTAACCCGCTAGACGGGCGCCATGCTGAAAACCCGCATCATCCCCTGCCTCGACGTGAAAGACGGCCGCACCGTGAAGGGCGTCAACTTCGTGGACCTGAAAGACGCCGGCGACCCCGTCGCCCTCGCCCGCGCCTATGATGCGCAGGGCGCAGACGAGCTCTGCTTCCTCGACATCACGGCCAGCCATGAAGGCCGCGGCACATTACTCGAAACGGTCAGCCGGACGGCCGAGGCCTGTTTCATGCCGCTCACCGTCGGCGGCGGCGTGCGCTCGCCGGAAGATATGGTCGCCCTCCTGCGCGCGGGTGCGGACAAGGTGGCGATCAACTCTGCCGCCGTGGCAGACCCGTCCGTCATCGCCGCCTGCGCCGCCAAGGCCGGGCGGCAATGCGTGGTCGTGGCGATCGATGCGCGCAAGTCCGGCGCAGGCTGGGAAATTTTCACGCATGGCGGCCGCAAGGCCACCGGCATCGACGCCGTAGAATTTGCCCGCGAGGCCGCCAAACGCGGCGCGGGCGAAATCCTGCTGACCTCGATGGACCGCGACGGCACGAAATCCGGCTACGACATCGCGCTGCTGAAATCCGTCTCTTCCGCCGTCACCATCCCGGTCATCGCCTCCGGCGGCGCAGGCAGCGTGGCGGACTTTGCGCCCGCCGTGCTGGAAGGCGGCGCCAGTGCAGTGCTGGCCGCGTCCATATTCCACTTCGGCGAAGCCACCCTCGCCGAGGCCAGGGACGCACTGCGCAGCGCAGGCGCCCCGGTCCGGACGGTCTGACTATTCCGCGAACACCGCGCGGCGTTTCTGCATCTCGGCAGCCACCGCTTCCAGCTGGTTCGGCGTACGCATCACTTTCACCTGTTCGCTGCTTTCCAGCGCGAGGAGTTCAGCATCGGTCGCATCTGCCATCGCGTTGCAAAGGCGCTTGGCGCCGCGCATCGCCGCCGGGTGCTTGCCGGACATGATACGCGCCAGCCAGAGGGCGTCTTCCAGCGGCGTTTCGGAAACTTTCGTGGCGAAACCGAGCGCATGAGCCTCCACGCCCTTGAACTCGCGGTTCGTATAGGTCAGCTCACGGATCACATCGTCGCGCACATTGCCGCGCCACAGCGGGAAGCCCGCCATGTCTGGCACCAGGCCCCATTTCATTTCCATGATGGCGCAGCGCGTATCCGGATGGATGATGCGGATATCGGCGCCCGACATGATCTGGAAGCCGCCGCCGAAGGCGATGCCGTGCACGGCCGCGATCACCGGCACGGGCAGCTCGCGCCAGCCCCAGGCAACATGCTGGGCGAGGTTGGCGATGCCATGGCTGCGGCTGCCGAGGCTGCCTGTGGCGCCTTCGCCCTGTTTCTTGCCATCGCCCGGCTGGCCCAGCGAGGACAGGTCCAGCCCGGCGCAGAAGGCGCGGCCTTCACCGGACAGTACCACGACGCGCAGGCCCTTGGTTTCCTTCAGCTGCGCGATGGCTTCAGCGATGCCCGAGAACATGGCGGGATCGAGGGCATTCATCTTGTCGGTGCGGATGAGGCGGACATCGGCCACGCCGTCTTCGAGCATCGTGATTGAAACGCGGTCTTTCATGGGTTTTCCTCCGGAAGGTGAATGCAAGCTGGCCCCCTTCCCCGGCGTCCGTCAAGCGTTGGCGCGTGACGCCGCCGCGTCAGGGCGCTAGAGGGCAGGAAGCAGGAGACTTCCGCCATGAACGCCCTCGCCTCCCCCGGCCGGCTTGCCGCCGCCCTCGCCCATCTCGCCGCCACCATCGACGCGCGCGCCGAAGAAGGCGACGCTGGCAAAAGCTGGACAGCAAAACTGCTCTCCAAGGGGCCGGATGCCTGCGCCGCCAAGGTGGCCGAAGAAGGCGGCGAACTGGCCGATGCCGTCCGCAGCGAAAGCGATACGCGCGTCGCGAGTGAAGCAGCAGACGTGCTCTACCATGTTTTCGTGGCGCTGCGGTCGCGGGGCGTGAGCCTCGATGATGTGGCGTCGGCGCTGGAAGCCCGGCAGGGCACCAGCGGAATTGACGAGAAGGCGGGGCGGTAAGGCGAAATCGCGCAGCAGATTCAGCTGGTTTTTCTGCCGAAAGGAAGCTTGTCACGCCAGCGCCAGATGACGGTGCCGAGATAGCCCGCTAGGAGGATGGGCGCGATAAAGAATGAGATGAAGCCCAGAGTGGCAACCACTGTGTAGGCGACATCATTCGGCCCGGCGCCTTCAGGGCGGATGCCTGCCATCAGGTCGAACACGACATGCTCGAGGTTAAGGACCGTCAGGACAATGACGATAGCGGCAAGCGGCAGGAGCGCGGCGATGATCGTGATCAGCCAAGGCAGGCCGCAGACAAAGCGCATGAACCAGAACAGCAGGCCGACGCGCCATGCTGCGACAATAGCGAGAAACCAGGCGTTCGCGGTTTGCGCAGCGGGCAGCGGCATGAAGCGTTCGACCGGCACCGCGTACAGGATGGCCGGTACGGACGTGAGGCAAACGAATGTGAGGATGTTCAGGTAGCTGGCATTTTTTGGCCGAAGCGGCGCGAGGATCAAAAACAGGATGAGGGCAAGCACAAAGACATAGGCAACGGAGCCGAGGCCCATATACTGGAACCAGAGAGCGTTTGGATGATCCCAATAGCGGCCTAACCCAGCGAGCCATGTAATGGCGAGGCCCCATTCCAGATAGGCCGATCGATGTTCGGTGAAGTCTTTGGGAACACCATTGAAGGCGAGAAAGGAGAGCTGATCGCGGAAGAGGCGTTGAAGGTTCATTGCGTTCTCCGCCCTACGTCTCGAAGTTTACGACCGATAACACTGCGAGCATGGCAATCTCAACAAGTCTGCATCCCGGACGCCCGCTGCTCAGATCCCGGGATGACGACAAACTGATTTTGCAGTTATGGAAGCATTTTAAGGAAGCAGCCCTTACGCAACACCCTGCACCCCCGCCGGGCACAAAATCCGTATACGTATCTACGCGCTGCAAAATAACTCGCCGTCACTTACGCCACACCCCTCTGGCCAGCGTTATGCTCGCGCTCCCCCACCCCGTAGGCCGGATAGAAGCCAAAGGCCGAAATCCGGCATGCCGAGAGCAGACGAGAAAGAATCGATAGCAAGTGATAAAAAGTGAGAACCAATGAGAATGAACGAGAACAAATCGCCATCAGAAGTGCACTGATTGCAACGGCATGAACCAACCCTGATAGGGAAAGACCCTAACTTGCGCCTACGGCAAACACGCGTTGGAAAAATAAAATTCATCCAAATCAAGCCGCTACAAAACGCAGGTCCAACTCCTACGCAACACCTCTGCCGGCGGACTCGCGCGCAGAAGATGTTTTTATCTTCGGAATTTTCAAAACTCGAGGAGAACTCACTTCTTCCCCGGCGGCTTCACCGCCTGAAGCGTCGTGGTTTTCACGTCGCGGCCAAGGCTGACTTTCTTGCCATAGCTGGGTGCGCCGGCTGACGCGCCGGAGACCGCGCCGCGGGTGGTGCGCTCCGTGAGCGGAGGGATGGCCATGGCGGCAGGGTTGGGCGGGTGCTCGTCGAACAGGGAGGCGAGCTGCTCCGTCATCGCGCCGCCGAGCTGTTCGGCGTCAACGATGGTGACGGCGCGCTTGTAATAGCGTGTCACGTCATGGCCGATGCCGATGGCGATAAGCTCGACCGGTGAACGGTTTTCGATCTCGTCGATCACCTGCCGGAGGTGGCGTTCCAGATAGTTGCCGATGTTCACGTTCAGCGTGGAATCGTCGACCGGCGCGCCGTCCGAGATGACCATCAGGATCTTGCGCTGCTCGGGGCGGGCAAGCATGCGGTCATGCGCCCAGAGAAGGGCTTCGCCGTCGATGTTTTCCTTCAGCAGGCCCTCGCGCATCATCAGGCCCAGATTGCGGCGCGCCCGGCGCCACGGCATGTCGGCGCCCTTGTAGATGATATGGCGAATATCGTTGAGGCGGCCCGGCCCGTTCGGCTTGCCGGCCTTGACCCAGTCTTCGCGGCTAAGACCGCCTTTCCAGGCCTTGGTGGTGAAGCCGAGGATCTCGGTTTTCACGGCGCAGCGCTCCAGCGTGCGGGCGAGAATGTCCGCACACAGAGCGGCGACCATGATCGGCCGGCCGCGCATGGAGCCGGAGTTGTCCAGCAGCAGAGTGACGATCGTGTCGCGGAACTTGGTGTCGTCTTCCTGCTTGAAAGAGAGTGGCGCGGTGGGATCAGTGATGACCCGCGTGAGGCGGGCGGTGTCGAGCACGCCTTCTTCGAGGTCGAAGCTCCAGGAGCGGTTCTGCTGCGCCATCAGGCGGCGCTGCAGCTTGTTGGCGAGTTTGGCGACAGCGCCCTGCAGGCCCTGCAGCTGGTGATCCAGATAGGCGCGCAGGCGCGTCAGTTCCTCGGCATCGCAAAGGTCCGGCGCATGGGCGATCTCGTCATGCGCGCGGGTGAAGACGTTGTAGACGAACCGGTCGCGGTCATCGCCCTGCTGGTAATTCGGGCGAAGGGGCTTCGAGCCCTCGTCTTCCTCGTCCGGGGATTCGTCGGCATCGAGATCGGCTTCCTGGTCGACCGAGACGTTGGCCTCTTCGCCGTCGAGGTCTTCGGTCTCGCCGGCTTCGATCTGCTCGGCGGAGGCGCCCATCTGCTCCTCGGTGGAGGAATCCTCCTCCCCGGCCTGGGACTCGTTGTCTTCCTGCTGCTCGGACTGGTCTTCCTCGGTGGTCTCGACATCCTCGCCGGGCACATCGGAAGCCGTCAGGTCACGGATGATGGAGCGGACAGTCTTGGAGAACTGCGCCTGGTCGTGCAGCTGATCGACGAGTGTTTCGATGGCCTTGCCCGCGCGGGCCTCGACCTTCTCCCGCCAGACCGCGGCGACGCGCTCGGCGCTTTCCGGCAGCGGGCGGCCGGTGAGGCGCTCGCGCAGCAGGAATTCGAGGGCGGGCGCCAGGACCGCTTCGGGGTCTTCTGAGCCCGCGCCAAAATTCGTGGACTTGCAGCGATGATCGAGCGCGGCATCGAGGTTGCCGGCGGTGCCGAGCATGGCATTGGCGCCGAGGCTTTCGATGCGCGCGGTCTCGGCGCCTTCATAGACGCGGCGGGCCAGCTCACCCTGCGGGCGGTGCGCGAGGTGGGCGGCGGGATCATGGTGGGCGCGGCGCAGAGCCAACGCATCGGCCTCGCCGCGGATACGGGCGGCAAGCTCGGCGCTGATCTCGATCGGCGGCGGGCGCAGCACAAGACGGTCGCCCATGTCTCCGGCATCATTGCCGAAGCCGACCTCGATCTCGCGCTCGGCGCTCA
The DNA here is from genome assembly GCA_964643405.1 of uncultured Hyphomonas sp. Lineage (GTDB taxonomy): Bacteria > Pseudomonadota > Alphaproteobacteria > Caulobacterales > Hyphomonadaceae > Hyphomonas. The sequence goes on along the minus strand of CAZXQD010000035.1, from coordinate 3,663 downwards.
TCGCCTTTGTGGTGACGGCGAGCGCAGCCTTGAAGAGATCCTGGGGAGTGGTGTCCTTGGCCATCTAGCGGAAAAATGCCTTCTCGAAGAGGTCCATCGTGCGCTGCCAGGCGAGGGCATCGGCGGCGGCATCATAGTCGGACGAGCCGGCGCGGGCAAAGCCGTGGCCGGCTTCGTAGACGTAAGTTGGCACGTCGGGACGTGCGGTGGCGAAGGCGTTCACGCCGTCCATCGGGATGTGCGCATCGAGGCGCCCGAAATGGGTGATGGTCGGGCATCGCGGCACACGGTCGGCAAGGCCGGGCACGAGGCTGCCATAATAGCAGGATGCAGCGGTGAGGCGCGGGAACTCGCAGGCCGCGAGATAGGACATCGAGCCGCCATAGCAGTAACCGGAAATATAGACCGGACCATCCAGCGCTTCCAGGCAGGCGCCAATGTCGGCGAGGGCATTCTCGATCCCGTTGGCGCGGGCATGGCCACCACCGGCGGCGATGTCGTCCGGCCCATGGCCTTCACGCAAGAAGCCCCTCTCCTGCCGGTCGAACATCGAGGGCACGATCACTTCGAAGCCGGCAGCGGCAAACCTTCGTGCCGCAGCGGCCATGTAGGAATTGATGCCGAAGATTTCCTGGATGAGGACAAGCCCGCCCTTGCGCGCGCCTTGCGGGGCGACGTGCAGGGCGCCGAACGTGAAGCCGGACGCGCCGGTCAGTTCGATCCGCTTTTCCGTCATCGTGGGATCCCTCCCGAGGATCAGGCGACCTTCACCATCAGCGCGCTCTCGGGCAGTTCGGTGCCGAAGCAGCGCTGGTACATCTCGGCAACGAGGGGACGCTCCAGCTCGTCGCACTTGTTGAGGAAGGTCATGCGGAAGGCATGGCCGATATCCCCGAAGATGGCGAAGTTCTCTGCCCAGGTGATGACCGTGCGCGGGCTCATCACGGTGGAGAGGTCTCCGGCCATGAAGGCGTTACGCGTGAGATCGGCGAGCGTCACCATCTTCGAAAGGGTCGCCTCGTCGGCGCCCGTGGACTTCGACTTGACGATCTCGACCTCTGCATCATGGGCGAGATAGTTCAGTGTGGTGACGATCGACCAGCGGTCCATCTGGCCCTGGTTCAGCTGCTGGGTGCCATGATAGAGGCCGGTCGTATCGCCGAGACCGACGGTGTTCGTTGTCGAGAAGAGGCGGAAGTACGGATTCGGGGCGATGACGCGGTTCTGGTCGAGCAGCGTCAGTTTGCCCGAAGCTTCAAGGACGCGCTGGATGACGAACATCACGTCCGGGCGGCCGGCGTCGTATTCGTCGAACACGATGGCGACCGGGCGCTGAAGCGCCCAGGGCAGGATGCCTTCGCGGAATTCGGTGATCTGTTTGCCGTCCTTCAGGACGATGGCGTCCTTGCCGACCATGTCGATACGGCTGACATGGCTATCGAGGTTGACGCGGATCATCGGCCAGTTGAGGCGGGCGGCGACCTGCTCGATGTGGGTCGATTTGCCAGTGCCGTGATAGCCCTGGACCATGACACGGCGGTTGTGTTCGAAACCGGCGAGGATGGCGAGCGTCGTCTGCGGATCGAACCGGTAGGAGGGGTCGATCTCCGGCACGTACTCGGTGCGTGTCTTGAAGCCGTGCACGACCATGGCCGTGTCGAGGCCGAAGACCTTTTTCACATTGACCTTTTCGGTCGGTTTCAGGCCATCGAGCGTGTCTGAGGACGTCATTGAAGTCATGGCTGTGCGGAGCTCGTCACGGGAGGGAGATATAGGAAACATGCGTTCTAGCACGGGATGGGCCCGCGCCTAGTGCGACGTAAGGGAAATGGCAGGCCTGTGACGCCCCTCTCCCGTCAAGGAGGGGCGCTGCCTCAAGGCTTGCGGAAGACGAGCACCGCCTGGTTGGTGCGGCCGCGGATGGCGGGGTCGAACACGTTGGCAAGCCCGTCATCGGCCGGGTTGGCGAGGACAGCCGACTCGGTTTCGAGGACGAACCCGGCATCGGAGGCCATCGCGAGGATATGAGCGGGGTCGATGCGGTGGGTATCGCCGCCAGTGGTGGGCGGAGAGCCGGCCGGGGCAACATGGTCGATCACCACGAACTGACCGCCGGGTTTCAGCGCGCGGGCAATGTCCCGGAAGCTCTTGTCGGGGTCGCCGAGCGGGCCGGGCGCGCCTTCCGGCGTGTACCAGATCTCGTGCGGACCCTGGAACCAGGTGGCGATGTCGATGGAGGCATCCGGCACGTCGAAGGCGTCAAAATTCGATTTGAGGTAGGTGACGTTGGAGAGCCGCGAGAGCCGCGTTTTGACGGCATCCCCGAGGAAGGCATCAAAACCCGCAGGGTTATGCATGTAGACCTTGCCGCTGGGACCAGTGATGCGGGAGAGCAGCTCCGTGTAATAGCCGCCGCCGGCCTCGATCTCGAGGATCGTGTCACCGGGCTGAGGCGAGAAGAGCGCAAGCACTTCTGCAGGCTTGCGCAGGTGGTCGGACAGGATGTCCGCATCCGGACGGTCCGGCGTGTCGACGATGGCGGCATAGTCGATGGTGACGACAGCCGCCGCCGGCGCAGGTGCGGGCGTGCCAGCACAGGCCGCAGCAAAGGCGAGTGCAATCGCTGCGGCGCCGCACTTCAAGAATAACGACATGGAACAGTCCCTCCCTTTCGGGCCGGTACCTCTTCCGGGGGCAGGCGCCCTAGCGGCGCCAGACAACCTCGCCGCCTATGACGGTCATGACCGGCTCGGCTTTAAGGATGTCACCTTCGGGAATGGTCATCAAGTCACGGTCGAATACCGTGAAGTCGGCGAGCTTGCCGGGCTCGATGGTGCCGAGGTCGGCTTCGCGGAAGCTGGCATAGGCGGGGCCGGTAGTGAACAGGGCGAGCGCGCGGGCGCGGGAGATAGCCTCTTCAGGATGCCAGCCTTCAGCGGAGAAGCCTTTCAGGTCCTTGCGGGCAACGGCAGCGTAAAACTCGATGGTGGGGGAGCCGACTTCGACGGGCGCGTCCGAGCCGCCGGCGATGACCGTGCCGAGATCGAGAAGCGTGGCCCAGGCATAGGCGCCGCGCAGGCGATCCAGCCCGAGACGCGCGGGCGCGAAGAACAGGTCGCCGATGGCATGGCTCGGCTGCATCGACGCGATCAGGCCGTTTTGCGCGACGCGGGCAAGATCGTCCGGGTGGATGACCTGGGCGTGCTCGATGCGCCAACGTAGTGACTTGTCATACCCGCCAGCCTCGTAGGCTTCGAGGATACGGCGGTTGGCGAGGTCGCCGATGGCGTGGATGGCAAGCTGGACATTGGCAGCCTTGGCGCGGGCCATAAGGTCTGCGAGCGCGTCGTCATCCAACAGGGAGAGACCGGACGTGTCCGGACGATCCGCGTAGGGCTGTATCAGCTGCGCGCCGCGGCTGCCCAGGGCGCCGTCCATGTAAAGCTTTACGGCGCGGTTGGTGATCGTGTCGGTCTCGTGCTGGCGGGTTTCGGCGAAGTCGAAGGAACTTGAGTCATAGGCGTTGTAGAGGCGCAGCGGCAGGCGCCCTTCCCCGTCGAGCGCGGCCATCAGCGGCGCCTCACGGACGGTGACACTCATGTTGTGGCCGCCGGTCCAGCCGCGCGAGGCATAGAGCTTCGCGCCGGTTTCGAGGGCGAGGGA
>CAZXQD010000034.1:1707-34071 GCA_964643405.1 uncultured Hyphomonas sp. | reverse complement strand
TTCGCCGCGGACTTGCCCCCGTTATGGAGGGACGGCGTATCCTGCGGCTGGAACAGCGGCGGGCGGACCTGCGCTTTCCCCTGCCCGAGCGGTTCGCCGAACGGGTCGCCAATGCCCGGATCGACCGGCTCGCGCGTCAGGCGAAATTCCTGGCCGCGCATCTCTCCACAGGCGAAGTGCTGGTGATGCACCTCGGCATGACCGGGCGCTTCACGATCTCCGGCGCAATGCAGGGCGAATTCCATCATGCCACGGGAAACCTCATCGCCCATGACCATGTCGTTTTCCACATGGAAGGCGGCGAGACGGTCACCTATAATGACCCACGCCGCTTCGGCTTCATGGAACTCTGGCCGTCCGCGAGTTTCGAGGCATATCCAAGGTTAAGGACGATGGGGCCGGAGCCGCTGTCGAACGCCTTCTCCGCGGCCTACCTGGACACCGCGCTCGCCGGCAAGGCCGCGCCAATCAAGGCCGCCCTGCTCGATCAGTCGGTCATCGCGGGCCTCGGCAACATCTATGTCTGTGAAGCGCTGTACCGCGCTGGCATCTCGCCCAAACGCCTCTCCCGCACCGTGCCCGGCACCCGCGCCGCGCGTCTCGCTCCCGCCGTCAACGCGGTCATCGCCGAAGCCATTGCCGCCGGCGGCTCGTCCATCTCGGACTTCGCAGGCACCGACGGAAACCTCGGCTACTTCCAGCACCGCTTCGACGTCTACGACCGCGAAGGCGAAGCCTGCAAACGCTGCGGCGCGCCGGTCAAACGCATCGTCCAATCGGGCCGCTCGACCTTCTATTGCGGCGGGTGCCAGAAGTAACACAACAAAGCCCGACCCCCCTGGCAACAAAATCCGCATGCGCATCAAAGCGTTGCAACATTCAGCGTCCGAACTTGCGCCACACCCCTCCCCACAGGGTTATACTCAGCCTCACCCCACACCGTGGGTCGGATAGAGGCCGCAGGCCGAATTCTCACAACTCCGAGAGAAGCCGATAACAGATCGATACCAAGTGATAAAAAATGAGAATCTATGAGAAAGAATCGACATCCGCCGTACACGGATCGAGAGCGAATGTGGCATGCTGAAAGGTGAAGCGCGCAGACTTGCGCCTACAGGAGGACAGGCTTCCGGAGAAACAAATCCCCTCCAGATCAAGCCATTACAAAAAATCCGGCCTATCGTTGTGCAACACGCCCGACTGCAAAAACCTCCGGAAATTCTCTCATTCCCAGAAAAACCGAACCCTAACCCCTACCTCCCCGCCTTCAACCCCAGCCTCGCGAGCGGCGAACCCAATGCGCCACTCACCAGCGCCGCGAGCAGCGGCGGCGCAGGCCAGAGTTTCGAGACCGGCGCCGCCAGACGGTCCCGCACCCAGGGCAGGATTTCGGAATCGGATTGGTAGACCGGCGTAAAGGCCCAGGTCATCAGCTGGAACAGGCGCACATGCAGGGCGCGCTGACGCACATACATCGCCTTGATCTCTTCAAATTCCGGGCAAGCCTGCACCGCGCGGGCGAGCGCAAAGGCATCCAGCAGCGCCATGTTCGCCCCCTGCCCCAGCTGCGGGCTCGCCGCGTGCCAGCTGTCGCCGATATGGATAAGCCGGCCTTCCGCAGCAGGCCAGTGCGTGCGGTGGCGGTAGCGCGCGAAGGTCAGCTGGTCATGATCCGTGATCTGATCAACCAGTATCGCCGTCTCCGGCCAGAGGGCCCGCGCGGCATCTTTCCAGTGGACCAGCGGCGCCGCACGAAACTCTGCATGTGCATCCCCGCGGATGGACCAGAAATAGGTAAGGCTCTGCCCCCCGCCTTCAGAGGCGCGCCCCGACGGCATCACCCCCGCCATCTTGCGCGCCGCTTCATAGCGTTGCTCCAGCGCGCTGCGATCGAACGGCCCCTCCTCCGGCCAAGGCAGCGTCGCCCACAGCGCGCCATAGGGCAGCTTGTTGACCGGCGCCGACGACAGCGGCGAGCGAACTCCCAGCGCATCCAGCACCAGATCGAACGGCCCCTGCGCGCCCCCTTCCGCCAGCACCAGCGTGCCATGTTCGGCGTTGGCAGCAGTGACCTTCGCGCCCGTGACAAGCCGCACGCCGCTGGAGACCGCCGCGTCATGCAACAGTGTGAACAGCGCAGTCCGCTGGATACCAATACCACGCAACCCGCTGCGCAGCGCAGCATAGCGCACATCCAGCACCGCGCGGCCGGTGTCTGCCGAAATGCCCCACAGCCGCTCTATCGGCGCACCCAGTGCTTCGGCCGCACCGCGAAGGCCAAGCTGATCGAGGATGACAAGCCCGGTTTCCTGCAACATGAGACCCGAACCAACCGGGCCCGCCGCCGCGAACTGATCGAACACCGTAACGCGGTGACCCTGCCGCGCGAGGAAAGATGCTGCTGCAAGGCCGCCAATTCCGGCGCCGGCAATCGCTATGGAGAGGGTTCGGCTCATGTACCTCTTTAGCGCTGCTCCTTGCACAGAAAGCAAGTCCGCGCGAGAGTGAGTTCCGAAAAGAAACGGGAGAAGGCGATGCCAAACGGAGCAGCCCTAATTGTAGGTGCGGGAGACGCGACCGGCGGCGCCATTGCGAAAGCCTTTGCCCGCGAAGGCCTGACAGCCTGCGTGACACGGCGCGCACGCAATCTCGATTCGCTGAGCGCACTCGTTGCCGAAATCGAAGAACAAGGCGGCAAGGCGCGCGCCTTCGGCGTCGATGCGCGCGAAGAAGAGGCGACGATCGCGCTGGTCGACCAGATCGAAGCCGAAGTCGGCCCACTCGAAGTCTGCGTGTTCAATATCGGCGCCAATGTGCGCTTCGGCATCACCGAGACGACGAGCCGGGTTTACCACAAGGTCTGGGAAATGGCCGCCTACTCAGGCTTCCTAGCCGGGCGCGAAGCTGCGCGCGTTATGAAGCCGCGCGGACGCGGCACGATCCTCTTCACCGGTGCCACCGCCGGGGTCCGCGGACGCGATGGCTTCTCCGCCTTTGCAGGGGCCAAGCATGCGCTGCGGGCGCTCGCGCAATCGATGGCGCGCGAACTTGGGCCGCAGGGCATCCACGTTGCGCACATTGTCATAGACGGCGCCATCGACAGCCAGTTCATCCGCGAGAACCTTCCGGATGCTGACGAACGGCGCGCGAAGGACGGCCTGCTGATCCCGGACGAGATTGCGAAAAACTATGTCTGGCTGCACCGCCAGCACCGCTCGGCCTGGACGCACGAACTGGACCTGCGACCCTGGAATGAAAGCTGGTAGCGGGAGAACGTTAACGCCGAAACGCCATCCGGCGCACGATCAGACCGGCGCGGCGCCGGTCCAACTTCTGCGCGCACGGCGCGTTTCCTCAACGGTCCGGATGCTTGCAACCTTGAATATCCAGATTGCCAGCAGCGGCAGGACAAGCGCCGTGCCTGGAACGCTATAGAGCGACAGGACTACCCCTATGGGGCAGATCGCCATGACAAGCCGGTAAGCAAGCTGCTCAAGACCGCCCATGGCAGCGCGCATGCTCAGCGTCAGCATGATCCAGCCGAGGACCAGCGTATCGTACGCCATCAGGTACGGCGTCGCGATGAGAGTGGCGACAATAAGGGCTGCAAAACGGAGAAACTCGTCACGCGTCCGTCCGAGCGTGAGCATCAGGAACAGAACCGCGATGATCGAGAATACAAACTGCGCAAGCGAGGCAAACCAGATCGCGCCGCCCGCCAGAATCGAATTGACGAAGGCCGTTGGCATCAGGCCGAACACAACCACACCGGAAGACATCAGCGTGGTAGACTGATGCGCCAGGCTGCTGTGGAGAAACGCTTCCCATGCTTCGCGCCCATGGATCAGTAGGGATGCTCCGATCAGACCACCTGAGAGCAGTGTCGCATAGATAAACACGCGCCAGCGTCCGGTGAACATCAGGAACAAAGGGATAAGAATCCCGTGCTGCGGCTTGATCGTGAGAAGCGCAATGAGAAAACCTGCCAGAAGCGGCCTTGTATCCAGCGAGCGGTAGAGCGTGATCAAGAGCACGGCAAGGTAAGCGGAGAACTGGCCGCAGGTCAAAAAGACCGCAACCGTCGGCATCGCGGCGAGGGCAAGCCGCTGGGTTCGTCCATCAAAGTTACGCACGACACAGGCCCAGTAGAGCGCAAGTCCGAGGAATGTGAACAGTGCGAGGGCCGGATAGTAGTCCAGAAGGCCGAACGGCGCGGCCAACAACATGAGATGCGGAGGATAGGAGAAAAGCTGATCGGGATAATCCTGCCCACCGACAATTGCATCGAGCTTCGCATTGTATGTGTACGGATTGTAGTGGATCGCTCCCTCGCCGCTCCAGGCTGAAAGGCCATAGTGCCAGAAGTTCAGGAAATCCTTGCCGAGAACAAACCCGTTCCGGTCAATAAGATGCCCATGTTCCAGCTCCAGTCCGATCCAGAAAAACGCCGCAACGCACAGGCTGAGCAACAACATCGGTCCGTTGTTGCGCGCAATAAATTTGAGATTGGAGCTTTGGACGTCGGGCGACACAGGAAATTTCTCCGACAGGGTGCGCATGTTTCTATGCGGGCGTGACGGACGGTTACCTGAGGTTACTTAAAAAAGTATGGCCGTCTCCTGTAAATTGAAGACCGTTAACGATTGTCGCCCGGGCATAGTCCTACACCATCCCCGCATCGGTCGGCAGGCCGAACAGGATGCGCCCTGTGAGTTCCAGTGTCGACGGCGCGGTGACGATATGCTGCGTGATCGCGTGGGCATCGCGGAAACGGCGCTGCAGGTCGCTCGATTCGAACAGGGCCGCGCCGCCGCCGAGATCATAGAGCGTGCGGCAGATATCGGCGCCCGTGCGCGTCATGTGGGTGCAGGCTAGGCGAAGGTCCGCGCGCAGCTCCATCGGAATATCATCCGCCTGCTGAGCGACAGCCCAGACGCGGTCGATTTCCGAGAAGAGATAGGCGCGGGCCGCGCGCCACTGCGCCTCGCAGGTTGCATAGGCCGCCTGCATGGATTGCCGCTCCGACAGTGTCTTCGTCGAGCCCTGGCTTTTCTTGACGGTGGCGAGATCGTGGAAGGCATCAAGCGCGCCGCGCGCATTGCCGAGCGCCACGCCGCAGACGCCGAGCGCGAGCAGACCGAAGGCCGGAAACTTGTAGAGCGCGCCAGGCTCGCGCGGCTTGTCGGAGACGAGCGAGACCGAGCGGCCCTTGGGGACGAGAATGTCCTTCACCTCGAAATCGCCGGAGCCTGTGCCCTTGAGGCCCATCACATGCCAGGTGTCGATCAACGTCGCATCCGATGCCGGGAAGACCATCATCCTTGTATCCGGCGCGCCCGAGGCGAGGCGCTTCATCTCACCATTTTCCCAGAGCGTGCAACTGCCGCAGAGCCAGGTGCAGTTGGCCGAGCCCGAGCCCCACTGCCAGCGTCCGGTGACGCGGTAATGGTCGCCTTCGAGCGTGGCGCGCCCCATCGGCGCGAAGACGCCGCCGGTGATCGCCATCGGGTCAGCATAGATCGCCTCGGCGTAGACCGGCTCCATATAGGCGGCGTTCAGCGCGGTAGTGGAGGCGATCATTGCGCACCAGCCGGCGCTGGCATTGGCGCGGGCGATGGTCTCGGTGATCTCGACAATCTCGCGCGGCGTGGATTCAAGACCGCCGAAACGTTTCGGCGTCACCATCCGCAAAACGCCGGTGGCGGCGAGTTTCTGCGCGAGATCGGCCGGCAGGCGCCGCGCCTCCTCCATCTCGGCAGCGCGGGCAGAAAGCTCAGCCAGCAGGGGCTGGACGGCGGCGATGGGGTCACTGGACTGGAATGTGTCGGCCATGGCGGAACGCTAACCCGTTTCCGCGCGGCGTCAAAGAGGCTCGCCGGGGCGTCACGCCGGGTCAGGATTGCTGGGGGTGGGCGGCGCGCTTACACTCCCCCGAACACAACCAAATAAGGGGAGCACCGCATGTCTGACCAGTTGCTGGAAACCTTCGAGGACGGCATCGCCACCCTCACCATGAACCGCCCGGAGGCGCGCAATGCGCTGACCAGCGAATTGCTGGACGAACTCGCCATCGCCGTACCGCGCCTCGCGCTGGACCCGAAGGTGCGGGTGGTGGTGCTCACCGGCGCAGGCGGCGCTTTCTGTGCCGGCGGCGATGTGAAGGGCTTTGTCGCAGCGCCGACGGGCAGCAGCGGAAAGGGCGACGCGCCGTTCAGCATGGAGCAGCGTATTGCCGGCCTGCGCAAGGGTATGGAGACGGCGAAATGGCTGCACGAGATGCCGAAACCGACCCTCGCCGTGATGCCCGGCCCGGCGGCCGGCGCGGGCCTCTCGCTGGCGCTGGCCTGCGACATGCGCATCTGCACAACGACGGCCAAGCTGACGACGGCCTTCTCAAAGATCGGCGCGAGCGGCGATTATGGCGGCTCGTATTTCCTGACCAAGCTGGTCGGCGAAGCAAAAGCGCGCGAGCTGTATTTCACGGCGGACGTAATCTCAGGTGAGGAGGCCGCACGGCTGGGCATCGTCAACGAGGCGGTGGCACCTGATCAGTTCCAGGAAGCCGCAAAAAAGAAGGCACGCTATCTCGCCGGACTGCCGACGGTCGCCATCGGTTACATGAAGAAGAACCTGAACCTCGCCGCGAGCGCGACGCTTTCCGAAGTGCTGGACATGGAAGCCGCGCACATGGTGCGTACAATGATGACCGAGGACCACAAGGCGGCCTCGCTGGCCTTCGTCGAGAAACGCCCGCCAGTGTTCAAGGGCATCTAAAGCTTCAGCTCGCCATGGATTTTCGCCGGGGCCGCATGGCGCCAGGACATGATGAGCGCGGATTTCAGGGTGACCGCATCGCACGCCTTGAGGCGGATGGAGGTCGCCCCCTTCTCGCCCCACTTGTTGGGCACCGGAAAGAAGATGGCGGGCTCGGCCTCGCACAGCATCCTCTGTTCCTCCGGCGTGAGGAAGACGTTGGAAAATTCATGGTGCGGCGGCAGCGTGCAGAAGATCTTTCCCTTCGGCGCATCGATGCGGTAGCTCGCCCAGTCAAAATGCGGGCGTTCGATGGCGCGGGGCAAGGCGAGCGCGGCGGCGCGGAGCTTTGCGGGCGTGATCATGGAGCCGCCTTGTAGACGATCTTACCGTCCTTGATAGTTTCGAGCACGGTGATGCTTCGGATCTCCGCAGGCGGAACTTTCAGCGGGCTGTTGGAGAGGATCACGAAGTCGGCGCGCTTGCCGGGCGTGATCGAACCCTTGTCCGCCTCTTCCGAATACTGGCGAGCGGCGTTTAGCGTCACGGCGCGCAGTGCGTCGAGCGCACTTGCGCGCTGGTCCGGCCCGAGGATATCGCCGGAGCGTGTCTCGCGGTTCATCGCGACCCAGAGGAGGTGGATGATATCCGGCGGCACGACCGGAGAGTCCGTATGCATCGTATAGGCAAGGCCGCGCGCCTTTGCGGCCACAAGCGGGCTGATGAAAGCGGCGCGTTCGGGACCGATGGCCTGGTCGCGGTGCCAGTCGCCCCAGAAGAAGGGATGCGAGGCAAAGAAGGACGGGATGATCCCGAGTTCTGCCATGCGGTCCAGCTGGTCTTCGCGCGCGGTCTGGGCGTGGATGGCAACGGTGCGTAGGGCTTCCTGCGGATTGGCGGCGAGGAGATCGCCCTCGATGGCGAGGAGCTGGTCGATCGCCCGGTCGCCATTGACATGCGCGATGACCTGGATGCCGCGCGCATGGGCCTCTGCCATCAGATCATGCACACTTTCGTCGGCATATGTTCCGTAGCCGGAATACCCGCTCGTCTGCCCCGGCGGCGGAACGAGGTAGGGCCGCGTCAGCCAGGCGGTCTTGCCCTGCACGGAGCCATCGAGCACCAGCTTGATTCCGCCGACGCGGAAATTCCGGTCGTAGGCTTTTGCGATGGCGAAGTCCTCGCCGATCGAGGCGCCATCGTGGAAGTGCTGGAAGGCGACGATGTCGAGATACAGTTTTCCTTCGGCGGCAGCCTTGCGCATGTCCTCGATCTGTTGCGGCGTGGAGGCGCCGTCCTGGACAGTTGTGATGCCATTCTTCGCATAGACTTTCTGGATGGCCGCAAGGCCGGCGATACGCATGTCCTGTGTCGGTGCCGGCAGGTGTTTCATCACGAGGTAAAGCGCGGTTTCCTCGAACACGCCGTTCGGGGCGCCGTCTGCCTCGCGGCGGATGACGCCGCCCGCGGGATCGGGCGTATCTGCCGTAACGCTCGCAAGCTTGAGGCAGGCCGTATTGCAGGTGACGAAATGTGCGGAGGTGTGCACCAGCAGTACGGGCACATCGGCGGAGACAGCGTCGAGGTCGTGCCGGTCCGGATGGCGCTGCTCGGCGAGGAATGTGTCATCATAGCCAAAGCCGACAATCCAGGGCGCAGCCGGGTTGACGGCGCGCCAGTCGCGAAGCGCGGTTTGCAGGCTGGCCATGTCGGTGATGCGCCCGGCGGGCGGCGGCTGCAGGTTCGCCATGGCGGCGGCCTGCGCCATGATCGCGAGATGGCCATGTGCATCAATGAAGCCCGGCACGAGGGTTGCACCGCCGAGATCGCGCACGTCTGCCAGCGGCCCGGCCTCACGAAGCACGTCCGCGGCCGTGCCAACCGCCAGGATTCGCCCGTCGCGTAAGGCGACCGCTTCAGCAGACGGAAGGCTTTCGTCCACCGTAACGATATCGGCATTGGTCAGGACGGTGATGCCCGCGCCCGTTTCACGGTCCGGCTGCGCAGCGCAGGCCACAATGGCAAACAGGGCAGCTGCGGCAGCAGCCCGCACATATCGGCGCATCAAGAATCCTCCCTGCCGGTATCTTCCGGCTTGCTACCACCATCGACGAGCAGAGCCCGGCTTGGCAAGCCTCAGACAGACAGTGCGCCGAGGATGACGGCCGTGAGGAGCGCCGACATGAGGATGACGAAATAGATGCTGTCGAGTGTCAGCACGCGAAGCACGGTTGTGACCCTGCCGCGCTGATAGACCACGCGCAAAAGCCGGTAGAGGTACCAGTTCGAATAGATCAGCAGCGCCATAACTGCCCAGCCGCCGATCAGCAGCGAAACAAGGAACCCCACGGACATGGCAAAGAACAGCGCCGAGTGGAAATGCAGCGATACGATAAGGTGATCGAAGAACAGGAACTGTCTGCGCCAGAGATAGGCAAGCGCCAGCAGGCAGGCATAGACGGGCAACATCACGAACATCAGGCGCGGAATCCATTCCAGCGTCGGCCCCACGAGGCGGTTCGGGTCTGAAGCAACTTCGGCGAAGCGGGCCGCATCCTCGTCGCCCTGCGCGCCCGCTTCACGCACGGCGTCCATGGCGGACTTCGGCATGATCCCCTCCCACTCTTCCTCCGGCGGGACAAAGCCGTCGGCATCGGGCTCCGGCGCCGTCTGTTCGCGGGGGATGAGGCCCGGAATGCCGCCGCTCCACATCTCCTCGACCTGATCGAGCCCGGCGATGGCCTCGTTGTACTCCGTTTCCGTTATCTTGCCGTCGGCATAGTCCTGCTCCACCGCGGCGCGGGCCTCCTCCATCGAGCCGGAGCCGCCGACATTGATGCTGAGCCCCTGCCCCGTGACGAGCGGCATGATGATGAAGAAAATCAGCGAGGCGAGCACGTACAGCCGGAAGGCAGGAATGAACCGTGTCCGTTTGCCGTCGAGATAGTCGCGCGTGATCTTGCCGGGCTTGAGCAAGAGGTTCGGCAGCGTCAGTGCAACGCGGCCGTCAATGGAGAAGAAGGTTTCCAGCGTCTCGCCCATAAGGCCCCAGAAGGGGCGGCGGATGCTGTGGCCGCTCTGGCCGCATTCATGGCAGAACTCGCCGGCGAGCAGGGTGCCGCAGTTCAGGCAATTCGTCGTGTCGGGCGCGCCCTTTGACCGGCCGAGACCGGCAGCGGCATCGGCGCCCGCATGTTCGATGGCCGTATCGGCGACGGCGCCAAATTCGTCACTCATGCCTCATCCTCCCCGGAGAGATCAGCGCTTTGTCCCAGCCCTCCGGCCCGGATGCAACTGGCGAGTGCGACGGGAGGGTTTATCAGCGGAAGATGCGCGGCTTATTGGCCTGGAAACGGCGGCCGGCCTCCCGGTAGCGCGGGGCTTTTCCGTCTGGCGCGAGGGCGTAGGTCTTGTCGCGCAGGAATTCCATCAGGCCGCGGCGCTTGCCTGCGGCGTCCAACGCTTCGGGCGTCAGCGTCTCGCCGATTTCCACGCGCAGCGTCTTTCCCATGCGGCGGCGCACTTCGCGGAAAACGAGCGCCAGGCGCAGTTCCAGCGAGAGATGCGAGGCAATCTGGAAGAGGCGCGAGTTCTGCCCGTCAAAGAAGATGGGCGTGACGTGCGCGCGGCTCTGGGTGATCAGTTTTGCCGTGAACGGCTTCCACTCATCATCGACCGCGAGCGGATCAAACGGGCCGGGCGTTGTGGCCACCCCGCCGCTCGGGAATACGACAACACAGCCGCCGCCCTTCACATGAGCGAGCGCCGCCTTGCGCATGGCGACATTGGCCTCGACGGCCTCGCGCGTGCCGCCGAAATCGACGGGAAGCAGGTAGGGCCGCGCCTCAGGCACGCCGTCCAGCACGGAATTGGTGAGCACCTTGAAATCCGGACGGCGCAAACTGATAAGCCAGCTGATGACCAGCCCATCGAGCACACCGAACGGATGGTTCGCAACCACAACGAGCGGGCCCTCGCGCGGGATCAGCGCATGTTTGCTCGCGGAGAACTGCACATCGAGATCGAGCAGCCGGATGGCCGCTTCAAAGAACGGCACGTCGCGGGAGAGGTCTGCGCGGTAATGGTCGTAAAGTTGCTTGATCCTTGGCTGGCCGGACACCTGCTCGACGGCGCGCACAAGGCTGCGCTTCAGCGGATCCGAAAAGTAAGCCGCGTAGGAGAGTTCCGGCTCTGCCTCAGTTTCGGTCAAAGCCGCCACATCCTCGCCAGGTTGTTCTTCTGCATGTCGGACGAGCCGCCGACGATGGGCATACCGAGCAGGTCGCGCAGGTTGCGCTCGATATCGTAGGCATCGGACAGGCCATAGGCGCCGATCACCTGCTGGCAGGCGAGGCCGATCTCGACGCCGGTATCGGCGATGTAGAGCTTGGCCATTGCGGTTTCCGCCGAGCAGGGCTGGCCGGTGCTGGCGAGCCAGGCGGCATGGTAGAGCATGTGGCGGCAAGCGGCGAGTTTCGTCCGTGCCGTGACGAGCTTGTTGGCGACGGCCTGATGCTTGCCGATCGGCTTGCCGAACTGAACGCGCTCGCCGGCATACTTCCACGCTTCTTCCAGCGCCGCGCGTGCGAGGCCGTAGGCCACCGCCGTGATCTCTATCTTCTCAACGTCCAGCGCACGGCCGGCCAGTGCTTCCCAGCCTTTGTTCCACTTCTCGGGGCCGCCGACGATGGCGCTTTCCGGCAGGCGGACGTCATCCAGATAGACATCCATGGACTTGGTATAGCGCAGGTTCGCATGCTCGATGGCCTGCATCGTCACGCCCTTGGCATTTGTCGGCACAAGGACGAATGTGAGATTGCCATGGCGCGCGCCGGGCTCGCCGGAACGGCAGAGGCAGTAGATATAGTCTGCCCAGTCTGCGCCTGTGCACCAGCGTTTGGCGCCCTTTATGACGATCTCGTCCCCGTCGCGCTCCACCCGCGTTTCGACATTCGGAAGGTCGCCCCCGACATTCGGCTCGGAGAGGCCATAGGCGAGGAAGATTTCGCCGCGCGCGAGTTTCGGCAGCAGTTCCTCTTTCTGGGCCTTTGATCCGTTCTCAGAGATATTGAGCCCGCCATAGAAGGCGGCGTGAATGTAGGGGCCGGCCATGCTCGGGCCGCCCTGGCAGAGTTCCTCGATCACGGCGGCGGCGGCGTAGATGTCCTCCCCCTGCCCGCCAAATTCTTCCGGGATGGTCAGGCCGATCAGTCCCATCTCCGCGATCTCGCGGAAGAGGGCGCGGTCCCAGGTCGCCTGCCTGTCCCACTCCCGCCGCTTCTCGCGCGGCATCTTCTCAGCCACCCAGCGGGTCAGCTGGCGGCGGATTTCGGTGACGTGATCAGGCTCTGAGGCGAAATAAGCAGACATGAAGTGCGTTAGAGACCGGATTTGAGCCAGAGGGAAGTGGCACCATCAACCATGGCCGGCGGCCGATTCGCCATGCGTCGCAGTGTCGAGCCCGGTCGCCTCGTCCTCGGCGCTGACCCGCAAGCGCATCATCTGCCGCACGACAAACAGGATCGCCGCGGACACCACGACCGAATAAACGCAGACGCTGGCGACGCCGGTCAACTGCGCCACGGCCTTGTCTGCAAAAGACATTCCGCCGAGACCGGGTGCCATCGGCCCGAAACCGGCCAACGCAGGCACGCACAGCGTGCCGAGGATGCCGCCGACACCGTGAACCGCGAACACGTCCAAGCTGTCATCGATCTTGAGGCGGCCGCGGACATAGACAACGGCGGCGTAGCAGACGAATGCGGCCAGCGTGCCGATGACCAGCGCACCCGCCGGGCCGACCGAGCCGGCCGCGGGCGTAATGGTCGCAAGGCCCGCGATTGTGCCGGTGGCGATGCCGACGAGCGTCGGCTTGCCGAACTTCACCCACTCGATTGCCATCCAGACGAGTGCCGCCGTTGCCGCAGAGATATGGGTGACGAGCATCGCCTGGCCGGCAGCGGCATTGGCGCCTAACGCCGAGCCCGCATTGAAACCGAACCAGCCGACCCAGAGCATCGAAGCGCCCAGCATGACGAAGGCCGGATTGTGCGGCGGGCGCAGCTCTGCCGGAAAGACGACGCGCTTGCCCATCATCAGCACAAAGACGAGCGAGCTGACACCTGCCGTAGCGTGCACAACGAGGCCGCCAGCAAAATCGCTGACACCTATCTCGGCAAGCCAGCCGCCACCCCAGACCCAGTGTGCGACAGGCGCATACACGAGCAGCATCCATGCGCCGCTGAACGCCAGCACGGCGGCAAAGTTTACACGCTCGGCATAGGCGCCGACGATCAGAGACGGGGTGATGATGGCAAACGCCATCTGGAACATCACGAAGACCGATTCCGGGATCGTGCCGACCACTGCGTCCGGCGCGATACCGCCCAGGAAGGCCTTGCCGAGTCCGCCCCAGAAGGCACCTTCGCCGCCGAAGGCGATGGAGTAGCCGGCCACCACCCACAAGATCGACATGAGGCAGGCAATGGCCAAGCATTGGGCCAGCACGGAAAGAAGGTTCTTCGTCTGCACCAAGCCGCCATAGAAGAGCGCAAGGCCCGGCAGCGTCATGAACAGCACGAGCGCCGTGGAGGTCAGGATCCAGGCCGTGTCGCCAGTATCGGCAAAGGCGGGCGCCGCAAGGGCAAGGCAAGGCGCGATAAGGAACAGCGCGCGCGCCATCAGGGCGCGGCCTTGTGGCCGGTATGTCATGGACTGGTGCCCTCCGCGAGCATTTTTGATTTTATCGCCTGCGGGAGTGACCAAACTTTTCAGGCGGGCGCAAGCCCGCCGATGGCCGACAGTTCATACGGTGTCGACTGGTAGGTCTGGTTGATCCAGTTGCCGAACAGGAGATGTGCATGGCTGCGCCAGCGGTTGAGTGGCGGGCGGGCCGGATCGTCACCGGGGAAATAATTGTGCGGCACGGTGATCGGCACGCCCTGTGCGACATCGCGCTCATACTCTTCCTTCAGCGAGAAGGAATCGTACTCGACATGGTTGAACATGTATAGGCTGCGGCGCGCGCTGTCGTGAAGGAGGCAAGGGCCGGTCTTCTCGCAGTCAACCAGAAGATCCAGCGCCGGACGGGCCAGCACATCCTCGCGGCGCACCTCGGTCCAGCGCGAGACCGGGATCAGGAAATCGTCGGAGAATCCCGAAAGGAAGGGAGAGGCCGGCACAAGGTTCCGCTGACGGAAAACGCCGAAGGCCTTTTGCGCCAGCTGGTACTTCGGCAGGCCGTGGAAATGCCAGGCGGCGGCCATGGCGCCCCAGCAGATATAGAAGGGCGAATGCACATTCGTCCGGGTCCAGTCAAAAATCTGCGTCAGCTCGTTCCAATAGGTCACCTGTTCAAACGGCAGCTGCTCGACCGGCGCACCGGTGACGATGAAGCCATCGAACTTCCGGTCACGGATTTCTTCCCAGGTCTGGTAGAAGCTGATCAGGTGCTCGGCGGATGTGTTCTTCGCCTGATGCCCGCCAACGCGGACCAGCGTCAGCTCCACCTGCAACGGCGAGGCGCCGATCAGTCGGGCAAGCTGTGTCTCGGTGCGGATCTTGTTCGGCATCAGGTTCAGGAGGCCGATCTGCAAGGGGCGGATATCCTGCCGGATGGCATCGGTCTCGCGCATTACGGCCACGCCCTCGCGCTTCAGCGTCTCCGCGGCTGGCAACGTATCGGGAATCCGGATGGGCATGAGAAACGTCCTCTTCGGCCCGCTTCAACTTTGAAAACGCATCGCGACAGGGGAAAGGCGGAGCATTCTCCGCATCTCGGCCCTTTAGCGACTTGTTTAACGTGGCTGCAAGCCGGCCGGCCAAATCACCACGAGGGGCATTTAGTATGACCGGGGCGCGGCGTCAAATCCCCTCCCTGCGCGGAAGAGACGGGGGACTCACTCCCCCGTCAGCTTCGGCGCGCGCTTTTCCTTGAAGGCGGTCACGGCTTCGCGCCGGTCAGAGAGGTAGTTCGAGACGCTTTCCCAGCCGATGCTGGCATCCATCAGCTGCGCGGCGAGTGCGCGGAGCGGGATGTTCGCGGTCGTCTTCGTCCAGCGCACGGCCCATTTCGGATTGGCGAGGATCTTGCCGGCAATCTCGTCGACCTTTGCATCCAGATCTGCTCCGGGTACGGCATAATTGATCAGGCCGAGGCGCTGCGCTTCCCTGGCGTCGAGCAGGTCGCCGGTCATCAGGAGTTCCTTGGCTTTCGCAAAGCCAATCAGCTGCGGCCAGATCAGCGCACCGCCATCGCCCGCCACGAGGCCGACCTTTACATGCGGATCGCCGATCTTTGCCGTTTCGTCCGCGATGATCACATCGCACAGTAGCGCAATTGTTGCGCCGAGCCCGGCCGCGGCGCCGTTCATCCGGCAGAGGATCGGCTTCTCCATCTGCAGCAGTGTAACGACGATCTGCTTGGCATCCCAGCCGATGGCGCGAAAACG
This sequence comes from uncultured Hyphomonas sp., assembly GCA_964643405.1. Taxonomy (GTDB): domain Bacteria; phylum Pseudomonadota; class Alphaproteobacteria; order Caulobacterales; family Hyphomonadaceae; genus Hyphomonas. Next base: position 18,868 of record CAZXQD010000034.1, on the reverse strand, counting down.
CTCGGGATGATTGATCTGCTCCTCGAACCAGTCGAAGTCCCCGCCTGCGCAGAAGGCCCTGCCTTTCCCGGACAGGATGATCAGGTCGCTTTCGCTGTCGCGCTGCAGGCAGTTGAACACCAGCGCGAGTTCGGTATGCATCGCCTCGTCCACGCCATTCACCGGGTGCGAAGACGTTATGAAAGCTGTCAGTACACGGCCTTTCCGTTCGAACGTAAAGCGTTCCCACTTGTCCTTGGTGATGTCGTACGTCGCGCTCATGGTATCCTCCGGTTCGTGTCTGGCTGCGACCCTAGCCTGCCCGGCGGCAAAGTCACGGGGGATGACCTCAGCCCGGCGCCGCGCTAGGAAGGCCGGACAACCGAAAGCCGCCCGCCACCATGCCCCGCGACACCCTTTTCATGCTTCCTCCCGGATTTGAAGCCAATGGCCAGCGCGAGTTCTGCCCGGAATGCGCGGAGCTCTGGGGCGTGCTGAGCTGGTTTCCGGCCCTGAAGGAGACGCTCGAAATCGTCTATGTCGGCATTGATCATCCCCGCGCCCCGATCACCGCCCTTCTGGGCGAGGGCCGCCACAATGCGCCGACCCTGGTACTGCATCCTGCAAGCGCCCGCGCCCCCGGCGTGGCCTATGCCGAGGCCAATGGCCGCCACTATCTGCCCTCTGCCCGGCTGATTGCCCGCCACTTCGCCGCGCTGCACGGCACGCCGGTCCCGCGCGGGCCCTGACGCCCCTTGCCTCCCGCAGCGTCAGGGCTTTCTAGTTTCGCCAACAGAAAACACCCGGAGGATATCCATGCCCGCAGCGCCCGTGAAAACCCGCATCACCGACATGCTCGGCATCGAGAAGCCGATAATCCAGGCGGCGATGGGCTGGATCGCGCGCTCGCAGCTTTCATCCGCCGTCTCCAATGCCGGCGGCATGGGCATCATCGAGACGTCTTCCGGCGAGCTTGACGCGATCCGCGAAGAGATCCGCAAGATGAAGACCCTGACCAGCAAGCCCTTCGGCGTGAACGTGGCGCAGGCCTTCGTGCGCGATCCCGGCATCATCAGTTTCATCATCGACCAGGGCATCAAGTTCGTGACGACCTCTGCGGGCGACCCGATGAAATACACGTCCACGCTGAAGGATGCCGGTCTTACGGTCTTCCATGTAGTACCGTCGCTGGCGGGCGCCCTTCGCGCCATCGAGGCGGGCGTCGACGGCCTGATCGTCGAGGGCGGTGAAGGCGGCGGCTTCAAGAACCCGAAGGATGTCGCCTCGATGGTTCTCGTCCCGCAGGTCTGCGAAGCGGTGGACGTGCCGGTCGTCGCCGCCGGCGGCATCATGGACGGGCGCACGATGGCCGCCGCCTTTGCACTCGGCGCCGAGGGCGTGCTGATGGGCACGCGCATCCTGTCCGCGGCTGAAAGCCCGGTTCACGCGAACTGGAAGGACGCCATCATCAATGCCGATTCGACCGACACGTTGTTCCTCAACCGGCAGGGCCCCGGCCCCGCCTTGCGGGCATTGCGCACGGAACGCACCACGCGGATCGAGAAGGAAGGCAGCCCGAACATCTTCGGAGAGTTTGCGGACACGCAGGCCGTCTATTTCGGCGGCAATCTCGAAGCGGGCATCGCCCTCACCGGGCAGGTGGCAGGCCGCATCAAGGCGGTGAAGCCGGTGGCGCAGATTTTCGAGGAAACCCTCGAAGAGTACCACAGCGTCCTGGGCCGCCTGCCGCGCTGAGGTGGCCCTTGCCCCGTTCGGGTCAAATTCGGGTGAAAACCTGCCGCGGCTGACCTTTTTTATTGGAAATCGCTATCCCCCGCGGCTAAACACCCGGTCAAACTGCCATTTCCAAAAGGAAGCCTGATGAAAATGACTGAAGCCCTGAAGGGCGGCGCCGCCGCTCTCGTCCTCGTCGCCACGGCCGCTTGCGGCGGAACTGCCGCCGACAAGCCCGCCGCCGCCGTCACCCAGATCGAGCTGCCGGAAATCTCGGTCACCGACGCCGAGCTGCAGGGCAACCCGCTGCGGGCCGAATGGACAGGCCCTTACGGCGTTCCGCCCTTTGCCGAGATCAAGACCGAGCATTTCAAGCCGGCGATCCTGAAAGGCATCCTGGAAGCGCGCGCCGAAGTCCAGGCCATCATCGACAATCCCGAAGAGCCGACCTTCGAGAACACGATCCTCGCCTATGAACGCACCGGCCAATCGCTGGCCAAGGTGATGGGCGTGTTCGGCAACCTCTCCAGCACCGACACCAATCCGGAAATCCAGGCCCTCGAAGCCGAGATCTATCCGATGCTCTCGACCGAGCGTGACGCCGTCACCTTCAACCCGAAAATGTTCGCGCGTGTGAAGGCTGTCTACGATCAGAAGGACCGCCTCGGCTTAGATGAACAGGATGCGCGCCTGCTCGAACTGACCCACCGCAACTTCGTGCGCGCCGGTGCCGGCCTTTCGCCGGACGTGCAGGCTGAGGTCGCGAAGATCAATGCCGAGCTTTCGAGCCTGACGACCACGTATGGCCAGAACCTCCTCGCCGCCTCGAAGGGCTTCAAGCTGACCGTCACAGATGAAGCCCGCCTCAAGGGCCTCTCGGCGGACTTCAAGAACGCCCTCGACGCCGATGGCAACAAGACCTGGGAAATCGGCCTCGACCGTCCGGTCTTTGAAGGCTTCATGACCAATGCCGAAGACGAGGAACTGCGCCAGCAGCTGTTCGACGGCTACCGCCTGCGCGCGTCTTCGGGCGAGTTCGACAACAATCCGTTGATCCTGAAGATCGCCCAGCTGCGCGCCAAGCGCGCCGAGCTGATGGGCTACAAGAGCCACGCTCACTACGTCATCGAGAACCGTATGGCGAAGACGCCGGAAGCGGCGATCGACTTCCTCGGCAAGGTGCTGGAGCCCGCCCTGAAGCGCGCGGCCGAAGAGCAGGCCGACATGGAAAAGCTCGCCGGCCGTCCGATTACGGGTTCCGACTGGTGGCACTATGCGGAGAAAGTCCGCGCCGACAAATACGCCTTCGACGAAAGCCAGCTGCGGCCCTACTTCCAGCTGGACAATGTGCGCGATGGCGCCTTCGAAGTGGCCGAACGCCTCTTCAACATCACGCTGGAGCCGGTCGAAGTTGCAGGCTGGCATCCGAGCGTCGAGGCCTTCGACGTGAAGGACAATGCCACCGGCCAGCATCTCGGCCTGTTCATGATCGACATGTTCTCCCGCGATTCCAAACGCGGCGGCGCCTGGATGAGCGCCTATCGCGAGGCCTCGGCGATTGATGGCAAGGTGATCCGTCCGATCATCACCAACAACATGAACCTTGTTCCGCCTGCGGCGGGTGCCCCGGCCCTGATGGACTATAACGGCGTGGAAACCCTGTTCCACGAATTCGGCCACGGCCTCCACGGCCTGCTGACCACGATCCGCTACCCGTCCTTCTCCGGCACCTTCGGCGGCCCGGACTATGTCGAGTTCCCGGCGCAGGTGATGGAGCACTGGGCCGGCGAGCCTATCGTGCTGGCCGAGTTCGCCCGCCACCACGAGACCGGCGAAGTCATCCCGCAAGCGCTCATCGACAAGATGAACAAGGCGGCAACCTTCAACCAGGGCTTCAAGACGACCGAGTTCATCGCCGCTTCGCTGATCGACCTGCACTGGCACATGCTCTCGTCTGAGGAAGCCGCCGCGATCACGGATGCACGCGCCTTCGAGAAATCGATCCTCGACAAGTACAAGATCCCGGAAACGATCGAGCCCCGCTATCGCTCGACCTACTTCTCCCACATCTTCGATGGCGGCTATTCGGCCGGCTATTACTCGTACCTGTGGGCGGAAATTCTGGATGCGGACGGTTTCGATGCGTTCAAGCAGTCCGGCGACATCTTCAATCCGGAACTCGCCGCGAAGCTGAAGAAGTGGGTCTACGAGTCCGGTGGCCTGCGCGAGACGGACGAGCTTTACCGCAACTTCCGCGGCTCGGATCCGGGCATCGAACCGCTGCTGCGCAATCGCGGCTTCGCCGAGCCGGCACCTGCCGAAGGCTAGGGCTGGCCCCTGCCCCAAACAAAAGCCCCGCCAGCGATGGCGGGGCTTTTTTCTTGTCTGGGATAATCCAAACCGGATCAGCCGCTGACCGATTCCTTGCAGATCACCGCCCGGACATCCTCGACCGTGCGGGCCTTGCGCAGGCCGTCGCGTACGGGCCCCTGACGGAACACGCGGCTGACCTGCGCCAGCGCGCGCAGATGGTCGGCGCCCGAACCATCCGGCGCGAGAAGCATGAACACGAGATCGCAGGGACGCTCGTCGATGGCCTCGAAATCCACGCCGTGCAGCAGGCGCATGAAACCGCCGACCGGCTTCTCGAGCCCGGGCAGGCGCGCGTGCGGGATGGCGACGCCTTCGCCGACACCGGTAGAACCGAGGCGCTCGCGCTCCATCACGGCATCCTCGATTGCGCGCGCACCGATACCGGTGGCCGCGCTCAGCGCCTCGCACAGGGCGTGGATCGCCTGCTTGCGGCTGGAGACATCCTGGAGCGGGATGATCACCCCGTCTTGCAGCAGGGCACTCAGATCAGTGGCCATCAATCTACGGTTCCGTGACACTCAGGTGCGAGGCGTGTTGGCGGGGTCTACCCAGCCAATGTGCCCGTCGGGGCGGCGGTAGACCATATTCAGGCCATCATGGCCAGCGTTCCTGAACATCAATGCCGGTACATCTTGCAATTCTAGCTGCATCACTGCCTCGGAAACGGTCATCGTCCGGATTTGCACGCTCGTTTCTGCAACTGTCAGGGGAGCGTCCCCTACTTCCATACCCGTATCTTCTGAATCATCCGTATCTGAAACGAGGATCAACGACTCTGCGGCGGGTGAGGCCGGCAGCGGCTGCGGTGCTGCCGCATGGTGATCTTTCAGGCGGCGCTTGTAGCGGCGCACCCGTTTTTCCATCTTTTCGAGGCTGACCTCCAGCGCGGCATAGGGATCATCGGCGCGGCCGGTCGATTGCAGGACGATCCCGGAGGGCAGGTGCACGTTGCAGTCGACTTCAACGAACGGACCCTGCTGGGACACGAAGACATTGGCCTCGCCGGTCCGGTTGAAGTACTTCGCCACCGCCGCTTCAAGACCCGCCTCAATCCGGTCTCGCATCGCGTCGCCGAGGTTCATGTGCTTGCCGGTGATCTGAATCTGCATGCGCGTCTCCTTTTCGGTTGTCGCCCCTTTACTATGACCCAAAGTAAACCGGGACGCGACCCCATTTAGGACGGCTCCGGGGCAAGAATCCGTAATCTTCAAGCGATTGTGCGGCTGGCCGGATCAGCCCGCACCCTTCCCTGCCTTGGCGTAGCCGTGCTTCTTCAGGAGGCCGCGAAGCTGGTGGTAAGTGAGACCCAGCGCTTCGGCAGCCCGGCCCTGATGGCCCTGTGCGCGGGCCAGTGCCGCATCGATCAGGCGCAGTTCGTAGAGGCGCACCGCTTCCGGAAAGCCGCCCGGAACTGTCCATAGGTCCGGCGCTTCCTGTGGACGGTTCATGGACTGTTTGTCCACTGGCGCGCCGGGCCGCCAGGGCGAGGCGAACGGGTCCAGCGCGGCGGGGTCGAACTGCACCGGATCGTCCGGCGCGGTGATCAGTGCGCGGTGCGCGAGGCGTTCGGCGAAGTTGCGCAGCTCGCGCACATTGCCCGGCCAGTCATGCGCCTCGATCGCCTCGATGGCAGACGGCGCAAAGCCCGGAAAATCCTGCGCGAGCTCCACCGCCATGCGGCGCGCGAAGAAATCGGCCAGCAGGCTCTTGTCGCCATGCCGCGCCCGCAGCGGCGGCAGCGTGATCACGTCGAAGGACAGCCGGTCGAGCAGGTCCCACCGGAATTTCCCAGCCTCCGCCAGCACTGGCAGGTCGGCGTTCGTGGCCGCGACGATGCGCACATTCGTGGTCAGCACTTTCGAGCCGCCGACGCGCTGGAACTCGCCATATTCGACCACACGCAGCAGCTTCTCCTGCAGCGCCATGCCCGCGGTGGCGATCTCATCGAGGAAGATGGTGCCGCCATCCGCCAGTTCGAACCGGCCGCGCCGCATCTCGGTCGCGCCGGTGAAAGCGCCGCGTTCGTGGCCGAACAGTTCGGAATCGAGCAACGTCTCCGACAGCGCTGCGCAGTTCACCTTCACGAACGGGCCTTCCCAACGCTTCGACAGGAAGTGCAACCGCTCGCCCACCAGTTCCTTGCCGGTCCCGCGTTCCCCGATCACCAGCACGGACCGGTCCAGCGGCGCCACGCGGCTCGCGTGCTCCAGAGCCGTCAGCCAGGACGGGGCCTCACCGACCAGTTGTTTTGAGCGATCCTGCATGTGGCGAGTTTAGCGAAAATAGGTTGATGTTTCGCCCATTATTTTCGTCTTTTTTGCCGAATGAATCTTAACGGAAGCGCGCCGGAAACTTTTTTATCCAATAAAATCAGCACTTTATAAAATTAATTCAGAACTGGCACGGTCCTTGAAATCAAGAAGGCCATCAGGCGACGGGCGTTGCCAACCCTATCGAAGGACAAATGAAGACGATGAACGACCAGGACTATCGCTACCCGCCCCGCTCGGACGCAGGCCGCTTCGGCCGCTGGCTGTCCACGCGGCCGGCTGAATCGTGGATTTTCTTTGCCGCGGGCGTGTTCCTCGGCGGCCTCTTCTTCTGATCCCCGACCAAGAAAGGATACGACCATGGGTCTCTTCTCCCGCCTCGGCGACATCATCAACTCGAACATCAACGCGATGCTCGACGGCGCCGAAAACCCCGAAAAAATCGCCCGCCTGATCATCCAGGAAATGGAAGACACGCTGGTGGAAGTGCGCACCTCCGCGGCGCGTGCGATGGCCGACAAGAAAGAGATGGAACGCGAGATCGTCCATTTCTCCGCCGCGCGCGATGACTGGGCGGCGAAAGCCGAACTCGCGATCGACAAGGGCCGCGAGGACCTTGCCCGCGGCGCGCTGCTGGCCAAGCAGAAAGCCGAAGGCGAAATCGTCCGCCGTCAGGAAGCGGTCGTCATCGCCGAGGAAGCCTTCCTGCGCCGCCAGGAAGACCTCTCGAAACTCCAGGCCAAACTCGACGAAGCGAAAGCCAAGCACCGCGCACTGGTGATGCGCCGCGAGGCCGCCGAGCAACGCATCCGCATGCGCAGCCAGCTTTATGATGGCCGCGCCGACGAAGCCATTGCCCGCTACGCCAATCTCGAGCGCAAGGTCGACGAGATGGAAGCCTATGCCGACGCCATTCGCGGCGCCGAGCCAAGCCTCGCTCAAGAGTTCGCCGAACTCGAACAGAACGATTCGGTGGAGAAAGAGCTTGCCGCCCTGAAAGCCCGCAAGGGCAAGGCGCCTTCGAAGAAATCGGAGGGCTGATCCATGATGACGTCTGTACTCGTCCTGATCACCGTCCTCAGCGCGATCTGCGCGCCGGGCCTCATCGCGGAGAGCCGCGCCGACGCCCGCCGCAAGGCTGAGGGAGAGGCCTGATGGACACAGAGGCGATTGTTGCCATCGCACTGGTCGGTACCGTTGCGCTGTTTATCATCCTGCCGGGCATGATCCTGCACTACGTCACGATGTGGCGCCGGCAGAAGACCCTGCAGCCCGATGATGAGCGGATGCTCGAAGACCTCTGGCGCTCTGCCAAGGCGATGGAACGGCGCATCGAGTCCCTCGAGGCCCTTCTCGACAAGTCCGAGGCTGACGCCCCGCGCCGTCCGCCTCGCCCGTCCCGCTCCACTTTCGAAGAATAGAGAGACATTCCCATGTCCCGCAACTACGACCCCTACAGCTCCCGCAACCCGAAACGCTTCTTCAGGTCGCGCGATGACAGTGTCATCGCCGGCGTCTGCGGCGGCATTGCCGAACGCTTCGGATGGGAGCCGATCCTCGTCCGTGTCCTGACGGTACTGCTGACCCTGTTCATGATGGGGCCTGTCGCGATCATCGCCTATATCGTGATCTGGATGATCACGCCGCGCGCTCCGCTCGGCTATGGCGGCTTTTCTGACGAGGAAGACGCCTTCTGGCGCGGCGTGTCCGACCGGCCGCGCGCCACGTTCGGCACGATCAAGTATACCTTCATGGATCTGGAGGAGCGCCTGAAGAACATCGAGCGCACCGTGACCTCCGACGAATGGCGCCTGCGCCAGGAGTTCAAGGACCTCGAAAAGGGCAACTGACGCCCCGCCATTCCCGCCAACCGATACCTCATATTCCGACCAAGGACCGGACCAATGACCAAGGGGACACTTCTTCGCAACAACCGGCTGCTGGGTGCGCTGGCGTTGCTGGCACTCGCCGGTATCGCCTTCGCCGCCCATACTCACGGCGGCGTTTCCATGGAACTGGGCGAACTGCTGCTCAGCGTCCAACCCCACACCGAAGGCGGCCTCGTCGTCTCCTTCGTGCGGGCGCCTTGACGCGTCAGCCGCGCCGCAGCGTGCGCAGGACGAAGCGCATCGGGCTGACCGCCCGCAACGCGGGTTCCGGCGCAGCTTCGGGTTCGCCTGCCAGCCGCGCGGCAATCAGGCCGGCGGCCCACGGCGCCCAGGTAAACCCGCGCGCGCCGAAGCCGCCAGCCACATACACTCCCTCCAGCAAGGGCGCGTCGGCATCCACGGCGCGCCCTTTCTTTATCGGCGCAAAACGGTCCAGCGCCGCCGCCTGATCCGGCACCGCGCCGATCAATGGCAGGCGGTCCGGTGTCGTCGCGCGCAAGCTGGCGCGGGAACGGATTTCGCCGTCGCGCGCCTCCCGCAGCCACCAGGGCGAAAGCCGTTCGACCCCCTCCAGATTTTCCGCGCGCGCCGCCGACGTACCCTCCGGCAGGAAGTCTTCACCGGAGGGCGCAAATGTGGCGCCCCACAGGCGCTGTTGGCGGAGGGCAAGTGCATAGCTCCCTGACGCCAGCGCGGAAGGCGGCGCGTCCACCGTTGACTCCACGAAATCTACCTGCCCGAGGCGAGCTTCCAGCGGCAGGGACGGCACAAGACGCGCAGCCGCCATTCCATTGGCGAGGATCACCGCATCATAGACTGTTCCGTTCACGGACCGGTTATCGAGCTGGATATCCGGTAACACGCCGAAATGGCAGGTCGCGCCGGCCAGCAGGCGCGCGACCAGCGGTTCCGGCCGGAGGATCAGCGCACGCTTGTGCAACAGCCCGCCGCCGCGTACGGCCTCGAGGTCTTCCAGCGGCAAGGGCGGATCTGCCAGCAGCTTCTCGAAACGCGCGGCCTCGGCTGCATTGCGGGGTGCCTGCAGGACGTCCGTATACACCGCTTCCGGCAGGCTGGCATACGCTTCGCGCGCGGCAAGATAGGCATCAAGCAGGAGGCCCGCTTCAACCGTGTCACCTGCATCGAGGCGAGGCATCAGCAGCGCCAGCGGGTTCCCGCTTGCACCTTGCGCCGGACCGGGCGCAGGCTCGAAGACGTCGACAGCGATGCCGTGGCGCCCAATCGCGTGGGCAAGCGCAGCGCCCGCAATGCCGGCGCCAAGGATCGCGACGCGGCGCGGCGCTATATCGGGGCCTCTCAGCCCATACACATCGGCCGCTCTGATCTCAGGCGCCGATTCAAGATGCGCCTCGAGGCGCTCCCGCTTCCGCCCATGCCCCTCTGCCTTCGCCACATCGAAGCCCGCCGCGGACAATCCGCGCCTTACCGCGCCCGCGACAGTGAATGTGCCAAGGCGTGCACCCGGCGCAGAGCGGGCACCGATCAGAGGATAGATCCAGTCGCCCCACATGTCCTCGTTCTTCGCCGGGCTGAAGCCATCCAGAAACCAGGCATCGGCTCGAAAGCGGCTTTGGGGCAGCGTTTCGCGGATATCGCCGAGGTGAAGCACAAGCCGCACGCCGTCCTGGGGCAACACAATGTTCCGTACACCGCGTACCGGACCCGGCCATCTTGCAGTAAGCTCATGCGCCAGATTAGCCAGCTCCGGCCAGGCGCCGAGGGCGTGGCGGGCATCGTCCTGCCGCAGCGGATAGCCTTCAAAGCTGACAAAGGTGAGCTGCGCGCCCGGCGATGGTCGGTGCGCCCGCCAGAGCTGCCATAGCGCGAGGAAGTTTAAGCCCGTTCCGAATCCGGTTTCAGCGACCGTAAAAGCGTTCCTGCCCTGCCACGCCTCCGGCAGACCGCAGCCGCCGAGGAACACCGCGCGCGTCTCGGCAAGGCCGTCCTGCGCGGAAAAATAGACATCGCCATGTTGGCGCGCACGCGGGGCGCCGTCATCGGTCCAGTCTAGTTCGGGATGAGTGAGCAGGCGGGGCATTGCGCCGAAGTAACCTGCTGGCGCTGCCTTGAGAAGGGCAATGCGCGGAACCCCTCCTGCGTGCCGGCGTTGTACCAGTGTCCGCAATTCATGCGGCGCAACAGAAAGGACTTTCCTCATGGACAAGGAACATCTGAAGGGCGAAGCCAAGAAGGCTGAAGGCCACATCAAGGAAGCTGCAGGCAAACTCACGGGCAACAAGAAGCTCGAAGCCGAAGGCAAGCTGAACCAGGCCGAAGGCGAAATCCGCAAGAAAGTCGGCGACGTCAAGGATGCCGTCCGCAAGGACGACAACCGCAAGGATGATTTCCGCCGCTAGGCCGGAGTCACGCCTGACATAAGACCTATCACGTGTCGCCCATTGCGCTATGCCTGCCCTGCCTCCACCTTGCTGGCAGAAGACAAAGGAGAGCGCAATGGGCGACATTGTTGTAACCCGTGAAGATGGCCCCACGGGTGGCCGCTACCTGACGACGATCAATGGCCACACGGCTGAAATGACCTATTCGAAGGCGGGCACAACACGGCTGATCATTGATCACACCGGTGTGCCTGATGCACTGCGCGGGATGGGCGCCGGTCAGGCGCTGGTGAAGCGCGCCGTCGAAGATGCCCGCGAAGCCGGTGTGAAGATCATTCCGCTCTGCCCCTTCGCAAAGGCTCAGATCGGCAAACACCCTGAATGGCAGGACGTGCTGGCATGACAGCAGCGATTTCACATGATCCGGCGCGGCAGCGTTACAGCCTCGTGATCGACGGGATCGAAGCCTACCTTACCTATGAGCACCCCAAGCCCAAACACCGCCACATCACCCACACCATAGTACCGGATGCCCTAGGCGGGCGCGGCATCGGCAAGCAGCTCGTCTCCCGCATCATGGCAGACATAACCGCCGAGGGCGAAACCGTCTCTTCGTCCTGCTGGTTCGCTTCGGCGCTGATTGACAAGTCCCCCGATTGGGCAAAATTGCTGCGATGACAGACCTGCCCTTCTGGAAGACCAAGACGCTCGACCAGATGGACGGCGCCGAGTGGGAATCGCTCTGCGACGGCTGTGGCAAATGCTGCATCGTGAAACTCGAGGACGAGGACACGGGCGCTCTCGCCTATACCAAACTGCACTGCAAACTGTTCGATGGCTCGACCTGCCAGTGCTCGGACTATGCAAATCGCCGCAAGCACGTGCCCGATTGCGTGCAGCTGACGCCGAAAGTGGTACGCACGGTCGACTGGTTGCCACGGACCTGCGCCTACCGCCTCGTCGAGGAGGGCAAGGACCTTCCCGATTGGCACCACCTGATCTGCGGCGACCGGCAGCGGATTCATGACGAAGGCCACTCCGTCCGGGGGCGGACGGTCTCCGAAGACACCGTTTTCGAGGAAGACGAGATCGACTGGGTGATCGACTGGGAAGGCACGGAGCCCTGACGGCTTCGTCAACGCCCCCTTAAGCCCGGCGCGGCATAGTTCCGGCATGGACGTCCTGCCCGCTTTCCTCTCGCATCTGGCCAACGAGCGCCGCATGGCCGCCAAGACAGTCGATGCCTATGGCTCCGACCTGATCCAGTTTTTCGGCTTCCTGCGCGGACATCTTGGGCAGGAGCCCACATTGAAGGCCCTGACCGGTCTCAAGGCGCGTGACATCCGCGCCTATCTTGCCGCCCGCCGCCGTGACGGCCTGTCGGATGCCTCGATTGCGCGCCTCTTGTCCTCCATCAAGGCGCTTTACCGCTGGATTAGCCGTGCGCACGGGCTTGAGAATGCAGAGATAGGCTACCTGCAAGGCCCCCGGCGCGCGCCCCGCCTGCCTCGGCCGGTCTCCATCGAAGCGGCCAAGGACATCCTGCACGAGGCCGAAACCGAGCCGGACGCCGAGCCCTGGATCGCCGCGCGCGATCTGGCCGTGCTGTCGCTGCTCTACGGCGCGGGCCTGCGTATCTCCGAAGCGCTGGGCCTGACCGGCGCCGACAATCCGGCACCGGAACGCCTGCGCGTCACCGGCAAGGGCGGCAAGGTGCGCCTCGTGCCGCTGATTGCGCCGGTGCGTCAGGCGATCAATGAGTATGCTCAGCTCTGCCCCTATGCCTTGACCAAAAGCGGCGCGCTGTTCCGGGGCGCCAAGGGCGGCCCCCTCAGCCCACGGATCATCCAGGGCCGGATGCAGATGCTGCGCGGACTTCTGGGCCTGCCGGAAACCGCCACGCCGCATGCGCTGAGACATGCCTTTGCCACACACCTCCTCGCCAATGGCGCCGACCTGCGCGCCATACAAACGCTGCTTGGCCATGCCTCCCTGTCGACCACGCAGGTCTATACCGGCGTCGATTCAAGCCGGCTGCGCGCTGTTCACGCTGCCGCCCATCCGCGCGCCTGAGGTCGATACCGGAAGTTCAGGGCCAGAATTCAAGGACTGATCGCGGCCGTGATCGCATCTGCCAGCAGACGGCCGCTCGGCGTCAGGCGCAGCTCTGCGCCCACCATCTCGGCCCAGCCCTTTTCGGCGAACACCGCAATCTTGTCGCGCGGCACCTGCTGGCCAGACACGACCTCGACGCGGCGCAGGTCAACACCTTCTGCCGCGCGTAGTCCCATCGCAAGAATCTCGCGCGCAATCTCCAGCGGCTCCAGCCGCGCGGCGTCGCCCCAACCGTTCTGCAGCGCCTGCACGTTCGCCATGTACGCCTCCGGCCGGCGCTCCGCTTCGCTCGCATACCGGCCGCCGCCGACGGACAGGCGCCCATGCGCGCCGGGACCGACTCCGATCCAGTCCCCACCGCGCCAGTAGATCAGGTTGTGACGGGACTGGTGGTCTGCCGAGGCCGCATGGTTCGACACTTCATACGCCGGCATGCCTGCCGCCGCAGTGATCGCCTGTGTCATCTCGTAAAGATCCGCCTGCGCATCATCGCCCATCGGCGCGATGTCGCCGCGCTGGGCTGCGAGACCGAAGGGCGTGCGCTGTTCGAACGTCAACTCGTACAGCGAGAGGTGCGGCGCGCCGAGCGCCAGCGCATCACCAAGTTCCGCCTCCCAGCTCGCCGGGCTTTGTCCGGGACGCGCATAAATCAGATCAATGGAAACCGACGGAAACACTTTCAGTGCCCGCTTCACCGCCTCGGCCGCAGAAGCGGCATCATGGTCCCGGCCCAGGAAAGCCAGCGCGGAATCGCGCAGCGACTGCACACCGATCGAGAGGCGCGTCACACCTGCCCTCTGCAAACCCGCGAGGTCGGCGCGCAAAACATCGTTGGGATTGGCTTCCAGCGTAATCTCGGCGCCGCGCTTGATGCCAAAGGTTTCAGAGGCTGCAAGCAGGACCGTGCCGAGCTGGTCCGGTCGCAGCAGGGCCGGTGTGCCACCTCCGAAATAGACCGTATCCAACGCGCCATGCTGAGGCAGACGGGGTCTGTGGGCCGCAATGTCACCGGCAATCGACTCCACCAGCGGCCCGCTGTCACGATCCTTCGCTGCGTAGACGTTGAAGTCGCAATAGGGGCAGATGCGCGTGCAGTACGGCCAGTGGACGTAGAGGCCAAATCCGAAATGCGGACCGAAGGGAGCAGGTGTCAGGCTCATGCCAGAAGTGCCGCGCGCAGTTTCTTTACAGCTTCCGCGCGGTGGCTCATCGCGTGTTTCCGGTCAGGGTCCATCTCGCCGAAGGTAATCGTCTCGCCGTCCGCGACAAATACAGGATCATACCCGAAGCCCCGGGTGCCGCGTGGCGGCCAGACCAGCGTGCCATGCACCTCGCCCTCGAACACGGCTTCCTGCCCATCCGGCCACGCAACGGCGAGCGCGCAGACGAACTTTGCCGACCGGTCTGCCGATCCAGTCGCCTTCAGCGCTTCCTCGACCCGCTCCATCGCGCGGTAAAAGTCGCGTGGTTCGCCGGCCCAGCGTGCAGAATAGATACCCGGCTCCCCGCCCAGCGCCGTCACTGCCAGCCCCGAATCGTCCGACAGCGCCGGCAGGCCGGATGCTCGCATCGCCGCCCGGGCCTTCAGCAATGCATTCCCCGCAAAGGTCGCTTCGGTCTCCTCCGGCTCATCGAGCCCTAACTCGATGGCGGAGACCACTTTGAACCCATGCGGTTCAAACAGTGCCTTCAGTTCTTCGACCTTGCCCTTGTTGTGCGTGGCCGCCAGAAGGGGTCCGGGTTCGAGCCGCGGGGGCGATTCGGCGTGTTTGACGGCCATAATGGCTCCATTCTTGCGTTGTGCGCGAACTCATATATCGTTATTCGGTAATAATGGGACAATGCTCTGGCAAAGTCTCGCTTCATAGACCATCAAGGACAGAGGGTGAAAAGACTAGGTATGCCGAACACCGGACGCAATTCCATGGCCGAGATCATGACCGTGCTCGTCACGGTCGCGATGTGGATCGTGGGTGCCATGGGTGTGATTGGCATTCCAGTGCTGGCGATCGGCCTGACGGCGAGCCTTTCCGGCGGGGCGACTGAAATCTCCGGCATAAAGGCGCTGGCCGAAGGCGTCACGCCCGGACAGCTGGTGATCGGCCTGGTCGGCCTGATGGTCGTCGTGCCCGGCGTCATCTTCATCTGCCTCCAGCTGCGCCGAATCCTGCTAACCTTGGCCGATGGCGATCCCTTCGTTCCCGAGAACGCCGGCCGTCTGTCGCGCATCGGCATCGCCATCGCCGCGATGGAACTTTTGCGCGTGGCAACCGTACTGGTCGTCAGCGCCGTTCCCACGCTCGTGGGTGACGAACCGCCGCGCCTGTCGACACAGTTCATACTGTGGATCTCGGTTGCTGCGCTGTTTGTGCTTTCCCAAGTTTTCCGTGAAGGCACCCGCCTGCGCGATGAAGAAAAAATGACGATCTGAGGAGCGCCATCCGCACATGACCATTCGTGTCACCCTCGACCGCGTGCTGCTGGAGCGGCGCATGTCCCTGACGGAACTGTCAGAGCGTGTCGGCGTCACCCTCGCCAATCTCTCGATCCTCAAGACCGGCAAGGCCAAGGCGATCCGTTTCTCGACCCTTGAAGCGCTCTGCCGGGAGCTCAAATGTCAGCCAGGCGACATTCTGGTGTTTGATACCGAAGACGAAGAAGGCCAGCGGCGCGTCGCGGCCGAATAATCCTTTCTCTCCAGGAGAAAAAAAGGCATCCTTTGAGCGCAACAGTCTGAGCTCGCAGGTACGATGGCCAAGCCACCGGAACACGAACTTTCTGCCCTTGAGCGGCTGCGCCGCGCGATCAAAGCGGCGATTGATCTGCCGCAGATCCAGTTTGCGATGGAATCCTACTGCGCCTCTGCGCGCATCCCGATGTTCAGCTACTACCACTACCCGCCGGTCGGCGCGGTCGATTTCGGTCCGGACATCCAAGTCTACAATTTCGGCTGGCCCACAGACTGGGTGGAAACATACCGGAATTCCGACTACCTGCACATCGATCCCCTGCCCCGCATCGCTGCCCAGCGCACGTTGCCCTTCTGGTGGTCCGATATCGAAAAGGTGCCACATCTTGATGCCCAGGAGCGCGCCTATCTCAAGGCCGTCCGGGCGCAGAATTTCGGACCGGGCCTCGCGATCCCGGTCTTCGGTCCGAACGGGCGCCATGGCTACTACGCTGCGGGCATCGGTCATCAGCGGGCTTTGCTCGACGAGCACGAGATCGCGGAACTCCACGCTGCATGCCAGCTGGCCCATCTGCGGTTCTGCGACCTGATCATCGACTCCCTGCCGGAGCATGTGACCCTGTCCGACCGCGAAAGGCAGATCCTGGGCTTCGTGGTTCGCGGCCACTCGAACCAGATGATCGCGGCAAAATTGAATATCTCGGCCAACACCGTGGACACCTATGTCCGCCGGTGTTTCGACAAGCTGGATGTCCATGATCGTGTAACTGCCGGGCTCAGGGGCCTGGCCCTTGGTCTGGTCGCCTGACCGGACAGCTTGTCGCAGAAAAAAAGCACCCGGTGTCATGGATTCCCGTGGCAAGCGATTTTCCCGCGAGGGTTACACGCCCGCCCATGAACTGGATACACATCATCAATGAAGAACTGCCGCGCATGCGGCTGTTTGCATCTGCTGCGCTCGACGGCCCGGCAGAAGGCGACCTCGCTGTGGAGGCCGCCTTGGGCGACCTTTTCGAAAAACATCTTTCCGCGCCCCTGGATCGAGCCGTGCTTTTCCGCCTGCTCGACCGGCAAATGCGCGCTCTGACGAAAACCACAGCAGCGGACCGGGTGGAGCTGCTCGTTCACGTCTGCGGCTTCTGTACGGACGAGGCGCACGGCATCGTCCAGTGGGACTCTCTCGGCCCGCTCCGCTCTGTCGGCTAGCCTCGCGGCTTCCCGAGAACATTTTTTCTGAGTCTTTGGAACCGGATCAGCGGCCGCGCGTTTTGAATGCCATGAAGCCGCTGACAGCCGTCCCCGCGCTCGCTTTGGCGTGCCTTCTTGCTGCCTGCGGCGGCGGCAACGAAGTCGGCGAATTCAAGAACGACTGGACCGGCAACGAGATCAAGATCATGCAGCTGCAGGATCCCAAGGTCTCCGGCGTCGTCTGCCACCTCGCGCATTTCGACCGCAGCGTCTGGGACCGGCTCGGCAAAGGCAACTGGTTCGAGAACCCGTCGAACTCGTCAATCTCCTGCCTCCAGTCCGGCCCCATCACGGTCGGCAGGATTGATCTCGACAAATCCGGCGAGGAAGTCTTCGACCAGAGCCAGAGTCTCGTCTTCAAGCAGCTCGCGGTGCGGCGCATCTACGACGCCAGCAGCGACAGCCTGATGTACGTCTCCTTCAGCCGCACCATCGTCGACGGCTCCGCCAAGATGAGCCTCTCGACCGTGCCGCTCTATGACCGCGACGTGACCTGGACGAACG